>JXQG01000080.1 GCA_001007665.1 Candidatus Synechococcus spongiarum SP3 | reverse complement strand
ACCTGGGCTGAATGTCATCGAGAACGCACAGATCCCAAAGGTTCACGTTCAAGGATCGGTCACTGGTGGCCCTCACCAGACCCACCAGTTCGTGACCATCATTATCGTGGGCAGGTCGCCAAAGGCTGACCAGAAGATCACTGCGCTGCAGCGCCAGGGCGACCCGCTCGATGCTGCGCTCCGGTTGACCACAGGCCTGGAGCAACTGATTGACGGCAGCAGCATCCGGGCGATCCGGATCCTGCAACATCAGCCAGCCTGTCGGAAGCCTTACCACTGGGCTGGGTGCTGGATTGGACATGATCTCTTTCAACCTGTGTTGCGCATCCCCGCAGCGATGCCATTGATGGTGAGCAAGGCGCCCCGTAGCAACTCGCTGCGACTGTAGGTACGCTCCTCCTCTTCCCGTAGCGGGGGCTGGCGCACCTGTTCCCGCAGCCGACGCAGCAGCGCCACCTGGATAAAGCCCAGCGGCACGATGGTGCAATTCCTCAGCTCCACTGACAGCTTGAGACCTGGATCTTCTGCCAGCAGTTCCCGATGGCCGGTGATTTTCAGCACCAAGGAGCAGGTGAGTTCATATTCCCGGCGAATGCGGGCAAAAATGGCCCCAAAGGCGTCCCGGTAATTCTCGCTGCTGAGGGAATTCATATAGTGCTCCGCCAGCTGCAGGTCCACCTTGGCCAGGGTCATCTCCACATTGGAGATGAGGGTGCGCAGGAAAGGCCAGCGACCATAGAGCTCACGGAGCACGTCCAACTGCTCGGGGTGATCCTGCAACTCCTGATTCAACGCAAAACCCACGCCATACCAACTGGGCAACAGGAAGCGGCTTTGGGTCCAGCCAAACACCCACGGAATGGCCCGCAGGCTGGAGAGGTCCTTGGCGCCGCCACGGCGCCGAGCGGGACGAGAAGAAATTTGCAGCATGGAAATCTCTTCGATGGGTGTCACCTGCTGGAAAAAAAGCACCAGGTGGGGATCTTCATGGACCAGGGCCCGGTAGTGGCTGCGAGAGCGCTGGGCCAGGCGGCTCATCAGCTCACTCCACTCTCGATGTTCCCCCAGGCGGGACCCCAGCAGGCTGTTCTGGATGACGGCAGAGGTGACGGTCTCCAGATTGTAGAGCGCCAGCTCCGGCAAGGCGTATTTGGACGCCAATACTTCCCCCTGCTCAGTGATCTTGATGCGTCCCTCCAGGGTGCCTCCAGGCTGGGCCAGAATGGCCTGGTAGGCGGGTCCGCCACCACGGCCCACGGAACCGCCACGGCCGTGGAAGATTCGCAGATGAATGCCATGGCCGCGGGCCATGGCCGCCAGAGCTTGCTGAGCACGGTAAATTTCCCAGTTGCTGGAGAGGAAGCCGGAGTCTTTATTGCTATCGGAATAGCCCAGCATGATTTCCTGCAACAGCCTGTCCTTCTCTGCCCTTTGGCCACAGCACGCCAATAACCCCCGGTAGGTGGCCATGCTGAAGAGATCCTCCATCACCCGTGGGGCCCGTTGCAGGTCCTCAACGGTCTCGAAGAGGGGAATCACCAGGAGCGACGCCTGACCATCCGGGGCGCTCACCAGCCCGGTCTCCTTGGCCAGCACCATCACTTCCAACACATCGGAGACGCTTTCGCACATGGAGATGATGTAGGTGCGACAGGTCCGCTCGCCGAACTCCAACTGAAGGCGTTTGAGCATGCGGAACACATCCAGGGTCTCCCGGGTGCTGTCCTTCCAGGCCACCGCGGCAGGAACCAGGGGACGCCTGGTCTGCAACTCCGCCAGCAACCATTGCACCCGGCTCTCTTCGTCCATGGTGCCGTAGGCGGGCATTTGTAAAAAGCGCGTGATTTCGTCAAGAGCATCGCTGTGGCGACTGCTCTCCTGCCGTAGATCCAGGGCCGCAAGGGAGAAGCCGAAGCTGCTCACCTGCGTCAGCAGGGACTCCAGGCCCGTGTTGCTCAAGCCCGTGCGGAGCAGGCTGCTCTGCAGGAGTTCAAGGTCTTGGCGGAACTCCAGATAGGCCCCATAGTGAAGTGGGCCGGCCAGATCCTGACCCAGTGGGGCGATGCTGGAGATGTCCTTGGATCGTGGCTGGGGGCGAGGGGAATCCCAACCGGCTTCGTTCAGCGCCTTGTTGCGGGCGTGGGTGCGGTGTAATCGCTCCAGGATGTAACTGAGTTTGAGCCGGTAGGGCTCCAGGCGGTACCGGGCTGCCAGCCGCTCATAGACCGACGGGAAGCACAGCCGGTCCAACTCCAGGGACTCCAGCAAGTCGGTACCCACCTGACTCCACTGCATGGAGAGGGACAGTTCCGTGCGCAGGGTCTCCACCGCACGGATATAGCGCTCCAGCATGAGCTGGCGCTGGTAGCAGGCAGTTCTCCAGGTCACATCTGGTGTGACGGAGGGGTTGCCGTCCCGATCGGCCCCCACCCAGGAGCCAAAGGTGATGACAGCTTCGCCGTGCAGTTGCACGTCCGGGTAGCTGCGCTGCAGGACCCGCCGCAAGCGCCCATTGAGCTGGGGCAGCACATCAAAGAGAACCTCCTGGAAATAGAGGAGGGCATAGTCCACTTCGTCCAGCACGGAGGGCTTGAACTGGTGGAGTTCATCGGTACACCACCACAAACGGATTTCCTGCTCCAACTGACGGCGAATCAACTCCTGATCCTCCACATGGCCAGCGCCATCCAGTTGGGCGTG
The DNA here is from genome assembly GCA_001007665.1 of Candidatus Synechococcus spongiarum SP3. Lineage (GTDB taxonomy): Bacteria > Cyanobacteriota > Cyanobacteriia > PCC-6307 > Cyanobiaceae > Synechococcus_B > Synechococcus_B spongiarum_B. The sequence goes on along the minus strand of JXQG01000080.1, from coordinate 5,900 downwards.
TCGTGTCAGAAGATCTGCGACCCGACGCTGCTTATGGCGCACGGTGTGCCGCACGATCTCCGTGGGATGGGCTGTAAACACCAAGCGGATATCCATCCTGTTGAGCAGGGTCTCCAACTGGCCCGGCGGTACATTGAGGCAGCGCAGACGGCCAAACAGCGTGCGCAGAGGGATGGGCGCCGAGCCGAGGGACAACGGCGGGGCAAAGGGGTTCTCCACAACCGGACCCTTTGCGTAGGCGGCCTGGATGGAGGAGCGATAACGATCTTCTTCAATTTGCTGCTCAATAATGTTGACCAACTGGAAATACAAGGAGAACGCCCGGGCAGCAACGATGGCCTCACTCAGGTCCATGGCTCGCACCAGCTCAACGATGGCAGCCGCGCTGCCGGCCTCAAAGCACAACTTCTTGAGGTGGACCAGGCGGGATGCCACGGCCTGGTCGCACTCATGGCTGAGCACGCTGTGCCAAAGCTCCTCAATAAGGCCCAGCCGTTCCTGGAGCAACCGCGGCGCGTCAAGCCTCGTTGCAGTAGACACATGGTCTGCACCGGGGAGGTCGGCGTAGGGTGTACGAGGCGCCAGGATCATGGTGCGGCAAGGGAGGTGGTCGGCGCAAAACAGGTTGCTCTGAGCGTCCCTTCACAAAGGTGTTGGTGGATCTCGCGCTCACGGATCTCCAAGACCGCAGCCTCTCGCTTGACAATGGTGCGGATGGGCTCTCCTTCTCCATGGGAGCGAAGCCAACGCATGGAGCGATTTCCTTCTCTCAGGATAGTGTGCAGTGGCTGGAGCCAGTCCTCCAGACCCAAAGACGTTGCCATCCCCTGAACATCGCCGAGAGACTGGCGTAGCCACTGGGCAGCCGTCAGGGCATGGCCATCCCGCCAGTGGTGCAGACGGGCCGTGAGGGACTGCCGGGACGCAGCCTGGTCGTTGCGGTCCGCCAACACCGCAAGGGCATCGGCGTCCATGGTGCTGGCCCACAGCGGATCCTGGCGCTCAGGTTCCGCCAACAGCTGCAGCAGGCGCAGCTCACAAAAGCTGGCAACAGCCAGCAACTCCAGAGGATCATCCAGCAGATCGCAGATGCGCACCTCAACACGATCAATCTCATAGGGGCGACGCCTGCCGTTGGGACGCACCGAACACCACAGGTGGCGCACGTTGTGCATGGTGCCCAGGCGCAACTGCTCCTCCATCCACTGGATGTAGTGACTGTGGCGAAGGAAGAGAGGGATCCAGGTGGGTGTGACGGGGAACTGACGCCAGCGTTGAGAGTGGGCGCCTGTCACCCGACCATCCAGAAAAGGGGAGCAGGCGCTGAGGGCAAGCAGCAGGGCGCCTTCGCAGCGCATGAGCCGACAAGCCGCCATGAGCTGTTCCGGATCGGCAATGCCAAAGTTCAGGTGAACACTGGCCGTAGCCACACGGGCGCCATAGGTTCTCTCAATCAAGCCGTGGTAGGCATTGGTGGGGTCGGACCGCTCAAAGCTGCGGCTGTCCCCCAGGCTGAGGCAACTGCCAGGCAAGAGGGTGAGACCACGTTGCCGCAGCCAGGTACGCAAGGCGCGTCGTGGCTCCAGCAAGTGGTGCAACTGCTGGCGGTAGTCCGCCTCGGGGGGCGTGGCATATTCCAGGTTGCGTCGATCAGGCTCCACCATGAAGCCAGGTAACGCCCGGGCCGCATCATCGGCACACCCCACAATGGTGCCATCGGGTTGACCGGTGAACATCTCCACCTCAAAGCCCTTCAGCAGCAGGGGGATGGTCATGGATGATCCACCTCCAGACAATTGATGGCCCGCAGCATGCCATGGGCCTTATTCAGAGTCTCCTCGTATTCCAAAGCGGGTCGAGACTCGCAGACGATCCCCGCACCGGCTTGAACAGAGATGTGCCACTGACCTGGTGACCGGGGCTTGGCCAGGATGGTGCGAATGGTGATGGCCAAATTGATGGTGCCTTGCAGGTCCATGGAGCCGTAGACGCCGGAGTAGGGTCCACGGCGATCCGGCTCCAACCCATGGATCAACTGCATGGCGCGAATTTTGGGGGCGCCGCTGACGGTTCCCGCAGGGAAGCAAGCCACCAGCACGTCCAGCGGATCACACGTCTCCCGCAGTTGACCATGCACTTGCGAGACAAGGTGCATCACGTGGGAATAGCGCTCGATCACCATCAGGTCTTTAAGCTGTACGCTCCCTGGCTGGCAAACCCGACCCAAATCATTGCGGGCCAAGTCCACCAGCATGACGTGTTCGGAGCGTTCTTTGGGGTCCGCCAGCAATTCCTCGGCCAACGCCGCGTCTGTCGCGGGATCCGCACTGCGGCGCCGGGTGCCGGCAATGGGACGCAATATGGCCAGCCGCTTCCCATCCTCCTGACGCTCCACCTTGACCATGACTTCGGGACTGGAGCCAATCAGCTGCCAGTTGCCGAAATTGAAATAGGCCATATAGGGGCTGGGGTTCACCAGCCGGAGGCTGCGGTAGATGGAAAAGGGCTCATGGGGAAGTTGGGCTTCCAGGCGCTGACTGAGCACCAGTTGGAACACGTCTCCAGCCATGATGTGCTCTCGCGCCTGGTGGACGGCTGCTTCAAAGTTGGCGCGACTGCGGTTGGCTGTTGTGGGTGTTTGCCGAGTGGCTGTGTGCTGCCAGGCCAGGGGCTGGGCTGGGCTGGGCGTCAAGATGCAGCGCTGCAACCGCTGAAGCCGGAGCTGGGCATCCGCCCGGGCCAGATCGGGATCCGGCTGATCCTGCAAGTTGATGTAGGAGACCGCCGTCAGGAGCCGACGGGCCTGGTCAAACAGGAGCAAGTGGTCGCAGAGCATCCACAGACCATCGGGGCAATCCCCCTCAGCCACTTCATGGACAGGGACAGTGGGCTCAATCCAGCGAATCAGCTCATAGCCCCACATGCCAAAGAGTTGCCCCAGGGCAGGGCAGCCAGGAACCGGGCTGGCGCGGTAGGGCTGTATCCGGCGCCGCAACAGCTCCAAAGGATTGCCGGCGTAGACATCACAGCGGCCGTCCCGCCAGCGCCGCACACTCCGGTCGCCGCGGCTTTCAAATACCCACAGGGGATAGGTGGCCACCACGCTCCAGCGCCCAACATGGACGCCGCCATCCACGGACTCCAGGAGCACGCCATAGGGACTGCCCGGGCTGATGCGCAGCCACGTGGAGACAGGAGTATCCAGATCAGCGGACCATGTGGTCCAGATGGGAAGGAACGTCTCCCCTTGGCTGGCCCGCTGTCTGATGTCTTCGAGGCTAATCACGCACCCTGGGCTCTCCGGGAGAGCCGGGCGGCACGTCAGTCGTAGACCTTCTGCCCTGTGAACTTGATGGTGGCAGGGTTGACATTGCTGCCAATGGAGCGAGCGTTGTGGTTGACCATAGGACGGCCTTCATTCACCTTCTCGGGGAAAACCCCATCCTTGGGATGCAGGTATTCCGTGTCCCCGCCAGGGAAGATGCGGTAGATCTTGTAGTCGTTGATTCTGGGCCTGAGGGTGCGCAAGCTGGCGCCCAGGGCCAGACACTGCTCCTTGCGGGCAAAGTACATGATGTTCTCCCCACTATTCATCAGGGCAGCACCACCAGTGGGCAACTCAAACGCCTGGTCCTTTGTGCTGGTCCAGGTGATGGCGTACTTCTCTTCGGTTTCAGCGGCATCAAGCAGGCCGCCTGTGCTGCCCAGATAGGCCGGAAGCTGGCCATTGAGCACCTCTGACATGGGAATTGGGGAGAGACGTGAGAGCAGCCTAGCAATAGCGCACCCTGGTCTTCCTCCCACTGTGAATGCCTCTTTACAGGCTGATGCCATGGGAAGGGCACGCTGCGAACCAGAGCCTGTGGATAATTCAAGTGATTTTCCCATGGTGAGACGGCAGACCTCCGGTAGGCTGTGCCCGATTTTTCGGGGTGCCCGGTTGTCATGGGCGAGCATCGCTTCGTGATCACGGAGCTTTGTGATCACGGATCGTCGACAGCGCCATTGTCCCGGTTCACCAGAAAGCCGCCAGGGCAAGAGGGGGGACTCGGCACCTGTGCATGGGCCTTCCCAGGGCGGGCTGACAAGGAAGATCATGGTGCTGGTGGACGCCCTGGGCAATCGGGTGCGCTTCCTCCTGCTACCAGGACCGAGCCACGAGAGCAAAGGGGGTAGCACCATGGATCGACAACCTGCCCTTTTCTGCTCTGCTGGCTGACAAGGCGTTCGGCAGTGATGGCCTCCTCAGAGAGTTGCAGGTGTGTGGCGCCACAACGGTCATCCCGCCCCAAGCAGACCCCAAAGCGCGGCGCTCCTACCCCAGGGAAGCCTGCAAGTGGCGCCGTCTGATGGGGAATTTCTTTACCAGGATCAAGGAGTACCGAGGCCTTGTCACCCATTATGACAAAACCGACAGCAACTATGCCGCTCATTGGAACCTCGTGGCAACGCTTCTTGCAGCAAGGTAAAGCCCATTTGTCCACAGCCCCCAGGGTCAGGACCCATCAAGCAGGAAAGAGGTTCCCCTCACCGGAGGGGACCCCCCAAGAGAGCTTCAGGAGGAGGAAGGATGGACTCTTTATTCTCGCTCAGTCAGCGCCAGCTTGAAAGAATCCAACCCTTCTTTCCCAAATCTCGTGGTGAGCTGTGTGGATGACCGCAAGGAGTTGAGCGGTGCCATCTATGGCCAACAACCTCCTGGCCCAGCCCGCATCCATGAGGATGCGCGGCGGGTAGCCGAAGGGAGCGACACGGCATTGCCGAATGCATCAGCTCATGCCACCCATGGGAGCGTTCCTGCCCTGGCTGCTCACACAGGTATTGCCAACTTCACCGTGCATCGATGGTTACAGTTGTTGAGCCTGCAACCCCATCGCCACCGCCGTTGCAAGATCTCCACCGACTCCTGCGTTGTGGATCAGGTGCAGGACATTGTGGGTCTGTAGCGGAGAGCAGCGGATCACGCGGTCCTGCTCTGTGGAGACGAGAAGACACCAAGCCAGGCACTGGAGCGAAGCCAACCGCTGCCGCCGTTGGGACTGGGCATTGGGGAAGGTGTGACCCATGATGATCTCCGTAACGGCACGACAGCAGCATTGTTGGCTGCCTGAGATGCAGGTACCGGGAAAGTCTTGGCGCAGTGCCAGCGCCGCCACTGCCACCAGGAGTTCCTCTCCGTCTGAGCATCGATAAGGGCTGCGCCGATAACCAGGCCAAGGTGAAGGAGTGACTGGCGCGGCGGCCCAGGTTCCATGGATCCATGAAGTGGAAGCCTGGTTTGGCATCCTTGTTTTTGTGGAGTAGTATAATAGCCAAGCCCGTCCCTTGGCGTGGGCACCTATTGCCGCATCCATCCTGGCCAGGATCCAACGCCTTTGTAAAACTATCTCCAGGACACTACATTAGGAGACTGTTGAAAAAGTCCTTATCCGGCTCGTAAGGTGAGTCAACTTCTCCAGGTAAGTTGAGCACCAGGGAGAGGTGATTAGCGGGTGATTAGCGATGGCAGTATCATAACATCATGGGCGTAGTGTGACAATACACTGCTTCCAGGGCGCCATAGAGCATCAGGAAGACTATTGAAGAGCAAAAACAGGGTCTTCTGATCCTGACAATGCTCCATTGGCTACGTAGTTCAGACCTTCACCGGCATGGCAAGGTGGCATGGCAATGTGCCATGCGGCCAGGCCAAGGCAGGAAATTGGCCAGAGACCCATTGGCAAGAGTGATGGAAGAAGGCAAGTCCAGTGTGAAGGCAAAGGTGGAACACCTGTTTTTCTATGAGGAAATGACCAAGCAGCGAGAGGAAACGAGGGCCGGTGAGGCCAGGCAGCGGGAGGCTCTTGCGGAGGTCAAGGGGGAACTCAAGGTGCTGGGAGACAAGCTGGACCGGTTGGTTG
>JXQG01000010.1 GCA_001007665.1 Candidatus Synechococcus spongiarum SP3 | reverse complement strand
TTTGCATCGGCCAGCAGGCTTTCTCCAGCGGGGAAACAGAGATTGTTCAGGTTGACCTGCGGTTGGCCTGGTCTCCTTTGGATTGCCGGTAAACGCCTCCATGGCGCCATGAAGAACCCGAGTTCTGGATAAGGGGAAGGACGGGAAGCCCCTCTTGCTCTGGCCTGTGGCCTTGGTAAGCCTGATGAACAGAGGGAAGAGGGAGAAAGAGAACCCCTACTGCGGCCTGTTGTTCAGCCTGTCCAGACCTGGCGGCGGGGGTAGGGGGAGGTCCCCCAACCAGGCATCACCTGACTCAGGATCCACCGGCGCCACACAAACGGAAGGACCCTCGCCTTGCTGGCTGGCGACTGGAGCGGAAAGGCCTGGACGGCCGCGCCGCGCTGGCCCACTCACGCGGCGACGGCTCCTACAACTCGGAGCAGGGCGACGGGGAGGTGAGCAGCAGCCTGAGCGGCATCTACTCAGGTCTGCCATGACCTCAAGGCGCTGCAAAAGGCAGGCTTGTTGACCGGAGATCACCCAGATCAACTGTCGGTTGCTCCATCGGAGCGTGCCCATGTGAGCCGTGTGGTTCAAACGCTTCCCCGTCGCGCTGCGAAGGATTTTGAAGCATCCTCCAGCCAGTGCCACCGTGGCCGCCTTGCCCTGCACCTTGCTCCTGCCTCCGGGGGGCTGGCCGTGAAGCACCTTTGAGACCGACATATGGGACAGGAAAAGCCCGCGTGTGGACTTGGTTAGAAGAGTTTACTGCTGTAGCCAAGGCGAATGGGACTTCGTTGGTGTGTTGCCAATACCGCCGAAGCTGTCAGAAAGCCAACTGAGTTTTGTCTGAACCATGCCCGCGGAGCATCCACATGGAGGGTCGTCATGGCCTTGCGCCAGGGCATGACCCAGCAGATTGTGGAGCACATTCGACCCATCGCCATCAGGTAGGATAGGGCCATGGCAGTATCCACTCCCCCCCAGGTAGAGCCCCCGTCGCCAGGGGTGAAGCAGCCTGCCCCCCTTGCGCGGGAAGCCGGAGCGGTAACGGCCTACCCTACCGCGGTGCTGGCCAACGACTGGCTGAGGCCGGCCGTGGTCCTGGGCGTCCTGGCGTTGCTGCTGGCGGCCTTTCATGGGGTGCGGCAGGAGATCAAGGACGTACGGCAGGAGATCAAGGATGTGCGGCAGGAGATTCAGGGTGTACGGCAAGAGATTCAGGGTGTGCGGCTGGAGTTCAAGGCTGATCTTCAAGCCGTGGAAACCAGGTTGCGGGCGGACAACAGGGCTGTGGAAGAAAAGCTGGACCGGGTGCTGGACACCCTCCGGCAGCCCTGACGTCTGGCGACCTGGTTTCCGTAGCGCCGCACCACCGGACAGGGGCGGGCTTAGAAGGGGACAGCAGCAGCTTCAATCCCCAGGGCCATAGAGTGCCGGAGATGGAGGTGGCATCTGCTGCAACATGTCTTTTTGAAAGCATCTTTATTTTCACTGGTATTCACGAAAATTCTCAACCAACTGTGCAAAATTCGATGGTCTATAACGTTGGAAGTCTTCCTCATCAATGTAAATAAAATCGAAGATCATTGTCTGCTGAATGGCGTTGATATCTTCACACCACTGCCGTAGCCGCTTCATCTTCAATGGGACATCCAAGTCTTTCAGTCCCTTTGTCTCCACTACAAAAACACAACCTTCTTTCAGTTTGACAATGAAGTCGGGATAGTAGTTTGAGATATTTCCATCAACATCTACGTAGTCAATTTTAAAGCCAACGGCAAAGTAATTTTTCGTATAAGACTCTACATCAGTACAGTTCTCAAGAAAGCGTGCGAAAGCGAGTTCAAGGTCGCTATCACCGATAATATGATTAAAGATGCTTTTCCTGGGAAGAATGGAAAGAATGTAGCATTGATTCTTCACGACGAAGGGCCTCGTTTTCCGAAGTCTGATGGTGTCTCTGATTTCAGCGGAGCCTCGGTCCTGAACCGTCAACGCATTTATTGCGATCTGGAAGGTCTCCAACAACGTCTTCGTCGCTGCAAGTTCGGAAAGATTTCGAAGCGTGTTGGCGCTTTCGAGATCGACGCTTTGGCCAAATAGATGATTCTGCATGAAGATTTTCATCTTTCCATACAGAATATTATAATCACTGACGAGCCGCAAATCATTCATAATAGCCCTGGCAAAATATCCAATAACACTGCGATAATCTGCAATCCCTACACTGTCAAGTACTGTGGTATGTGCAACCTCACCGGTTGTAATGTCTTTGAAAACTATCTCGCGCTGCTCTTCTTCGCTGAAGTTTTGGTAGGTAACCGGATTGTGTCCGAATGTCGAAACATCCAAGTCTGCAAGGTTCTTATATTCTCGGTAAATGCGTGGCGTTAGCACCAGGATTTCAATGTCGAGGGTATCCAAGTCTTTGTTCGAGTTATCTTGGTCTATTTCAATGACAATAGGAGTCTTGGGTTCTGTGCCAGACCCCATCGGCTTATGTTCAAGCTCAACGCCTTCAGCTTGAATAGATTCGACAAACTCCATGAAGGCATTTGTGCCGACAATGCTCAGATATTATTGTTCCCCACCCGTATACATCTTTCGTAGGCCGCGCCCAAGGGTTTGCTCAGGCAGAATATTACTCTTGGCTCTGTAGAGACGAAGGCCGACAATCGTTGTCACATTGCGAACATCCCAGCCTTCCTTGAGCATCAACACGGAAACGACAGCTTTATAGGGGCTGGTTGGATCATCAATTTTATTAGCTTGCTTGCGAAGAAATTCAAGTTCCTCCTTCGCTCTCCTGGTAGATGCCTCTGAAATCTCGCCATTGTTCTTCGTATGAATGGTCAGAACAGCGTCCTTCAAATCCGGGTAGGTGCCAAGATAGCCTGCAACGTCATCACAGTTTCTCGTGTCGTCGGTCATGACGAAGAGGATGGCCTTCTTGCCCATCTTCTGGTGTTCGTCATAAGCTTTTCGCCACTCGATGACGCCAAGATGGAGGTAGTCGGCGTATTTTTCAGTATAGTTTACACTCGGGCGCTCAGCCACCTTCAACCGGCTGTCCGCATCGGGAAGCACAGGGTGCTTGACCACGTTCTGTGAAATCGCCTCGACCAGCGGATAGTCAGCGACGGTCTGGACGAAGATTGCACCGTTGTTGTGCTTCGGCGTAGCGGTCACATCGATCTGAAGAGCGAGGCCGGAACCTTTCTGGACAAGTCGATTGTGAATGTCCTCAATCGACTGGAACCAGGCCAAGCGTGAGTCGTGGATGTGATGCGCTTCATCGTTGAGCACCATCAACTCATCGATGTCGCGCACAATCATACCAAGGTCCACCTTGGAGTCAGTCGTTGCGCCTGTAGGGCGTTTGCCAAGGAAGAAATCCATCGTGTCATCGTCGTCGGGCGTCGGAGGAATGTCTTCGCCTGCATAGACACGGTGGATGTTAGTCAAGAAGATGTTACCAGTCGGTTGCGTGACCCGCACCTCGTCCTGAAGATGCAATTCTAACTGGAAATCGTCTTGCCAATTTTGACCGTCAAAGCCATTGTCGGGGATGATTGGATCTTCAAAGAAGAGCCTCAGCCCTTGAAAGTCCTTGTAGATGCGGTCAAGTACAATGATATTTGGTGTGATGATCAGGAAATTCCGGGCAAGCTCACTATCCGACTCATAGAGCTTGTGAAAGTAGCTCCAGGCCAGGGCAAGGCTCAGTACCTTGTTTTTGCCCGTGCCGGTCGCCATCTTCACTACCCAGCGCCGCCAGGTCTCATCAAACATGCTGGCCGAGACAGCGCCCGAGCTGTCAAAGCGCATAAGATCAAAGTTGTCCTTTGCGATGACGACATCATAGAGGTAGATGATGGTTTCCATGGCCTCGCGCTGCGAGAAGAAATACTGAAACTCGACCATGCTGCCATCGACCTGCGGCAAGAGGTGCGGAGTGTTGAACCAGCAGTTCAATAGGCTCTTGCTCGTGTGGGACGCGCCAACATAGCCACCGTCACGAAACTCCTTCACCCTGATGCGAAGCTTGGCCACCAAAGGCGGCATGAGTTTATCCATGCTGGTGCCGCGCAGCGTCTCATCAGTCGGCAACCAGCGAATGGCCGGGTCGAGGATTGCGTGGGGCGAGCCGGGGAAGTCAGGATGAAGTGCCATCAGTTCTTACCCCCTACATTCAGGTCAACGATGGTCATGGTGTCATTCCCGAAGATGTCCACAACCTTGACGGCAATCTTGCGCTGTCCTGGCACACATTCATGATAGACACTCATCAATTCAAGTGATCGGTCATTCCTCGTGCGGAACGACTGCCATTCGTTCTCGAAGATGTAATCGCCTGTCCATTGCTCTTCCCAATTCCCGGTGTTGGGGTTCTGGACACGGACGATTTCACGCTTGCTTTCAAAGTTAGAGTCCACCGACCAATAGTCAATCCAGTCTTTCCAGGTTTTGGTCAGTTGTTCGGTGTAGCAGGATCCATCCCTTCCCTTTCTCATCTTGATGATTTGACCGTTCTCAACAACAATTTTGCTTCTATTATTATTCAGAGTCGCTTCGGCATGGGTGACAGAATCCTGTGAGTAGAAAACCGAGAAATCCGTCAATTGGACAGCCACGGCATTGTCTTTGAAGTGTGGGCGTACCTCGATGAAAGCAACATCGTGGAAAACAACTTGGTTGCGCTCTACGGCCCGCTTGTCGAAGACATCGCGGGGGATGTATTTTGGGGCAACGTCAATACCATTTTCGCGGGCCTCATCGAGTATGTTCGGGAACAGACCCATCTCGAACTCGAAACCAAGGACATCCACCTTGGTGACACGCTTCTTGCGGCACTCGCGGATAATTTCTTCGATGAACAGTCGTGAGACCGGCATGTTGACTGGACCAATTGCCACTAGCCGGCCAGCCTTCTTGCCATGAAAGCTGGCAAACCCATCGGTCTTCTCGGCGCGGTAGGCACTCAGAATGAGGTCTAAGAATGCTTGCTCTCGGGCCTCGAGCTACTGTTGACGTTGGTCTTCACGTAGATTGGGATTTACTCCGACATAGTGCTGGCGCTCATACTTTCCGAGGTTGAGGATTTCGAATGCACGATAGTTTCTGCCTGTGCTCTTGAGCTCGCGCTGTACTCCTATCATTCGCTTACGAGTAGTATGAATAGCAAATTTTCCTAAATCAGCAACAATCCATTTACGTCCAAGTTTTTCGGCCACGGCTGATGTAGTGCCAGAGCCTACAAAGAAATCTGCTACAAGATCACCCTCGTTTGATGAAGCGGCTATTATACGATTTAATAGCTCTTCAGGTTTTTGAGTGTTATATCCTGTGATTTGTGGATCATTTCGGAAAATGGAGGAAATATTATCCCAAATGTCTCTAGCTATCACCATTCGATATTTCTGCCCCGGACTTCCATTTACACATAGTTCACAAAACTTATCACGTCTCACGCCAAGGCGCTGCCCCGACGAAGTGTGTGGTTCTGGAAGTGTTGGCACATAAGACTTCTGACGAAGTTGATTAAAGACCGGATTCTCGCCACGGGAGTAGAAAAGAATATGGTGATGTTTTTTGGAAAAGCCGAATCTTTCTGGAATTCCTCCAGTCTTATAAGCCCACTCAATTTGATTAATGAAACGTTCTTTGCCAAATATATCATCCATTGCCAATCTAACTATAGCATTTACACGGTAATCACAATGTACATAAATGCTTCCGTCATCTGCCAACAGATCACGCATAATAGAGAGGCGCTCGTAAATCATTGTAATGAATGAATCTACTCCCTGTCCCCATGTATCCCGATAGGCAATTTCCTCTAAGATATTTCGCTTCTTGGTGAAGATTTCGTCACCAATCTCAATCTCAATTGAGAAATCTGCACCAACATCAAATGGAGGATCGATATATATGAGCTTTACACCCCCTTGGCGCTCAATCTCTTCGCGGAGAGGTCCGTTCTTCAGGGATGATAGGATGAGCTTGTTATCACCCCATATCAGCTTGTTGGTCCAGCCCTGAAGCTGGCGGCCACGGCTATCTAAGGCAAATAGATCTTGTTGCGCCGCCGTGTCCTCTGGCTTCTCGGCGCGTGGCTCGTCCACCTGCTCAATCGTTTGGAAAGGCAGCACTACATTTGTCACCTCGTTGGTCTTGCCGTTCCAGACCAACTCGACCTCCCGCTTGTCGTCAAACAACAGGAAGCGGTATTTGTCAGGCGGGGGCTTACCCGCCTCAATGAAGCGCATGACTTCCTGCTGCTCCTTCTCTGTCAGCCTCGCCATTGCTTATCCCCTTTCATACTCCACAACACCCTTACCTACTTGCAACCGTCTTGTGATGCGGCGAGGGCTCGTGTCGAAGGTGGTCCGCCAAGGCACTTGGGTTGTGAGTCCGGCGTTGTAGAGCCGCTGCGCTTTACCCTGCTGCCAGGCAATGCCGAGGCGAGCGAACGTTTCAGCAGCCAGAACTTCAAGGGTTTGTCTTGGCGCAGGCTGACCCGAGAGGCGGGATGGTGTTGCCTTGGCGTAGACTCCCACGCCGATGCGCACCAGCTTGCCATCCTCCACCAGTTGCCTCAAGCCGCGGCTCACCTGGGACGTACTGCCCAGAGTGCGCAAGTCACGCCGGAGCACTACCTCACCTGGACATACAGCAACCGAGCGCCGAAGCTGCTCCCGCGTCGTCGCAGGCCTCCTGTGCTGCTCGCCCATGGCGGATGCCATTGGTCTTTGCCAACTCTTGTCAAACTACCATCCCCCCAGCCCAGCCTTCAGCCCCCTCACCCCTCCATATCCCGAACACCCTTCAACGCCCCCGCCGTCAGCACCTCATGGCCGGTTGCAGTCACCGCCACGTCATCTTCGATGCGGATACCGATCCCTTGCCAGTGGTCGGGGATGGGGGGTTGCCCCTCCGGGACGGGTAGCCGGTTGCTGAGGTAGAGGCCCGGTTCCACGGTGAGCACCATGCCGGGTTCCAGGGCGGTGTGGTGATCCCCCAGGCGGGATGCCCCCACGTCGTGGACGTCCAGCCCCAGCCAGTGGCCGGTGCGGTGGGGATAGAGGTGGCGGTAGCCATGGCTGGTGACGACGGCGTCCCGGTCCCCTTGTAGAAGACCCAGCTCCAGCAGCCCGTCCACCAGCACCTCCACTGCAGCGTTATGCACCTTGGCGGAACTGCTTCCCGGCTGCACGGCGGCGATGGCCTGGCGCTGGGCGGTGAGCACCAGTTCGTAGAGATCCCGCTGCTGGCCGCTGAATTGGCCGTTGATGGGGAAGGTGCGGGTGATGTCGGCGTTGTAGTAGTCCGTCAGGCTGCAACCGGCATCAATGAGCAGTAGATCCCCGTCCCGCAGCGGGTCCTGGTTATTGGTGTAGTGGAGGATGCAGGCGTTGTCTCCCCCCGCCACGATGGAGGGGTAGGCGGGCTGACGGGCCCCGGCGTTGCGGAAGTGGCCCTCCAGCAGGGCCTCGATCTGGTATTCCCCCATGCCGGCCCGGACGGCCTGCCGGGCCTGTTCATGGGCGGCGCAACTGATGCGGGCGGCTTCCCTCATACGCTCCAACTCTCCGGGCTCCTTGCGCAGACGCATGGCATGGAGGATGGTGCTCACGTCAAAGAGGCTGGCGCTGTGCCCCCCGTGCCGCTGGCCCCGCTCCAGTTGTTGGGCCCAGGCCCTCAACACCAGCGGCTCCACGTGGGGATGGTGGCCAACACGGAAGCCGATGCGTCGAGCGCCGTGGAGATAGCTGTCCAGGCGTTCGGGAAGCTCCCCCAGGGGATGGGCGGCCTCGGCGCCGAAGTGCTCCATGGCCCCTTCCACACCCCAGCGCTGGCCGTTCCACACTTCGGCAGTGGGGTCCCGTGGCTCCACAAACAACACGAAACGAGGATCTCGAGCGCCGCCGGAGCCGTAGCCACGGAGCACCGCCACGGCATTGGCCTCGTCCAGGCCGCAGAGATAGAAGAAATCGCTGTCTTGTCGGAAGCGGTGGTGAACGTCGGCGTGGTGGATCACCAGGTGGGCAGCGGGCAGCACCACCGCTGCATCCTCCAGGCTGGCCAGGAGACGCTGGCGTCGTTGGGCATGGGTGGAGGGGGCCAAGGGGGAGTTCACGGCGTGCAGATGGGGAGGGAAACGGTTCAATGATTGAACAGGTTGCCGCTCCAGGCATTAGCGATGAGCACCAGGCTACGTTCGTCCCCACCCCGGAAATCCTTCATCACCCAGCCAGGGGTGCGGTCCCATGAGGCCATTACCGCTGCCGGCCGCCGCCATCCGGTGGCCCACATGCATGCCTTCGGCTCCGTGGTGCGGTCCGACTATCGCCCTGGCGAGAGCGACATCCACCTGATTGGCGAAGCTCTGAAAGTGATTGCCCGGCGAGATCTTCGGCTGTTTGCGGCCATCCCGGAAGGGCGCCGGATCATCGACTTTCGTAACTTGCTCACCCATGAGTGCCTGAGTGCGAGTGATCGCATGGTCCAGCGAGCTGAATCAGGGAACCGGTTGATTCCAGTGAGACCATCCCCCGAGCAACACCTTGCTCCCCGCCAATAGCAATTCTACCAGGCTGACCAGGAGACGCTGGCGCTGTTGAGCATGGATGAATGGTCCAAGGGAGAGTTCACGGCGTGCAGGTGGGGAGGGAGACGGTTAAATAAAAGTGTGTATCAGGTGCGGCGTGGCCAAACCCGACTCATCTGCGGCGACAACGGAAGAGGGGATAGGCAGCTCGGGGTGGCGACGGTGGACGCCCTGAGCGGACTGCTCCTGATGGCGGTTGTGCTCCTGCTGGGGTCTGCCTTCTGCTCCGGCAGCGAAGCAGCCATTATGACCACCACCACCCTCCAGGTCCAGGACCTCTGCCGCCGTGGCGTCCCTGGAGCCAACAGCCTGAAACGCCTGCGGCTTCAACTGGGGCGGACGCTGGCGGTGGTGGTGGTGATGAACAACATGTTCAATATCTTTGGCAGCATCATGCTGGGGAGCTTTGCCGGCTGGGTGATTGTGGAGCAACTGGCTTTGCCGAACCAGTGGCTGGCTGTCTTTTCCACACTGTTCACGTTGTTGGTGATTGTGGTGGGAGAAATCCTGCCCAAGGCCCTGGGAGCCCGCTTCAACGTGCAGGTGGCCCTGGTGGTGGCCCCCGTCCTGCTGCAGTTGACCCGGCTGCTGCTGCCGCTGGTGTTCGTTCTGGAGCGTCTGGTGCCGGCCCTGACGGCCCAGAGCACCCACGTCACCGGCGAGGCGGAAATCCGCCTGCTGACCCGCCTGGGTCACCAGCAGGGCCGCATTGAAGCCGACGAGGCGGCCATGATCGGCAAGGTGTTTCAGCTCAACGATCTCCGGGCCAGTGAGTTGATGATGCCCCGGGTGGCGGCCCCCACCCTGTCGGGTTCGGAGCGGTTGGCCCACGTGGAAGCCCTCCTCCTGGAGCGCAACGACCCCTGGTGGGTGATTCTGGGGGAAGCGGTGGACCAGGTGCTGGGGGTGGCCAGCCGGGAGGCGTTGTTGGCTGCGCTGGTGCAGGGCCATGGGGAGCGCTCCCTGGCGGACCTCAGCGAGCCTGTGGCGTTTGTCCCGGAAATGATCCGCGCTGATCAACTGTTGATGGACTTCCGTCACCACAGCAACCGGGTACGGGTGGTGGTGGACGAGTTTGGCGGATTTGCCGGCGTGATTGGCGCCGATGCGGTCCTGTCCTGGCTGGCTGGCTGGCGCCCCCTCCCCCAATCCCGGCCCCGGTGACCATGGCCATGACCGTGGCGGACGCTGGTGGCGCCGGGGCGGACCGGGTGCTGGCCCTGCTGGAGCACTGGCGGCGGCGGCTGACCCTCTCCCCACGGGAGCAAACCCGCCTGGGACCCCACCTGCGAGCGGTGGATCACCAACTGCAACGCCTGGCCCGGCGTCGCCCCCGTCTGGTGGTGTTCGGTCGGGTGGGGGTGGGCAAATCCAGTGTGCTCAATGCCCTGCTGCCCTCGCCATGCTTTGCGGTGGACGTGGCCCATGGCTGCACGCGCCAGCAGCAACAGGCCGTGTGGGTGCCCCCTGCCCCCATCCCCGGCCTGCAGGCTGTGGACCTTGTGGACACCCCGGGGTTGGACGAGATCCAGGCGGCAGCCCAAGGGCGTCTGGCCCGACGTTTGGCCATGGGGGCCGATCTGGTGCTGCTGGTGCTCGGCGGGGACATCTCTGCCCCGGAGGCCACGGCGTTAACGGAGCTGCGCAGCTGTGGAAAACCCGTGTTCCTGGTGCTGAATCGGGCCGACACCTGGCCTGTAGCGGAACGCCGCCAGTTGGTGGCCGCCATCCGTGGTCGGGTGCGGCAGTTGCTGGGGGACGGGGTGATCCGGACCGCTCCCTTGGTGATTGCCGCAGCGCCCCGTCAACCGCAACAACTCCCCGACGGCAGGATCCGCAGCGAAGCGGCGCCACCCCAGGTGCAACCGCTCCAGGAGGCGTTGCTGCATCTGTGGCAGTCCGACGGCGCCCGCCTCCTGGCCCTCAACAGCCTGCAAGCCGTGGGCCGCTTCCAGCGGCTGCTGATGCGGTGCCGCCTCCAGCAGCGCCGCGCCCGGGCCCAGCAGTTGATTGGCCGCTATGCCGCCGCCAAGGCAGCAGGCCTGGCCATGAATCCGGTCATGCTGGTGGATCTGGCGGGAACCGCCACAGCCGATACGGGCTTGATTGTGCAACTGGCCGATCTGTATGGTGTCCCCCTTCCCATGGGTGGTCCCCAGCGGCAGGCCCTGCTGCGACAACTGGGCGCCAATCTACTGTGGGTGGGTGGCGCCCAGTTGGGCTTGCAGGGGGCTTTGGGTCTTGTAAAACACCTGCTGCTGGCGGCAGCGCCGTTCACGGCAGGTCTCAGCCTGGCCCCCGCCGGTCCTGTGGCCCTGGCCCAGGCTACCCTTGCGGTGCATACTACCCGCCTCCTGGGGCGACTGACGGCCCACAAGCTGGTGACAGGAGAAGCCTTGCGGTTGTCCCCGTCAGCCGCCATGGTGCAGCACCTGGTCCAGCAACAGCGTCTCCACGCCCCGTGGCTGTGCTGGACCCCAGCCGAAGAGCTCCGTGGGCAGCCCTTTGCCCGGAAAGACGCGGCCCTGCTGCCATGAACACCCGGTTTTCGCCCCCCGCCATGGCCCTCTTCGGCACCAGTGCCGATCCGCCAACCATTGGTCACCAGGCCATTCTGGCTGGCCTGGGTCAGCGTTACCCCATGGTGGCCACATGGGCCAGCGACAACCCCTTGAAACACCATGGCGCACCGCTGGCGGTCCGCTGCCAACTGCTCCAGGTGGTTGTGGATGGCCTCAAGACCCGAATGTCCCAGATGTGCCGCCTGGAGCTGCGGCAGGACTTCAGCAGCCGTCGCGCCCTGGACAGCGTCCAGGCGGCCCGGGCGTGCTTCCCCACAGCCCGGCTGCTGTTTGTGGTGGGGGTGGATCTGCTGCCCCAGATCCTCAACTGGTACAAGGCCTCCGAGTTACTGCGGTGCTGCTGCCTGGCGGTGATTCCACGGAACAACTGGCCACAGCAGGAGAGGGCCCTGGCCCGGCTTCAGGCCGCCGGCGCCCGCCTGGAGGCACTGCCACTGCGCATCCCGCCCGTCGCCAGCTCCCAGATCCGCCAACGGCCCGATCCTGCCCTGGTGCCGAAGGAGCTGTTGCCCGTGCTGGTGTCCCGGCAGCTCTACGGGTTCACTGCCCATGATGTCCAGACCCACGATGCCCGGCAGTCAAGACGAACGTGACCATGGCGCTGAACCTCTGCATCAGCCTGGCGCAACTCAATCCCCTGGTGGGGGACCTGGAGGGCAACAGCCGTCAGGTGCTGGCGGCGGCCCGGCAGGCAGCAGCAGCGGGCGTCCAGGTGCTGGTGACGCCGGAATTGGCGCTCTGGGGGTATCCCCCCAGGGACTTGCTGCTGCTGCCCAGTCTGTTGCGGCGGCAGCAGAAGGTGCTGGATGCCCTGGCCCAGGCCTTACCGGAGGATCTTCGGGTGCTCGTGGGAGTGGTGGCCCCCTTGGCGGATGAGGGGGGCAGCCTCCTCCACAACAGCGCCGCCCTGGTGGGGGACGGCGCCTGGCGGGTGGTGGCGGCCAAGCGGCTCCTCCCCAGCTACGATGTATTCGACGAACGGCGCTACTTTCGTCCGGGTAGCCAGCCCTGCCTGGTGGAGATTCCCCTGGCGGGGCGTCCCCTGCGGCTGGCCGTCACCATCTGTGAAGATCTCTGGGCAGATCCTCGGCGCCCCTGTCAGCCCGCTTACGACTGCGACCCCGTTGCCGAACTGGCGCCTCTGGCGCCGGACGTGATGGTGAATCTCTCCGCCTCCCCCTTTGCCATGGGCAAGCAGACGCTGCGCCGGGAGTTGGCCACCGCTGCCGCTGCCCGCCTGGGGTGTCCGGTGGCGTATGTGAACCAGGTGGGGGGCAACGATGAACTGGTGTTTGATGGCAACAGCTTTGTGGTGGATCCCCAGGGCGCCGTTGTCTTGCAGCTGCCCTCAGCTCGTCCGGCCACCCATTGGGTTCACTTGGCATTGCCCCAGGGTCTGGCGGCGCCACCGGCCGGATCCCCTATGGCCGTTACATCCCCCCAGGAGGAACTCTGGAAGGTGTTGGTGTTGGGGCTGGGGGACTACGCCTGCAAGTGCGGTTTTCGTGCGGCCGTGTTGGGGCTCAGCGGCGGCGTGGATTCCGCCCTTGTGGCCTGTCTGGCCGCCGCCGCCCTTGGCCCCCGCCAGTTGCGCGGCCTGCTGATGCCCTCGCCCTTCAGCTCCCCCGGCTCCGTTGCTGATGCCCGGGAATTGGCCCAACGGCTGGGCATGGCCACCACCACGGTGCCCATCACCCCCCTGATGGACACGTTTGCCCAGGCATTGCACCATGCCTTGGGGAAAGACCCTGGAGGAGTGGCGGCGGAAAACCTCCAGTCCCGCATTCGCGGCACCCTGCTCATGGCCCTGGCCAATCAGGAAGAGCGTCTGCTGTTGTCCACGGGCAACAAATCGGAGTTGGCGGTGGGGTATTGCACCCTCTACGGAGACATGAACGGCGGGTTGGCGGTGATTGGCGATCTTTACAAAACCGACGTTTACCGCCTGTGCCGTTGGCTCAATAGCCCGGCGGCCCAGCAGCAGCGCCACGCCGCGGGGTTACCGACCCGGGGGCCGCTGATTCCGGAGGTCATCCTCAGCAAACCCCCCAGCGCCGAACTGCACCCCAGCCAAAAAGACAGCGACTCCCTGCCGGATTATGCCATTCTCGACCCCATCCTCAAGCGGCTGGTGGAGCAGCACGACACTCCGGATCAGTTGATTGCGGCGGGGGACGATCCGGCGCTGGTGCAGAGCATTTGGTCGTTGCTGCGTCGGGCGGAGTTCAAGCGGCGTCAGGCGCCGCCGGTGTTGAAGGTGAGTGGCCGCGCCTTCGGGACGGGCTGGCGGATGCCCATCGCCACCTGCTGAAGCCCCTTGTGCTCCGATTCCTCAGACTGGCGCCGCCGCCGAGGCATCTCTGCCGGGGCGCTGGTTCTGCTGGTCCAGGTGTTGCAGCACCTGGTGCAGCATGGTCATCCTGTGCAGCGCCAACCCTTTGCGACGCGCCACGGCGATGGGATACCCGAGGATGGCCTCGAGTTCCAAGGGCATTTTGTTGTCGTAGTCCCGCTTCATGCTGGTGACGTAGGGGGCCATGGTGGCTGTGCTCCGGAGCATCTGCTCCAGATCTGCGGTGGGAATGACAACTCCCTGGCTCGCCGCGGCCTGCTGGACGTCTTCCATCAAGTCCCTGGCCAATGCGTGAGTTTGGGGGTTGGCCACCATCTCCGTTGTGGTGGCCGAGAGCACCACGGAGAGACCGTTGAACGGCACGTTCCAGAGCAGCTTCTTCCAGCGGGCGTAGCCCAGATTCGGAGTGACGGCAGTTTCCACGCCAGCCTGGCGCCAGTGGTCGGCCATGGTCTCCAACAGGGGGGTGACCCCCTGGGGTTGGTAGCCGTCGCCATAGGCGCCGATGGTGAGGGAGCCGTAATCCTGGTGGTGAATTTCACCAGGGGCGCCCCGGTGGGAGCAGATAAAACAAAGCCCCCCAAGGATCACACGGCCCGGGTTAACCAATTGGGCAAGTTGCGGTTCTATCCCCAAGCCGTTTTGCAAGGTAAGGAGAATACCCTGGTCTGCCACCCATGGCGGTAGGAGGTCTTTGAGCAGGTCATTCTGTGTTGTTTTAAGGGCGATCAGCACCACGTCGCACACAGGAATTGCGGCTGAGCTGGCATGGGCATGAACAGCAGGCAGGCAGAAATCACCATCCTTGGAATAGATCTTCAACCCATGGCGCCGCACATGGGCGTAGTCCTTGTTCAGAAGAAAGTGAACCTCCAGCCCGGAGCGTTGGAGTTTTGCTCCATAAAAGCCACCGATGGCCCCCGTTCCGATAACGGCATAGCGCATGTGTTGCCGCGGCACTGGGGACAACCTATCACCTGAAAACCTGCCCGGCATGGGGTGGCGGCGGCAAGGATTCCCGCTGGCAGAAGCAGCAGTGCCCCCAGCGTTGCAGCTCCCCTCGGGGCGTGGGTGTATTGCACCGATGACAGGTGTCTGTTCCCGTCTGACCACGGCTGGGGTGTTGTTCCCAGGTCTGCTGCTGCTGCCGACCGTCGAGACCCGTCAGGGGTTGGGGTGCCCGCTGCTGCAGGTGCAGCTCCGTGATGGCAAAGCCGCCAGCCTGCAAACGCCCCAACAGTTGGTGATGGCTGTACTGAACCTCCTGGAGCCAATGGGATTCATCCACGGCCACCGTCAGGGCTCGCCCGTGGAGACTGAGGGGGCGGCTGTGCTTGGCCAGAGCGGCGCCAGCCCAGCGGGACCACTGCCGACTGAGCCGGGCCATGGGGCGGCGCGTCCACTGCTGCTGCACCTTTTGCAGGCAACAGTCCAGTGTCTGTGGCACTGGGCGCCCGGTTGGCCTCAACACCTGCGCTGGCCACACCCCAACACCGTCCCTCAACCTGGATGCCTTCATCCCCAAGCCCACAATTACTCCCGCAATTCCAGCACAACCGGTCCTGAGCCGCCAACAGTGGGAAGCCTCTACTCTTGGAAACAAGACCCCCAACCCATGACCTCCAACAATCCACCTGCCAACCCCAACATGCAGCCCCAGGCAACAACCACAACTGTGCCAGCCAGCGATCATCCGGGGCGCCGCCCATGGCTAGAGCCTGCCGTCGTGGTGGCAGCGATTGGCGGGGCGGTGACCATCCTTGGTTTATTGCTGTCCATCGCTCTCGGGATCTACGGCATGAACGTCCGCATCGACGATCTCGGCATCCGCATGGACGGTATGAGCACCCGTATCGACGATCTCGGCACCCGCATGGACACCCTCGGCGCTGAGATCAGCGCCCGCATGGACACCCTTGGCGCCAACCTCAGCACCCGCATCGACAATCTCGCGGCCCGCATGGACACCCTTGGCGCCGACCTCAGCGCCCGCATCGACAATCTCGCTACCCGCATGGATGGCCTGAGCGTCCGCATGGACAAGGTGTATCAACTCCTCTTGGCCAAGCAGTCCTAATTCCTGCACCTCAACAACGCTCCACAGCACCCCCACCGCCGGTCCGGGCATCCTCCCTGCGCACCTGCCCAAACCCTGCTAAACTCCGTTCCAACCTCAGTCTTGTTGACACTGCCGTCATGTCTTTCTTTTCACGACTTTGGCGACTGATGCGCGCCAATGCCAACGACCTGGTCAGCCGTGCGGAGGATCCCGCCAAAATCCTGGACCAGGCCCTGATGGATATGCAGGCAGATCTGGTGAAGCTACGCCAGGCGGTGGCTGCGGCAGTAGCCAGCCAGAAGCGCATTGAAGGGCAGGCCAGCCAGTCCCGTGCCCAGGCGGACCACTGGTATGGCCGTGCTCAACTGGCCCTCCAGGGCGGCGATGAAGACCTGGCCCGCGAAGCTCTGGCCCGACGCAAGACCCATACGGATACCGCCCAGGTTCTGGGCCAGCAGTTGGAATCCCAAGCGGGGCAGGTGGAGACCTTGAAGCGCAGCCTGCTGAAGCTGGAGGGGAAAATCGCCCAGGCCAAGACCAGGAAGGACACCCTTAAGGCTCGTGCCCAAGCGGCCCACGCCCAGAAGCAGCTTGAAGGAGCCGTCAGCGGCATCAGCACGGACTCGTCCATGGCCGCCTTTGAGCGCATGGAGGAGAAAGTGGAATCGTTGGAAGCGGAAACCGCGGCGGTGGCCGAACTGGCGGGCGAAAACCTGGAGTCCCGCTTTGAGGCCTTGGAGGGGGGCGATGTGGATGGCGATGTGGATCAGGATCTCGCCGCCCTGAAAGCCTCCATGGCCCCAGCCCCGGACTTGCCCCTCTTGCCGGACACCAGGAAAGTCGCCTCTCAGCAGGCCCCAACGGAGGACGAACTCGCCGCCCTGCGCCGCTCCCTGAACCTCCCCCCCAAGTGAGCCCTATCACATTTCCCCTTCCACAAAAGCGGGAATCCACGGCCCAGGGGGTTGTCATCGATTAATGATTCCTGTACACTATCCAGTGCGTGGTCTCCGTGTCCATGTCCTTGTGTGTGAGGTTCTCAATGAAACCGTTTCAGCATCTGCTCGTTGCAGCTCCTCTTCTGCTGCCTGTTGTGATGGCTCCTGCCAGCAGCCTGGCCAACGATGTCCAGTTGGATCTGGAGAGCGTCCAGGGGTATTCCATCGCCCAGGGTGCAACCACCATTCGCGACTTCTCCGACGTCTACCCCACAGACTGGGCCTATCAGGCCTTGGCCAAGCTGGTGGACACCTATGGGTGCGTAGCTGGATTTCCTGACGGCACCTTCCGCGGCCAGCAGCCCATAACCCGCTTCGAGATGGCAGCCATCCTCAGTTCCTGCCTGGACGCCGTCTCTGCCAAGATGGATATGATGAGCGAGGACGAGGAGATGAAGGCGATCGCCATGGAAGACATGGAAACCCTGGAGCAGCTACTGGCCTCCTTCGAGGAAGAGCTCATCACCCTGAAGGGGAGTGTGGACGGCATGGATGCCAAGGTGAGCGAGTTGGAGGACAGCCAATTCTCCACCACCACCAAGGCCAGCTTTGAGATCGCTACGGACTTCGTCTACTTCGCTTCCGACGATGAGGCAGCTCGGATGGATGGCGAAGATGCAGAAGACAACTCTGGCATTGCCCTGAGCAGTGAGGTTGAGGTTGGGTTTGAGACCAGCTTCACCGGCTCTGATACGCTCAGCTTCTCGCTGACGGGTGATCTGATGAGCTACTCAGGCGACGACTACCTTTCCTACGGCGATTTCTATGGTGTCGCCGGCGACGAAGGCGCGGCTGATTTCGGTGGTTTTGCCTATGAGACCAGCCTTGACATGGGCGGCATGATGACCACCCTGGCCTTCGGCACAGATGTTGACGATTTGGACCCTATCGTGGGCCTTGACACCTACTACGGTGGCAGCGGTTATGATGATTATGGTCCTAGCAGCTTTGGCGATGCTGGCATTGGCTTCAGCGTAGAACTCCTCTCCAGCGATATGGCCACCCTGACGGCGTCTGCCTCCTACGCCGTTGATGGCGGCCATGCCGCAGATCAGACAGGCCAGGAGATGGGCATCTTCGGTGACCAGACAGACCGCTCCGGTGTGTTGGCCTTGAGTTGGGAAGGTGCCCTGTTTGGCGGCAATGATGCCCTGTTTACTGTCGCTTACCAGAACATCAAAGAAAACGCTATTCCATATGTGGGGAATCTGACGGATCGAACGAAGGGCTATGTCCACTTGGTGGCAGGCGCCTACTTTACGGAAACCGTCTCCCTCAGCGGTAGTTACAGCTTCAGCGAGTGGGATTATCACACGGGTCCAGATATGGATTATGCCCAGTGGATGATTGCCTTCAACATGGACGATGCCATCTTCCCTGGCAATTCTGCTGGTATTGCCTACGGTACGCCTGAGTTTACCACGGACCCTGACACTGATGACGTGATGCAAGTGCTGGAGCTTTACTACACCTTCAGCGTGAGTGACAACTTCGAGATTCCCATCTATCTGGACTTCATTTCGAACGTTGACGACATGCCTGATGCTGACGCCTTCGCTATTGCAGTGCGTCCTACCCTTTCCTTCTGACCTTCCCCGGCAGTTGTTTGCAAAGGGGGCCTTGCGGCCCCCTTTTTTCATGTAAATTGTTTGTCATGTATAGCAAAGAATGTGTCTAAACGGATCTGGATACCCATCAGGGCAACACCTACTCCCAAGATGAACAACAGAACGCCGCTGTCCTGCGGCAATGCGCCCTGGGACGATCCCGGCGCCTGCAACCAGAACCCTGTCTCTGGTTCTGGGTCAGTGGTCAGACGGAAAACTGACCACTGTTAACTCAAAATCGTTATGAGTATGAGTTAGATGAATGGCATGGACGCCTCACCTCCTGTGGACCTTTCCAAACCCCGCACTCACGCCAATCTCGAAGCCGCCTTTGGCGGTGAAAGCATGGCCAACCGCAAATACCTCTTTTTCGCCGAGGTGGCCAAAGCCCTGGGTCACAAAGACCTGGCCACACTCTTCCGGGACACTGCCGCTCAGGAAACCGAGCACGCCTTTGCCCATTTTCGCCTCCTCTACCCGGAGTTGGTGATTGAGGATCCCCAGGCCCTGACCCCCGAGCAACGGCAAACACTCCTCAGCCGCTGCCTGGAGTTGGCCATTGAGGGGGAAACCTACGAGTACACCATCATGTACCCGGAATTTGCCGCTGCGGCCCGATCCGATCGTGACGCCGCCGCCGCTGCGGAATTCGACGAGCAGATTGCCGAATCCCGGGAGCACGCCGGTATCTTCAAAAAGGCCGCCAGCAACTTTGGCTTCCTCACCTCCGTTGAGCATCATCACGCCGAGCGCTACGGGGTAGCCCTCGCTGCTCTGGAAGGCAAAGGCGATGCCGTCGAGGCCGCCAACCCCGTCCCCGGACTCTGGATCTGCCGTGTCTGCTCCATGATCTACGACCCTGCCAACGGGGATCCCGACTCCGGCATTGCTCCTGGCACCCCTTTCGAGCACATCCCCGATGACTGGGAATGCCCCATCTGTGGAGCCAGCAAGGCCAGCTTCATTCCCCACCGTCCATCCACCCTGCAACAGCCGGCTTTGCAAACTGTTTGAAGCTCTCTCTCTTATCCCAGAGCTTCCTAGACTGCTCCCCAAGCCCACCCACCATGGCCGTGTCACCCGCCCCCACCTCCACCCCTGAAGCTCCATCCACCCCGCCGCCCCAGGCGGACCGTGATGGCTGTGGAATCCTCATCACGGCAGCGGCCTTGCAGCAACTGGGCTTTCTGCGCCTGCAGCAGGGGAGCGACTTCATGCTTCGGGTGGGGGTCCGCTCGGGAGGCTGTAGCGGCATGAGCTACACCATGGACTTCATCCAGCCCCAGGACGTGCGAGAGGACGACAAGGTGTATGCCTACACGTTGGCGGACGGTGCGGGATTTCAGGTGGTGTCCGACCCCAAGAGCCTGCTCTACATCTATGGGCTCCAGTTGGATTTCAGTACGGCCCTCATTGGCGGCGGCTTCAACTTTACCAACCCCAACGCCACCCAGACCTGCGGCTGCGGCAGCTCCTTCACCGTCTGAAGAGGCTCCCTTGTGGGCTATGGTATGGACCTCAATGCTTCTTCCATGTCTCGGGTCTGCCAACTCAGTGGCAAGCGCGCCAACAATGCCATGGCCGTCAGCCACTCCCACATCCGTACCAAAAAGCTGCAGCAGGTGAACCTGCAGCAACGGCGCCTCTGGTGGCCGGAGGGGCGGCGCCATGTGCGCATGAGGATCTCCACCAGGGCGTTGCGCACCATACAGAAGAAGGGTCTTGACGCCTATGCCCGGCAAATGGGCATCAACCTCAACGCCTTCTGAAACAGTCCGTGACACCCTGACTGCCATACCCCATGGGTGCATCCCTCCCTTCCGCGGCTGTGCTCTGCCATGTGCTGGTGGTGGGGGCAGGACCGGCAGCCCTCTGCATGGCCACGGCGTTGGCCCGGCGCCAGCTTGCGGTCACTCTTCTTGTGGCCCAGGATCCCTGGCGGCCATGGCCCAACACCTATGGCATCTGGAGCCATGAGCTGGATGAGCCGGGTTTGGGGTTTCTGCTGGCCCACCGGTGGCGGCACTGCTCCAGCGTATTCCTGGGGGAGCAGTTGGATCATGGTCTGGACTATGGTCTGATTGACAAGGACGGTCTGCAAGGGTACTGGCGGCAACTGTGCAGCCAGCACGGCGTCCGTGTTCAGCAGGACGGGGCCGTGGCCATTCAGCACCACCCCGGCCACTCGGACGTGCAGGGGGCATCGGGGCAGCGCTACCGCGCACGGCTGGTGGTGGATGCCACGGGCCACCAGCCAGTCTTTGTGCAGCGTCCCCGTTGCACTGCCGTGGCGCAGCAGGCAGCCTACGGGGTGGTGGGGCGCTTCTCGACTCCCCCCATCCAGCCCGGCTCCTTTGTGCTGATGGACTACCGCAACGGCCATCTCAGCTCGGAGCAGCAGCAGGAGCCTCCCACCTTCCTCTATGCCATGGACCTGGGCAGCGGCACGTATTTCGTGGAGGAAACCTCCCTGGCGGCTTATCCCCCCCTCCCTTTCCACCTCTTGAAACACCGCCTGGAGCAGCGCCTGGAGCGACAAGGCTGTGTGGTGGAGCAGGTGCATGAGGTGGAACAGTGCCTGTTTCCCATGAACCTGCCCCTGCCGGATCGACGGCAGCGGGTGGTGGGCTTTGGCGGGGCGGCCACCATGGTTCACCCTGCCTCGGGCTACATGCTGGGCTCCCTGCTGCGCCGTGGTCCCGGCCTGGCCGCCGCCATCGCCCAAGGCCTTCGGCAAGGACGAAGGGGTGCAGCGTTGAGTCGTGCCGCCTGGGGCAATCTCTGGAGTGACGACCTGGTGCGTCGCCACGGCATCTACCGCTTTGGCCTGGAGAAGTTGATGCGCCTCAACAGCAACGACCTGCAAACCTTCTTCCACACCTTTTTCCACCTGCCTCAACCCCTCTGGAGGGGCTTCCTCACCAACACCCTCCCCCTGGCCAGTTTGACAGGAGCCATGGTGCGTCTCCTGACCGCGGCGCCATGGACCATTCGCCGCCATCTGCTCTGGCCCCAAGGGCGTGAACTGAACTTGCTCCTCGCGGGTCTACTGCTGCGCTGAGGCGGGGGATTCCATCTCCGGAGAAGAGGAACGTGACGCAATTCCGCCTGTCTCCAGCCCAGCACCAGGCTCTGGCGCTCTTGCAGCAGCAACTGCGCCAATGGAATCGCCGCTGCAACCTTACCAGACTGGTGGAGGGGGACAACTATTGGGTGGCCCAGGTGCAGGATTCTCTGTGGCCCCTCGCCCGCATGGATCCCCCCCTCCACGGCCCCCTGCGGGGGGTGGACGTGGGCACCGGTGGCGGCATTCCGGGATTGGTGCTGGCCATTGCCCTGCCGGAGAGCCGCTGGGTGCTGGTGGACTCCGTGCAGCGCAAGTGTGCTGCGGTGCGGGCCATGGCCAGTGCCCTTGGCCTGAAGGCACGGGTGGAGGTGGTGTGTGAACGGGCCGAGGTGTTGGGTCGGGACGACCACTACCGTGGTCATTTTGATGTGGCGGTGGCGCGAGGGGTGGCGGCGGCGCCAGTGGTGGCGGAATACCTGGCGCCACTGCTGGGTCGTCGCGGCGTGGCCCTCCTCTACCGGGGTCGCTGGAGCGCCGTGGATCACCAGGTCTTGCAACAGGCAGCCCGACAGTTGGGTTGCCGAATCCGTGCCAGGGAGCGTTGTCGGCTGCCCGGTAATCGCGGCCAGCGTCACGTGTTGGTCCTGGAATCGGAGACAGCCTGCCCTGCCCCCTACCCGCGTTCTGTGGGCGTACCGGCCAGGCGCCCCCTGGCCACAACGCCTTCGCCGCAACCACCCACCTGACGCCGCCGCATGGGATGACCCTGGGGGATGCCGGCACAACCTCTGTTGCAGTCTGCTGCAACTGCCCTGGCGGGCTTGGAATGGTTTCTTTTATGTGGTAGTCATTAAGAATCGTTCACGGTGGTGGTGGCCCTTGTACCTTTTGCACCTCCATCTTCACGGCTTGTTTCGGGCTCACAATCTTGAGCTGGGCCGTGACGCGGACACTGGAGGGCAAACCCTCTATGTGCTGGAGTTGGTCAAGGCGCTGGCGGCGCAGGAGGACGTGGAGCGGGTGGAAGTGGTCACCCGACTCATCGAGGACCGTCGGGTGTCCAGCGATTACAGCCGCCGGGAAGAAACCATTTGCCCGGGGGGCCAGATTGTACGTTTCCCCTTCGGGCCCAGACGCTACCTCCGCAAAGAACTGCTCTGGCCCCACCTGGATGAACTGGCCGATGAACTCATTCACCACATCTGTCGTCGTGGTCGGCGGCCCCACTGGATTCATGCCCACTATGCCGATGCGGGCTATGTGGGCGCTCTGGTGAGCCGCCGGCTGGAGATTCCCCTGCTGTTTACCGGTCATTCCCTGGGTCGGGAGAAGTTGCGCCGCCTCCTGGGTACCGGCCAGACCCGGGCCCAGATCGAGAAGACCTACGCCATGAGCCTGCGCATCGATGCCGAGGAGCTGGCCCTGGCCCAAAGCTGCCTGGTGGTGACCAGCACCCGTCAGGAGGCCACGGATCAATACGCCCGCTATGGTCGCTTCCACCCCGAACTGGCCACGGTCATTGCTCCGGGCGTGGACCTGGAGCGCTTTCATCCGGCCCGCAATAGCGATCCGCCCTCCACAGACCTGGATGCCCTTCTGGGGAAATTTCTGCGCCAGCCCCAGCGGCCGCCTGTGCTGGCCCTCTCCCGGGCGGATCGCCGCAAGAACATCCCCGCACTGGTGGCCGCCTTCGGCAGTTCGGAGCGGTTGCGGAGGCAGGGGAATCTCATCCTGCTGATGGGCTCCCGTCAGGACATCCGCAAAGCCGAGCGGGAGCAGCGGGAAGTGTTCCAGCAGGTGCTGGAGTTGGTGGATTATCACAATCTCTACGGCCAAGTGGCCTACCCCAAGCAGATGGGCAGCGATCAGGTGCCCCAACTCTACCGTTGGGCGGCCCAGCGGGGCGGCGTCTTTGTGAACCCTGCCCTCACCGAACCCTTCGGCCTCACCCTCCTGGAGGCTGCGGCCAGCGGCCTCCCGGTCGTCGCCACGGACGATGGGGGGCCACGGGACATCTTGAGCCGTTGCCACAACGGAATCCTGGCGGACGTGACCAACATCGACCAACTGCGCACGGCCATTGAGCGGCTGGTGGGCCAGCCCAAGCGCTGGCAAACGTTTGCCAGCAGCGGTCTTGAGGCGGTACAGCACCATTACAGCTGGGTGGCCCATGCCCGGCGCTACCTGAGTCTGGGCTCCGGCCTGGTGAAGGACTACAGCCTGCCCCCCCTGACCCTGTCCAAAACCCCTGGCGTGACAGCGCGTCTGGGGCGCCGACTATTGTACTGTGACCTGGACGGCGCCCTGGCCGAGGCGGACCAGGATAGTTTGCAGGCCCTCAACAAGCGACTTCACGCCACCCGCCCCCAAACCAGCTTCGGCATTCTCACCGGCGTGGGACCCCAGCAGGCCAAGGAGCAATTGGAGGCCCTGGATCTACCCCCTGCAGATGTGTGGATCTGCCGCAACGGTACGGACGTTTCCTATGGTCCGGACCAGGATCAGGATCTGGGCTGGCGGGACCACATCAGCGAGGGCTGGGATCGTGCCGCCCTTGAGAACGCCATGGCCGAGTTCCAGGACTGCCTGACCCTGCAGCCGTCCTCCCAGCAGGGTGAGTACAAGTTGAGCTACTGGCTCAATGGCGAAGATCCAAGCCTGGTGGCTGCCATTCGCCAGGCCATCCGTGAGCAGGGTCTGCGTGCCCAGGTGATGCTGGTGGATCACGTGTTTCTGGACCTGCTGCCTTTTGCAGGGGGTCGGCCTGACGCCATTCGCCATGTGGCCCTGCAGCAAGGCATTCCCCTGGAGCACATCCTCGTAGCTGCCAGCCAGCATGGGGATGGAGAAGTGCTGCGCGGGTTGCCCCTGGGGGTGGTTCTGGCCAACCATGACCCCTCCCTGGACGAACTGCGCCAGCAGCGCAGCGTGTTCTTCGCCCGTCGCCCCCAGGCCTGGGGGATTCTGGAGGGCATGGACCACTACCGCTTCCTTTCCCGCTGAGAGGCCCAAGGGGAGGTGGGGTGGTCATTCCCCTTCAGGGTTTCACCCGCTCCAGTTGGCGACCGGGGACGGCCAGGAGCCGGTGCCATCACTGGCTGGCCACACGCTCCTGAAGCAACTGCTTCAGCTTTACCAGGTCCTTAGGCCGGCTGTCCACGTCCTTGACGACCAGTTCCTTCACAATTTCTTTCACCCTCTCCTCACCCTGCAACGGTTGGCCGTTCGCGTCTTTCACCTGAAATCCACCTGAGCTCAGCAGTTGAGTGAGTACCTTCTTGCCGCGGATCATTTCAATCCATCGGCCCGTCCCGCAGGTGAGCGTTTCTCCGCCTCCTGTCATGGACGCCAGGGTTGTCTCTAATCGCTCAGTGAGCTCGTCCTTTGACAACATTTCCGAGACTTTTTTACTCCGCTCAATGAATGCTTTGTGCGATCTTAACTGTTCTATCGCTACCGCCTTTGATGTAAAATCTTGCGGGTTGGCGAAGTGGTTGATCCACGTCGACTTCTGCTCCTCGCGAACCGATGAAATCACGGAGTTGGCGACATCCAGGAACACGCACTCCTGTGCCGCTTTCACTAAGGTCGTTTTCAGCCTCGTCTCAGAGGTGCGACAAAACGCTGATTCCACAAGGAAAGGGGGTTCCAGAAAGTAGTTTTCGATCTCCCGCCGTCTCCACACCAGGAGATTGTCCTTATCCGCGTCTGGGAAGCCTTCCCAGCTTTTCTCGACGAACTCATCGTTGTAATGGTCCCGATCAATCAGAAAGTAATACCGGGGGTGGTGCGGAGCCAAGGCTTGCGCAGCGCTTCGCACGAAATACGACGGCCCCATGACCTCGACCCGCAGGGTATTGCCCAGCAATGCCCGCAATACCGCCTGGTCCAGCGACCCATCTTCGCTGCCCTCTACAAAGAGCACGTGCTCCCCGCCCGCCCGCACCTCCTCGGGGCGTATCCCTGTTTTGACCTGAACCATAACTGCAGCCCTACTCCTCCAGCAATAGGCGTCGATCCTTTTCGACAGAATCCATCACGTCCGCTGAGTGCGTCGCCACGATATATCGGTTGCGGGGGGCCAGAGCGAACAGTGAATTCATGAAGCTTCGGTGCCACTACTCAAACCATCGAATGTGAAAGAATCTCC
This sequence comes from Candidatus Synechococcus spongiarum SP3, assembly GCA_001007665.1. Classification (GTDB taxonomy): domain Bacteria; phylum Cyanobacteriota; class Cyanobacteriia; order PCC-6307; family Cyanobiaceae; genus Synechococcus_B; species Synechococcus_B spongiarum_B. The sequence goes on along the minus strand of JXQG01000010.1, from coordinate 14,835 downwards.
TCCTCCTCTCGGGTCAATTCTGAAGTCGATCGTATTGTCCTCCCTCGGACGAAGTTTGCTGATAGTGCTATTCACGTAACGCTTCAATAGTTCATTTAATTATCTAACCGCAGTATCTGAATTCTCAACTTCCGATATCTCAAATAAATCTGCCTGCTGCATCAGTAATCTCAGGATAATCATCTTAAAACGGCTTACTGAGAAATCGTACCGACGGCGCAGACGAGACAGCCGATATGGAGGGGCATATGAGGGTTCATCCGCCATCATCCCAAGTTCGGGCCAAGTTCGGGATTCCCTTCCTGTGCCTTTCTGTAGCTGTGGAACAACAGGAAAGAGTCTGTCACCATTGGGTCGGCGCTCAGGCCCGAGATCACACTGATCAACTCTTCACCGATGCTTTCACGTTCGCCGGTGGCGTCAAATTCTTTTCGTGCGTCTCTCAGCCTCTCCCCGTTGATTTTCACGTCGATTTTCACATCTCCGCGCCTGGTCAGATGAGACGACACCCTTAATTTCTTCTGCTCCTTCTCTGTCACCAGCCATAGTTCCCCATCCAGCTTGAGCTGGTCTGCTCCTGCTCTAACGAGCAAGTCCGGCAAATGAATCGGCAACGGCCGTGGCCCGGTAGTCCGAAACTCCCACTGCCTTGGACGTGTCACGAGTGTCGATAGCAGCAACGAGCAACACTCCAGGATGGACGTCTTGCCCAGCCCGTTTTGGCTCCCGATAACCATGACGTCCGGATCGTCCTTCATGCGCGGCCCCGGCAACTCTAATTCTACGTTTTCAATTCCCTTGTAGTTTTTAATGGATATCCATCGAACCTTCGCCAATGGTCCCATTGGCTCCCGTGCCTTTTGGGCTCCGCCCCTTTGGCTCAAGGACTCTCCACCAGCTCCAACTGGCGACCAGGGCCAGTCTCATCCAGAAAGCCGAAAGCTGCAAATATCGTGGAGTCCGTGTGGGTGATGTGCTGTTGGCCCCGCGGGCGCTCCAGACGAAAGCCACTCTGATCCAGCCGCCGCATCAAGGCGGCAGCTTCCTCAAAACGGGCCGCCATGGCAGCCAGGCTTTGGCAATCTTCACTGAGCCCTTGGTCGTGCCAGGTGAAATGGGGCATGGGGAGCACCAGAATCCGCTCCCCCTAGCCTGCCAGCAACAGCAGGCCCAGGGCAACCGAGGCCACGGCGGCCAACCAGAACCCCACCACCACGGTCACCTCGCTGTAACCGCTCAGCTCAAAGTGGTGGTGCAGGGGCGCCATGCGCAGCAGGCGACGGGGCTGTCCCCACCAGCAGCGACTCAACTTGAACCATCCCACCTGGAGCACCACGGAGAGGGATTCAGCCATGGGCACCACACCCATGATCAACAAGGCCCAAAGGCTGTCGCTGAGCAAGGCCAGACCCGCCAGAATCCCCCCCAGCGCCAAGGACCCCGTATCCCCCATGAATGCCTTGGCGGGGCGGCGATTGTGCATCAGGAAGCCCAGATAGGCCCCCGCCATGGCTGCCGCAAACCCTGCCAGGGCCGGATCACCGTTGCTGCCCCGCACCATCAACTGGATGGCCATGCCCAGAAGAATAATGGCGCCACAACCCGCCGCCAGGCCATCCAGGCCGTCGGTGAGGTTGGTGGCGTTGCTTTCCGACAGAAAGGTCCACAGGCCCAGAGGCCAGATCAGCGGACCCAATTCCAGCACTCCGCCGAAGGGGAACGACACCTGGGTGGGCAGCCAACCCTGCTGGGTGGCCTTGGCCAGGAAGACAACAGCCACCAGCCCCTGGAGCAGCAGCTTGGCTGATGCCCTCAGTCCTTGATTCTTCTTGTGTTGCAGGCTTTGCCAGTCATCCAGACCGCCAATGGTCATGAAGCCCAGGCCGGTGGCGGCCAGCAGCAGTAGCCGACCATCACCGGCATCCACCCACCCCCCCAGCACCACACCACAGGGCACCAGCAGCAAGCCGGCCATGGTGGGGGTACCACTTTTCCTCTGGTGGCTGCGGGGGCCATCAACACGAACGGTTTGGCCCATGCGCAAGCGCCGCAGGAGGGGGATCCCCAGGCCACACACCACAGCACTCGCCAGGGTAGCGAGGAGAAGGGGCGGGCTGAGCTGGAGCTGGCGCATGTGGCGGTCCACCAGCAGCGCCGTCAGCAGCGCCAGACCGACCAGGAGGAGTGCCCAAGCGGCGCCGGAGCCAGGCAGGTTGTGTCGTGGCGGGGAGGCTGCTGGGCCAGGTCCTGCACCCATGCCGTGGCGGAAGACTGAAGCCAGCCTAGGCCTTGGGCATCAACGGCTGGCTTCGGTCTTCTCCCGTAATGGTTCTTGTCCGGTTCCCGCTACTCTTCCCAGGTGTCCTCCTGCTCATCGTCTTTGCTGTAGTTCTCCCGTTCACCCATGAGGACAGACAGCTCCTCCTCTTCCATGGTGCTCAGGTCCTGACCCTGATACTTTTCTTCCTGCAAAAGTCGCCCCGTGGTCTGCAACCAGCTGAGCAGGTCCGGCTCCTCCCGCAGAGGCAGCACCGGCGCAGGGTCATCACGCCGGTAGTAGCTGAGAGACGGGTTGGGATTGTTGAGTGGGTCAACAAGGGCGCTGCTCATCCAGGAAGTGGCAGTAGATCATTATTCTAAGCGCATTCCAGGAGTGCAGCCGTTCCCCATGGCCTCCGATTCATTCTTCAAACTGCAACTCACCCTGTCCATCTGGGGCCTGGCCTGGGTGCTGTCTCTGCTGATTCAGCACTGGGGGCGCTCCACCGTGCTCACCCCGCCGCCAGCGCCAGTGTTGCTGATGGTGGTGGTGGGGCCTGGTGTTGGTGCAACTGCGGCCATCTTGAACCAGTGGCTGGCAGCACGTCAGAATCAATCATTCAGGATGAAGTGAATCGATGGTCCGGGCGCGTCGCGTGGTATTGGCCTACTCCGGAGGAGTGGACACCAGTGTCTGCATCCCCTACCTGCGGCAGGAGTGGGGTGTGGAGGATGTCGTTGCCTTTGCAGCGGATCTGGGCCAGGGGGATGAGCTGGAACCCATCCGTCGGAAGGCCCTCCGCGCCGGAGCCAGCCAGGCGTTGGTGGAGGATCTGGTGGAGCCGTTGGTGAAGGAGTTCGCCTTGCCGGCCATTCGCGCCAACGGTCTCTATCAGGGGCGCTATCCCCTCTCCACGGCCCTGGCGCGCCCCTTGATTGCCCGCCATCTGGTGAAAGTGGCCCGCGCACTGGGGGCGGATGGGGTGGCCCATGGCTGCACCGGCAAGGGCAATGACCAGGTGCGCTTTGATCTGGCCATTGCCGCCCTGGCACCAGATCTCACCATTCTCACCCCGGCGCGGGAGTGGGGCATGAGCCGTGAGGACACCATTGCCTATGGCGAGCGCCATGGCATTCCGGCCCCGGTGAGCAAGAGATCTCCTTATTCCATTGACCTCAACCTGTTGGGTCGCAGTATTGAGGCGGGTCCATTGGAGGATCCCTGGCTGGAGCCCCCTGCAGATGTCTATGGCCTCACTTGTGGGCCGGAAGCTGCCCCCGACGAGGCGGTGGTGGTGGAGATTGGCTTTGCCCAGGGCAACCCTGTCACCCTCAATGGTCAGTCCCTGGACACGGTGGACTTGCTCCGGCAGACCAATGCCCTTGCCGGGACCCATGGCTACGGGCGGATTGACATGATCGAGGACCGGGTGGTGGGGATCAAGTCACGGGAGATCTATGAAACCCCGGGCATGCTGCTGCTGATCCGGGCCCACCAGGAGTTGGAGTCCATCTGTCTGGCAGCCGACGTGATGGCCGCCAAGCGCCAGTTGGAGCAACGCTGGGCGGAACTCGTCTATCAAGGGCTCTGGTTTGGTCCCCTCAAACAGGCCCTGGACGGCTTCCTTGATGCCACCCAGAAGGATGTAAACGGCCGGGTCCGCCTCAGGCTGTACAAAGGGAACTGCACCGTGATCGGCCGCGAGGCCAGCCATGGCCTCTATGCCATGGACCTGGCCACCTACAGCAGAGAGGACCGGTTCGACCATCGGGCCGCCGCGGGCTTTATCTACATTTGGGGCATGGCCACACGCCTTTGGGCCAGCCGTCACCCCTGATCCTGCTGGGTGAGGGGCTGAGCAGGGGCATGGTCCGCTGGCTTGTCCTGCTCACTGCGGGAGTCGCGGGGGACAGGGGCAGAGCTCAGCTTGATGGTGAGGTAGCGGATCACATCATCGCTCAGCCCCATGGTCCGCTCCAGCACCGCCACCTGTTGACCATTGCCGGAGTGGTGCAACTGCACGTAAATCCCCTCGGTGTGCTTGTCAATGGGATAGGCCAGACGCCGCTTACCCCGCATCTGGGTGTCAATCACCTGCCCTTCAGCCCCCAGGATGCAGTCCCGGTATTTGTTCACATGGCTGTTCACGGCATCCTCGGCAATGTCGGGCCGAAGGATGTACATGGTCTCGTAATAGCCGAGATCCGACTGGATTGCGGTTGGGGCTTCGGTGGTGGTCATGAACGTGGTGGTGAGGCGCGTGCCGTGAAGGGGCAATCTACGCTGCTGGGCGGACTTTAGAAGAGTTGGAGTCGCACTGCATCCGACAGGCTGGGAAGCTCGGGCTCCCGCCCGCGGATACACTCCACAAAGGCGAAGATCACCAGCAACAGGCTGCCAAGAAACAGGGTGTTGCCAAAGACGTCGCAAACAAAACCTTCCGTGATGCCGGGGCGGCAGCCAACAATGGCCAATCCATAGCCGGCCACCAGGAGAACAACATCCACCAGGATGGCTTGCAGGGCATTGAAGCGGAGGAAATAGGGCGCTTGTGGATTGCGCGCCACCGCAAAAAATACCACCAGCAACAGCAGCATGGGTCCCAGGCCAAAGGGCGCCAGACCGCTGACCCAGCTCAGGGGCAGCACCGGAAGAATCAGGGCCGTCTGCACCGATGGGGGCACCAGCCCCAGGCCGAAGAAGGGACGCCCCAGGGCCAGGGCATCGGTCCAGGGCAGGAGATACATGGCCAGACCCAACCCACGTTGCCAGAGGGGAAGAGAGTTCATGCGGGGCTCCACCAGATACAGCCAGGCTAGACCGATGGGCCATGGAATTCAGGCGGCGTCTCCAATGCGGCGCTGGCAGCCCTGAGCATGGCGTCTTCATCCACGTCATGGCGACCACTCCACAGGCGTAGGGCCGCTGCTCCCTGCCCCACCAGCATGGCCAGCCCATCGATGGTGGCGCAGCCCCGGGCGCCGGCCTGGCGCAGCAGGGTTGTGGGCCGGGGGGTGTAAATGATGTCGTAGACGCAGGTGTGGGGCCTGAGGCGCTCCAACTGGCCGGGATTCAGGGGGCAGTCGCCGATGGCAGGACTCATGCCCACGGGTGTGGCGTTGACCACCAGCTCCACTGCGTCCAGAACGGCATCCAGTCCAGACCAGGGCACCCCCTCCAGATGGTCCGCCAAGCACTGGGCATCCGCCAGAAACCGCTGCAGGCGCTGTGGGTCACGTCCGGCCACCAGAATCCGCCCGCAGCCCAGGGCGCTGCAGCCAGCCACCACCGCTCGGGCACTGCCACCCCCACCCAGCACCAGGGCAGTTTTGTTCTTCAGATCCACACCCTGCCGCTGCAGGGGCGCCATGAACCCCGCCATGTCGGTGTTGTCCCCGGCCCAGCCATGGGGCTGCCGCAGCAGGGTGTTGACCGCGCCAATGCGCCGGGCCAGGGGCGTCACCCCATGAAGCAGGGGCATCACCGCCTGCTTGTGGGGAATGGTCACGTTGAGTCCGACGGCCCCGAGGGCGTGGAGCCCCTCCAGGGCAACGGGCAAGGCAGCGGCAGACACCGGCAGCGCCATGTAGCACCAGTCCAGACCCAACATGCCCATGGCAGCGTTCTGCAGGATGGGGGAGAGGGAGTGGCCCACTGGATCACCCAGCACCGACAGAAGCTTTGTGGACCCCCCAATAGCAGTCATGCGGCTTTGAAAACGCTGGGTTGAGCGTAAGCAGGGTTCGGGAACCACGCCTCTTCAGCAGTGAGCAGGGTAGGGGAGGATGCATCACGCTTTTAGAAGTTACGTTCTCGGGTATCGCAACCATGGGCAAGGTCGTTGGCATTGATCTCGGCACCACCAACAGTTGTGTCGCTGTGATGGAGGGTGGCAAGCCCACGGTGATCGCCAACGCCGAAGGGTTCCGCACCACCCCGTCCGTTGTGGCCTACACCAAGAACAAAGACCAGCTTGTTGGGCAAATTGCCAAGCGTCAGGCGGTAATGAATCCTGGCAACACCTTCTATTCGGCCAAGCGGTTCATTGGCCGCCGCACGGAGGAGGTGGGCGAGGAGCTCAAGGAAGTGGCCTATGGGGTGAAGAATGCCGGCGGCCGGGTCAAAATTGACTGCCCGGTTCTGGTGAAAGAGTTTGCGCCGGAAGAAGTGGCTGCCCAGGTGTTGCGCAAGCTGGCGGACGATGCCAGTACCTACCTGGGGGACAAGGTGGCCCAGGCGGTAGTAACGGTTCCCGCCTACTTCAACGACTCCCAGCGCCAAGCCACCAAGGACGCCGGCAAGATTGCCGGTCTGGAGGTGTTGCGCATCATCAACGAACCCACCGCCGCGGCTCTGGCCTATGGCCTGGAGAAAAAGAACAACGAGCGCATCCTGGTATTCGACCTGGGTGGAGGCACCTTTGATGTCTCCGTTCTGGAAGTGGAAGACGGGTTGTGCGAGGTGCTGGCAACAAGCGGGGACACCCACTTGGGCGGTGACGACTTTGACAAGATGATCGTGGACCACCTGGCCCATACGTTCAAGTCTGAAGAAGGGATTGACCTGCGTCAGGACAAGCAGGCCCTGCAGCGGCTGACGGAAGCCGCCGAGAAGGCAAAGATCGAACTCTCCAGCGCCACCCAGAGCGAGATCAATCTGCCCTTTATCACCGCCACCCAGGACGGCCCCAAGCACTTGAACGTGACCATCACCCGGGCCCGCTTCGAGGAACTGTCCAGCCATCTGATCGATCGCTGCCGCACGCCGGTGGAGAGGGCTCTAGCCGATGCCAAGCTTTCCCCGGGCGAACTGGACGAGGTGGTGATGGTGGGTGGCTCCACCCGCATCCCTGCCGTGAAGGACCTGGTGAAGAAGGTGACCGGCAAGGATCCCAACCAGTCGGTGAATCCCGACGAGGTGGTGGCCGTTGGCGCCGCCATCCAAGGTGGCGTGCTGTCCGGTGACGTGAAAGACATCCTGCTCCTGGACGTGACGCCCCTGTCTCTCGGGGTGGAAACCCTGGGTGGCGTGATGACCAGGATGATTGACCGCAACACCACCATTCCCACCGCAAAGGAGCAGGTGTACTCCACGGCAGTGGATGGCCAGACCAACGTGGAAATCCAGGTGCTTCAGGGTGAGCGGGAGATGGCCAAGGACAACAAGAGCCTGGGCACCTTCAAGCTGGAAGGCATCCCCCCGGCGCCCCGTGGCGTGCCCCAGATCAAGGTCACCTTCAGCATTGATGCCAACGGCATTTTGAATGTCACCGCCCGGGATGAAGGGAGCGGCAAGGAGCAGTCCATCTCCATTACGGGATCCTCCACCCTGAACGACAAGGAGGTGGATCGGATGGTGAAGGATGCCGAAGAGAATGCTGCTGCCGACAAGCAGAAGCGGGAACGCATTGACGTGCGCAACGAGGCCGACAGCCTCGTCTACCAGACAGAAAAGCAACTGGCCGACTTGGGCGAGAAGCTGCCCGCAGCAGAGAAGGAAAAAGTGGAAAGCCTCAACAAGGACCTCAAAGAAGCCCTGGAAGGTGAAGACCTGAACCGCATCAAGTCCCTGAAGGAACAAGTGCAGCAGGCCCTGTATGCCGCAGGATCGTCGGTCTACCAGCAAGCCGCTGGCCAAGGCTCCGGTGCTGCCCCGGGTCAGGACCCAACGGCCGCTGCAGGGGCTGGAGCCGCCACAGGTGGCGCCGGCAGTGGCGACGACGTGATTGACGCGGACTTCACGGAGACCAAGGAGACCAAGTAAAGGGAGGTTTGCGCCTCCCATGCCAGTGGAGTGGGACCGGGCTGGGGGTCACACCCTGTCCTTCCGTGATTACGGTCCGGCCCACCTTGCCAATCGGTTAATTTTTTCCGTTGCAGATGCAGCCAAAGGCAAGGCTGTTGACAGAATGAAGCCCTTAACACAGGCAGCATGGCTGACAACTCGGCAATCGAGTGGACTGATGCCACCTGGAATCCGGTGACGGGCTGCACCAAGGTCTCACGAGGATGCGACCATTGCTATGCGGAGCGCTTTGCGGAGCGCTGGCGGGGCACCCCTGGACATCCCTACGAGCAGGGCTTCAACCTGCGCCTCTGGGAATCACGACTGGACCAGCCAGCGCAATGGCGCAAGCCACGGATGATTTTTGTCAACTCCATGGGAGATCTCTTTCACAAAGACGTTCCCAGCGGTTTTATTGATCGGGTTTTTGCACAGATGGAAGCAGTGAGCCGTCATACCTATCAAGTGCTCACAAAGCGCAGCTTGCGGATGCGGGACTACCTCAGGGATCGGTATAAGGATTGCGCTGCACCGCCCCATATCTGGTGTGGCGTTTCCGTGGAGGACCGTACGGTGCGCTCCCGCATTCACCACCTTTCCATGGCGTCGGCGGAGGTGCGCTTTCTCTCCCTTGAGCCCCTATTGGAATCCATTAGCGACCTTGATCTGGAGGGAATTTCCTGGGTGATTGTTGGCGGTGAAAGCGGTCCCCATGCCCGTCCATTACGTTCGGAATGGGTTCGCGAGATTCGGGATCAATGCCAAGATGCCGAAGTGCATTTCTTCTTCAAACAATGGGGAGGGCGCACATCTAAGGCTGGTGGCCGTCAGTTGGAGGGGGTGGAGTATAATGCGATGCCCGCCCAAGTCTTAGTGGACAGCGGTCATGACGCCCTTTCCCTTCCAATGTCATCCTGACGAGCGCCCTCCCCAGATTGATCCCCACAGCAAGGCCAAGCTGTGGGCATATCTGCGACAGTATTTTGAACGAATCTGAGAGCGCCTATCTAAAATTTAATCGTCGTTTCTCAAAAGTCCACTGCTTCTGTTTAAGCGATGCAACCGCATTGATTTCAAGCCAACTTCCCACTACTTTATCCGTTTCAAAAAGCTGCTTTTGACCTAGCCATCTAAACACCATAGTAAGACCTGTTTTTTGCAAGGCTCGCTGTAACCAGTCCTCGCGCACAAGAAGGGCACCATGGCCCCTGATCTTAATGGACTGGGCTACACTCACTCCTGTTAGGTCTTATCACTCTCGTGTACCTGGTAACCAGGTGAGAGTTCCGGCATTAAAAAGGATAGTCGACGGACACCAAGCCTCTACCGAGTTATCTATGGAACAATCTCTGATATTGCCTTCCCAAAGATACTCTTCCCAAGAAGGCAAGACTTCTAGAGAATCTGTAGGCTCATTGTTCCAATAGTTGTAAATGGGTCTCCAGGTGTATGTTGAGTCATCGCACGATATTGCCCACGGCAATTCACCCAGATAAGCACTATCGGCTTGTTGAGTACCTTTAGGCATTCGTCTATTAGTTTGATTGTTCGTTAACGTATACTGCTTGAGATAATTAACTATCCTATCATGCTGTTCCGGTCGGATGAGCCAGCTCTCAATGTGACCCCAAAAGTCCCGACATCGTGAACACTTTAGTCTTGATGATGAGACTCCACTGGTCCAGCTATGCTGAGCGTAAAGGACGGCCTATCTGTTTCCATCGCTGTCTTGATATCTAACGAGTGGTTCAAATTCTGGGACGTCGCGACTGTCTGTTCCCCAGTCATCTCCAGCAGGTGGGTCATCCTCATGATAACGAGGCCCATAGGGAACCCACCAGTGACCGGGGTCTTTTGGAAAGGTTGCGCCAACTTCGTTTCTCTTCCGCAGCGGCGGCGGTAACGTTGGATCGATATCGCGACTAAACAACTGCCAAGGGCCTTTGTAGGATACTGGCTCTCCACTATACTCAGGCTTCATATGAAAATTATCAGAAATCCTAGTGATCAGATCATAAAACGCAATCCATTGGTATTTTTTGCCGAACCGTTCCGGCTTGTGATCGGTTCTAGAATCGTTCACATGCCAATGGTTCAAATGATTGTCAAATTCAGCAAAATACTGGGGGTTCCATCCAAGTAAAATGACCCGATAGAATATCCATCTTTGTGCCCATACTGTGTCAAAATATTGTCTTTCCGTTGGCAAGTCTTTATCTAATCGGTATGAGATAAAACAGTGAATACTTGGTTGAATAATATAGATACCAAAATCTCCCATTTTAAAGACTGAGTTCAGTATTTGACTGTAAGTATAGTGAAATGAAACATTGTTCTGGCTACGGATATCGTAGTCTTGCATAATCTGTTCTTTGGTAGGTGGTTCCTCTGGAAGGTCAGATGAATATGGAGGTAAAATCTTGGTGTAGATCTCATTTTCAATCCAGTTGTTGCGAAGACACCATTCATAGATGCCTCGAACAGCGTCTCGTGTGATGAGATTTGGAAGCTGATCATTAGCGAAAACAATCTGTTTCAATTCGGCGGCTGCGTTGATAACAGCCTGGGGTTCCGAAGTTCCGCCGCAGAGAACGGCACCGTAACATGCTACCGCCAGCCGTTCAATCACGTAGGGATCGTTGACCCCAGCAAATCTTGGGATGAGAGTTGGCAACACGGACAGGTGTGTTGAGAGAAGTTGAGATAGAGCTTTGGTGGCGCAGTCGCGCAGTATGCGGTTCGGTGACGTGAATGTCCAAGCCAAGGTGATTGCAGCAAGTTCTACCACATCGTGGGGACAATCCGGGCGACGGCCTCGTGACGCCCATCGAATCAGCCGGTCCAACGGTCCGCCCTTATCAAGCGTGTCATAAGTTGGTATGCTCCATATCCGGTCACGACCCGGCATTGACATGGCTTTAAGTGCCTGATGAAGAGAATATGCATTCAACCGATGTTGGGGCTGCGTAGCTACCGATAGCCGAGTTTCCAGAATGGTATCTTCAAGATCAGGATTTCTCTTCCGCACTTCTGCTAGAAGATCGCAGGTTCTTCTGGTCGTTGCGGAAGGTTTCCGTATTTTTATGCTTTCTACAAAAAACATATCCAAACTTTTTTGAATGTATGAATTATGGTCCCAGGATGCAGCGTCTTGAAGTTCGATGCCGAATCTTTCAGGCACCAGGACCGCCAGCGCTTCGAGCCAATTAAGGGGTGCATCCAGGATAACCTGGCGAAGATGCTGGTCAGGAGACAAAGCTTGCTGCAAAGAATCGACATCACTTTTGAACGGACCCAAGAGGATGGAAGCCACCTGGTAGTCGGCGAACCGCTGATAGGTGAACTGGACGACCTGACTTTGTTCGTTTACCTCGGAATCCCAGGCTAAGTCCTTGCTGAGGACTCCTTCGCTCAGCAGTTGCCCGAACAGAGTATTGGGCCATTGGTAATGCCCAAGGCCACATGCATTGATTAAGCGGGAGGCGTTCTCATACGGCAGGGTTTCACGATTGACTGTAGCTAAAGCTTTGCTGAACGCATCAATTGCCCTCTGTACTGGACACAATGCTGGGTCCATTCTCAGGTGCGACACAATTCTGTTTTCTTTCTGTTTCAGGTACTGCTTAAAGGTCTGACTGAAGTGTATTTCACCCAATTGCGGTGCAGACAAGTCCATTCCGTGCAGACTTTCACAATAGAGCTTGAGGAAAAGCGGGTTGGTGAACTCAGGCGTCAGCAGCGGGATCCTGGGCTGCTCCAAACTGAAAACGTCAAAGAAGCGTTCCGTCGCTTCCAATTCCTGTCCGTCAAATCCAGGGTGCTCCACCTCGGTAACGTTCCTTAGACCGTCATGTGGCAACACCATTCTCAAGAACATGGACCTTACCGATACAGCAACGGAGATCCAGGGATTGGGAGCAACTTCAGCAAACAACCGCGGTAATTCCTCTTGCCAAGCCCTTGGGTCGGCCACTTCATTCAGCGCATCCAGTAGGAGCAGAAAAGGTGCGTTGGACGCCTCTGCCACTGCCTGCATGGCAGAGATAATCTCTTCAGATCCCATATCGCCAAGACCCAACTGCTCTGCGATTTCAGACCAGACGTGACGACCGGAAAGAGAACCGCACAGGATGACCACTGCCGGCTGCCCTACTGCGACGGCGCGGTCCCCCATGTCGCAGAACAAATGGGTCGTGCCTTGACCAGCTTCACCTTTTAGCAATAGAGTGCCGTTGGCCGCTGCTTGGGAGGCCGAGCTTGATAGCAGACTTTCAAACTCCCTCAGCGCGCCATCCAGTTTCCAGATATCGTGCTTCAACAAACCTATGCGCTGTTTGATACTATCTTGCTGTTGCGTCCTTTGAGACTGAGGCAGTCTTAGCAGTTCGATACTATAAATAAATCTGATGCAGCTACTTGTAAGATCAAGCAAGTTAGATTGTTCTAGCAGCCTGGGTGGCATAATGTTTTTTGGTGTAGCCTGTTCCCACTCACGTAGCTTCTTTTTGAGTTGGCGTAAGTCGTTTGTTACTCCAAGGCTAGTGTAATTTGATGCCTGGATTTGTTCTGCTGCTTGCAAGACCTGATTCCGAGCATCTCGGAACCGCTTCCTGTAGGCTTCGGACAAAGCCAAACCTTCCAACGCAAATGACACTGGCATGTGAACGTGCAATTGTGGGCTGTATCGTCCTCCGGCACTTTCATGGGCAATTGACATTTGTTTGACACACCACTCCGGTGAGAACACCTCCTGATCCCAAAAGAATTTTGTGATTCCCCTCTAGCCTGGGTGCTGGACCAGCCGTTCCAAAAGGTTGCCTTCCGACCAAAGTTCTATGCAAACCCGCTCCGCTCCCGGAATTCGTTTCCGCCAGGACTTTTTCTTGTCCTCAAATTTTTGGCGGGCCGATTTGCGTTTTCCAGCTTCAGACGCGACTGGCAAGTCAAAAGGGATGCAGAACGTCAATCGTCGGCAGTTCGGACGTTTTTCAACTACGGTCTTCAAAGATTTTTCCATTCCCTTGAGGAGATTGTCTATATCAAAGGAATACTTGACTTGCCATCCCCACTGCACCCCGTTGCGACAAGTGACGTACCATTCCAAGCTGCCGTCCGGGCTACCGGTTTTGACCAGTTCGGCGCCTTGCGGGGTGGGATCCCGTAACTGGTAGCACAGCTCCTCAAAGGCTTGGTCCTGGGAGCCGCGCCACGGGCGAATGTGCCTAAAGTCAGTGGCTGGGGTTGTCATTCTCAGAGCCCGAGAATTGGGGCTGAAGAAACTATTGTTGACTTTACTGTCCCCGCCTCCCCTTCTTCTTGCCGGTTAGCCCCACCCCCAACACCCCCTGCATCCCCTCATACATCATCAACAAACACTCCACCCTCTCCCTTTCAGAAGCAAACTCGGAGCGCCGATAAAGCCGATCCACACCCCGGTCCAGCCCCTGATGGGCACGCCGCAAGTTGGGCGGCATGGTGTCTGGATCGTAGAGATCAGCCAGGGCGGCGCCGGGATGGGCAGCACGGGCATCCAGCACGGCTTGGGCCAGTGGTTCCAGCTTTGACAAGTCTGCATCCTTGGGCGGCAACGGGAAGGTGTTGTAGACGAGTCCGATGGAATAGCGATAGCGACTTTCCAACCGCCCGCCGATGTGGCGCAGCCAGGACATGTGCATGGCTGAGGTGAGCAGGGCGAAATCTGCCAGTGTGGCGTTCTGAATGACACGAACCAGGTTACTGGGGATGACTGGCGGCTTCAGCCAACCGATGGGGATATAATCCCGCCGCTCTGAGCTGACTTCAGGAATCACCAAAAACGGCGCGGTGGGAATTGATCGTCCCTCCAATCGCGTTGGGGTCTCAGCAAGTCTGACGGTGGCAGCTCTTTTGCTGGCCAGGCGTATGGCGCGGACGCGGCGGATGCGCTCCACACTAAGGGGCATGGTGCGCAGTATCTCCGGTTCAGCCTCCTCCAGGAAAAGGATCCACCGTGACAGCCCGTTGATGTGTTCCCGTGCGCCGATGAACGGGCGGAAAAATCTCTTGGCATTGGGCTCTTGCTCCAGAAAATCCTGCCGCTCTCGATCAGAAAAGATGAAGTGTCCACCGTCAATTGGTCGCACTCCTTGCTGCATGATCGGGCGGGATGACAGAGGACGGGTGCTGTCCGTTACGACGAGATGCGGATCAGCAAGATTGCTGGCATCGAATAGATAGGGGGAGAGCGCAGCGTGACGGGTCTCCTCCGGCTCGCCGTTGAGGTGGGGATAACTGAACAGTCGTTTGTCCAAGCGCCCGTTCTCTTGTCGGTCAAAGCCAAGGATCACCACGTGGACGTGGGCCTTGCCCCGTGCGTCCGATCCCCAGGCAAAGGCGCGGTGGGCGAAGACGATCTCCAAACCCGAGGCAAACAGACGCGGCCATAACAACGCCACCTGTTCCCCTTGGGTGAGGGAATTGGTGGCAACGAAGCTGATGCGCACGGCGCCGGTCCCATAACCGGCAGCTTTCAAAAACCAGGCGCCAACATAATCCAACGGTGAGCCGGTCTTGCCGTGGGGATTGGTCAGTTTTCGCATCTGCTCCCGTTGTTCTCTGGACTGGTAGCTCTGGCCCACAAACGGCGGATTCCCAAAGAGATAGGAACACTGTTCCGGCTTCAACACCCCCTTCCAATCCAGCTCCAGAGCATCACCGTGGACAATATTGGGGGATGTTTCCAGGGGAATGCGCACAAAGGTTTGGCCAAATTCCAGGCTCAGCCGGTTGTTCATGATGTGGTCCATCATCCA
>JXQG01000079.1 GCA_001007665.1 Candidatus Synechococcus spongiarum SP3 | reverse complement strand
TCTCCTTGAGGGGCAACCCTATGGTCCGCCCCCTCTCAACTTGTCAAGCCCTTGACTACCAGTTCCGTACTGGAATCACTGAACTCCACGCCGTTTGATTACTTCACAACTGAAAATCTTCGTAAGCAACCCAGACGATTCGTCTTCTCGGAGTCTATTCTCCAGCTTTCCTTTGTCCATCCCTGGTAAGGAGACGAAAACCCCAGGGGAGTCTTCGATGATTCTTTCTGAGACCATGAGACATCCCTTGTTACACCATCACAAAATTTCTGCATCAGATCCATAAGGGTAATGCCTTTACGAGATGAGATTTACCTGGACCACTCTTCCTCATACTCAAAACCCTGCTGCCCCGTCATTGCATGAACTGTGATGCCTATTTATCCTGAAAGATCTCAACTCCTCTGAGGCCAAATGCCTTCAATCTGTTTGGGAAGGACGCCTACTTTCGTGGCGCCCGTAAGCTCTTCCGCGTCACAGGTTCCCGGATAGTTTTCTTTCAGTTGTATCGGTGTGCGCCCTATCCGGATTTCTTTCCCAACGGACTCAGGACTGCTTCCCATGTCCCCATACAGCTCCTTGGGTTTTCGGAGCCAGTCGTCTCTTCGCCTGGCCCAGCTGATGGACCACATTGACGGCCTGGTTGCCAACCGGTTCCCCTGGAGCCAACTCCAGGGATCCTCCAGGGATCCTCCAGGGGCAAGACCGGGAACGCTGCTGCCCGGCTTGAGGCCGGGATCTCTGCCAGCGCACTTGTCCTGCAGGCAGTGCGGCAAGCACGGAGGACATCAACTGGGCCGCTAGGATTCGAACCTAGGAATGGCGGGACCAAAACCCGCTGCCTTACCACTTGGCGACGGCCCACTGCTGGGAACTCAGTCACTCTACCTTACACCAGCTTCCCTTTGCGCGAAACCGCAACAGCAACCGCTCCAGAGCTCTTTGCAACTGAGGTGGGCTGGCGGACTTGATGACGTGAATGGGGACCCCCAGGCTTTTGGCCGCCCGCCGTGCGTCCGGATGATGGCTGAGGCTATTGCGCAGGGAAAGCACCGCATCAGCCCGATCCACCGTGCGCACCACCCGTATCGGCAACTTCCGGTCGTGGATCAGCGCATCCAGTTGGCGCGGGGTCACACCCGATGGATAGACCCGCAGGGGGAGGTCGTCCTGGGCAGTGGGGAGTGCAGTCTGCTCCGTGGAAGGCTCCCCGGGATCCCCCAGACCAGGGGGGCACGGGGAGGGATTCTGTACATGGAGAACACCCCGTTCATCCAGGCGCCGTATCTGGGACTGGACAGGGCGATCCCGCAGCATGCCATCCACTGTGCGGGCCACATTCCAATGCACATGCCAGCAGTCACGGCTGTGCATTTCTACGGCCAGAGGGAAGGTGGGCGGGGCACAGCGCTCCTGCACCGTTTTCTGCGAGCCGCGGCGACGGGCTTCCTCATCCCCCAGGGTGACCGCCTGGAGACCACCAATCAGGTCACGGAGGGCGGGGTTTTTGATCAGGTTGGCCAGTTGATGGCCATGGGCTGTACCCACCAGTTGCACACCCCGCTCGGCAATGGTGCGGGCCGCCCAGGCTTCCTGCTCACTGCCGATCTCGTCAATGACAATCACCTCAGGCATGTGGTTTTCCACCGCCTCGATCATGACCCGGTGCTGATGCTGCGGATCCGGCACCTGCATCCGTCGCGCCCGGCCAATGGCCGGATGGGGAATGTCTCCATCCCCGGCGATTTCATTGCTGGTGTCAATGACCACCACCCGCCGATCCAGCTCATCCGCCAGCACCCGGGCAATTTCCCGCAGCACCGTGGTCTTGCCCACGCCGGGATACCCCATGATCAGGATGGACTGGCTGGATTCCACCAGGTCCCTGACGATGGCCACGGTGCCGTACACAGCTCGTCCCACGCGACAGGTGAGACCAATCACCTCTCCTGATCGGTTGCGCATGGCGCTGATGCGGTGCAGGGTCCGCGCAATCCCCGCCCGGTTATCGCCGCCAAAACGCCCCACCCGGGCAATGACCCCATCCAGGGCCGCCCTGCTGAGGGGAGCGCCCTCCAGGTCCAGCCGCCGGCCTGGATAACGCGCCTCGGGAGGACGCCCCAAATCCAGCACCACCTCCAGCAGGTCCTGGCGCTGCTCTGCGGAAGCCAGTTGCTGTTGGAGGGACTCCGGCAGCACTGCGAGCAAGCGGTCCAGATCATCGGTGATCCGCTGCTCGCGGATGGTGATGGGCTGGAGGAGTCCGGGCTGGCCAGGGGTACAAGGGACTGGCACGGCCATGGCCGAGGGGTGGGGCACATCTCCAAGTTACGCCCCTGGCTCAGCCGGTGGGGGGCTGGCTATATGGGTTCCCGTGTCCACGGTGGGCCTTCCTTGCCTTCCTGCGGCGTCGTGCCTGTTTGTTGGTTTCGTGGGGTAGGCGTTCGATGATCTTCACGCCGCCCATTGCGACGAAGCCGCTGATCCAGAGAACAGAAGTGTCCGGCTGCACCGACAACTCTACGCTCTCCTCCACCTTCACCCCGCCCATGAGCGTAATGCCAGCCCATTGGACGCGAACACCTGGTGGGACGATGATCTTCACCCCGCCCATGGCGGTGGCCAGGTGCAGGTCGACCTTGCTCGCTCCCATGACGGCTTCACGGAAGTCCAGAACTGTGCCCCCCATCATGGTGAGCACCGTTGTCCTGCGAGATGGCATCCATCTGCCTCGTCGTTTCGTCCCTCCAAAGATCGAGAAGATGAGGTTGTGGGCTGAAGGCGCTTGAGCGGACGGTGGCGCCGGATGAGTTTCAGTAGTGACGGCAGCAAGATCGGACTCCAGTGCCGTGAGTTCAGCTCTCGTATCGGCCGCGTATGCAAGATCAAGTCGGTGCTCCAGTTCCGTGACGGTGAGGTGGCCGTGGGCAAAGTGGGCTGTAAGCCGATCAACTGTCGCCTGCCGCTTCTCAAGGGTTAAGAAACGTTCTGACACTGGGTCCACTGAGTGCGGCGTCTGTCCTGTGGTTGGTTGACGCTAAAATAACTAGCCAACCAATGCAAGCAGCAGCCACAGACGACCCAGATCATTGGTGACTCGCTGCTCGCGGATGGTGATGGGCTCTGGAGGAGTCCGGGCTGGCCAGGGGTACAAGGGACTGGCACGGCCATTGGCGGGGAATGAGGAAAGACGAACTTATTCAAGCGCCTAGCGGCTTGGGCGGGCTCAGCGAAGCCCGAGCACAGTTCACAGCAGCTTCTGCCAGGTCTTGATGTGCGTCACGAGCCACTCGCAAAGGCGTTACATCATGCTTGTCATGGCTACTGGCACAGGATCTGTTGGAGCGACGTGGAAATGGGGAGCGGGCTTGAATAGTTGACTAAAGTGATATAGGCTTTCTACCTGTTTCGTGAGTCCCATCAAGAGGACTTAAAGCAATAGTTATTGGAGCAGGGATTGGAGCAGCAGCTAGTGCAGTTGGTGCCGGGGCAGCAGGTGGAGTGGCGGGCGGGCTTTGGGGTTCTACAGTAGGGCTGGCTACTGCGGAACGGGTACCACTGCCGCAGTCCATGCAGCGGTGGCTGGTGGACTGATCCTGGGGCTGGGTACTGCACGGTTGGGAGTGATGGAGTAGTGCGCGTAGCGCCAACAGACTGGGTAGATTCAGCCCCCAACCCAGCCCGGCAGGTTCAAGAGAGCCTGGGCCTGCCCCACGGCCATATCCGCCAGATCGGGGTGTTGATGCAGGGGCTTGCCCCGCGCCTGGGCAGCCGTCAGCCAGGGGCTCAGCAGTTGACGGGCGGCGCCGCCAAAGGCCATGCCCACTACAGCCGGGGGCCTCTCCCCACGACCGGCCAACCCATGGCGCTGCAGAAGCGTCTGGGTATGCTGGTTGACGCCCCCAGCCACCTGCAATTGTCCCGGAGGGCCATGGCGAGACACGCCAAGGGCCAACGCCACGGCCGCATGGGCTGTGCCGCGGCCCAAGTCCCCGCTCATGGGGCGGCCGTCCAGTTGCCAGAGATGGGGGACCGGCTGCTTCACGAGCAACCCGTGCAGTTGCCACAGATAGGGAATCAACTGGGCCAAGGGTCCCCCAGCACTCACCGCCAACAGCCGCAACCGGGGCAGCAGGGGTTGCAGCAAGGTCAGGAGATGGGTAAACGGGGCGACCGCGCCGGGTCGGGTATGAATTTCCAGGGCTTCCGGTTGGCAGGTCTCCAGGATTTTCAGAAGCTGGGAGCGCTCCAAACGCCAGGGCCGCTCCTCAATGAGACCCAGCGGGCACACCGACAGGCAACGCCCACAGCCGTAACAACGGGCCATGGCCACCCCCGTGGCTGAAATGGCTGCCACTGGACAGGTGGCTTCGCACGGGCGGGGGCAATCTTCGGGACAACGGCGGGGATCAAAATGGGCTTTCCGGAAATGGGGATCCGTGTCGTCGTTGAGGCTGACCATGAGCCATGGGGATGGTTGCCCCGGATGGAGGGCCGCGGCAATGCCCTGACGGGCGGCGGCCACCACCGCCGGATCCGGTGCCACGTCAATGCAATGGATGCCGGCACGGGTGTACACCCAGGCCAGATCCGTAACGGCGGCCAGGTCCTGATTGCTGGCGCCGCAAATCAATTTGCGCCAATAACCATGGCGCAGAGCATCTTCAGGAGCATGGCCCACCACGGCCTCAGGCTGCCAGCGCCTCAGCCAGGGGCTGCCAGCGCAGCGTCCGGCTTCCCCCCAATTCACAGACAACATACAGACCGGGGTAGCGCCGGGGAATCCCCACAAAGGTGTCCAACTCCGCCCGGCTGAGCACCTGGGCCTCCAGGAGCCACAGCAACACCGGTTTGCCCGTTTGGAGTTGGGGCATGAGCTGGGGAAGGACCATGAACACAGTACCCACGGCAGCTGCGCCGCCAATGCTCTGATGCCCCAAGTGGGGTGGACGGACCCCATGGAGACCCAGGAGAAACGTCTCTGGATCCCCCAATCCCCGGGCTGAGCACAGTTGGGCGGCATAGCCTGCTGCACGGAGGCGGCGCAGCAGGCGGGTCTCAAAGCCCCCCTCCGGAGGGGCCATGACGGCCATGGCGCCATGGCGCTCCAGATCCTTGCGAAAGCGGTGGATACCAAGCAGCAGTGGCATGGGAGGGGGAGGAGGCCTGGGGTTGGGTCAGTCCACTTTGGCAGAGACTGCTTCGTTCCTGGCAAGAAATGCTGAAGGTCGCCTCGAACAATCAGTTGGCTTTTCCCTTGCCACCCATGGGAGTGGCCGTGCCCTGGCCCGGCACACGGGCACCTCCAAGCCCACTCTCCACCGATGGTTCCAGTCGTTCAACATGCAACCCCACCGCCACCGCCGTTTCAAGATCTCCAACGATCCCCACGTTGTGGATAAGGTGCAAGACATTGTGGCTCTATAGTTGTAATCCGCCGGAGAATGCCGTCGCGCCTTGTGCTCTGTGTAGATGAGAAGACACAAATTCAGGCTCTGGAGAGAACCTGACCCACGGCGCCCTTGAGGCTGGGCTACGTGGAAGGTATCACCCATGACGATATCCGTAACAGCACGACAACCTTGTTGGCCGTGCTGGAGGTAGCTACGGGCAACGTGTTGGCACAATGCAAGCGTCGGCACACCATCAGGATTTCCTCTCCTTCCTCCAACCCATTGACGGGACTGTGCCCAACCATCTGGCCATCCATCTGATGATGGATAATGCCTGCTCTGCCTCCAGCATTGGAGAACGCACCCGCAAAATCAACGACTTTGTGGAGCACGACAACGCCCCAGCCCGTCCCTTGGTCTAAGTGGCGACCGCCGAATCCAGCCTGGCCAAGATCCAACGTCTGTTGACAGGGTCGTTGCGCCTTGGAGCGCCATTGGCTGTTGCTGCCTTCTCCATCCAGCAGCCGGGCACGGGGCACGCTCACCCTCATGGCGCCCATGGTGCAGGCGCCTTATCTGCCGCTGGCGGCGACCATGGCGATAGCCCTTCACGGCATCTTGCGTCCGGCCGTACTGCATCCGCCCCGGAAAGGCAGTCAGTTCTTCGTCAGACACCGCTTCAATCGTGCGGCGGCCTGCACGGAGACGGTCCTCAAGGAGTGTTGAGAAGCCATTAAAGAGGCTGGGGACTGACTCAGAGGATCCTTGCCCCCTGCACCTTACGCTTCTTTACAAAAGTTAATCCGTAAAGAGCAAACGTCAGGGCTTTTCCACTAAGCTATGCAAGTCCTGATCTTTAGTGTCGATTTTTCATGCATTTCTTCCGCAGATCCAGCGCCTGGCTGATTCTGGCCAGCATGACAATTCCCCTATCTCCTATTCTGGCGCAAACCAGTGGTCAGTTTACTCTGACAGGGAGCTTCAGCTACTTCTATGACCAGATTCAACACGGTAGTACAACATTTACGGCAGGCACCACCGAGGGTGGTGATGTTGTTTCCAGTGGTCAAGGCACGCTCTTCCCGGAAGGCAAGAGTTTTCTCTCGTCTTGTGTTGTGTTCTCGGAAGAATCTGCTGATGGTCTCAACTTGACAGCGCCTTGCACATTCACGGAACCAAAAGAAGATGATGGGGATGAGCTGTTTGCCGTGCTGACCAGGAAGCAGGGAGACCTGGGTGCCGCCAACCGCGGTGGCGGGGGCCGTGCGGATCTGGTGGGCGGCACAGGCAAATACGCCAACATCGCTGGCCAATGCTCCTATGACACCCAATATCTTGGCCCAAGTACTGGCGTGATCACCCGGGACTGCACCTGGAGCAAGCCCTAGGGTCAGCCCTCATCACCAGAAGGTGACTGGGATACCTTGCTCCAGCAGCAGGGGGCGGATTTTGCTCCTGTCGTGCCCCCCTTGTCTCCCATCCATGCGCTCGCCTCTGGAAGATCCCTCAACAGCAGGTCAGCATCGGTGAAGTCGCCGCATTGGCCTTCGCCGGGGTGAAGGCGGACAGGGCGTCCTTTCCCGTTGCATACCCCATGGAGCCTGCTGGTCGACCCACCCTTGGTGCGACCCGTCAATCGAGGTGCAGCGCCCCCTGTTTGAGGCTGGAGGCGGTGTGACGTGCTTTGACATCAGTGGCATCCATCACCAGCACCTCTTCTGGCGCTGCACCAGCTTCTGGCTCTGCATCCGCGGATCGGGCCAGCTCAGAGAAGATCAGATGGAATCCGCCCAGCGCAGGCCGTAATGTAGCACGTAGATGATGCCGCTCAACACCTTGGGGGATCTCTTCCCTACTTTATAGGCCTGACCCCTGGGGCAACGGCCTGGAGCGTCAGGTCAAGTTTTATGATCTGGAGAAAGAAAAGAAAGGCTTTGGCGGGCGACACATGGGATCCTGGCTTTCATGTGTCGGTCGATGGCCATGTACCCCCACCAGCCCTTGAAGAGCATCCCCCGCCGCTCCTTTCATATCGATTACATTGACCGCTTTGGCGGCCCAGGAACCTTGCTCATGGAGGGTTTAAGCGTTGGGGGTACCTTGAAGGATGCGGAGCGGCGCTTCCCTGAGCTCACCATCACCAGGGTTTACCTACAAGCCAACGATCTCAAGCTGACAGGTGGTCCGTGAGGCTACCCTGGACAAAGCTTTGTCCAGGTGCTTGTCTGGGCTTCTACGCCACCATCACCATGCTGCGACCTGCTGTTGGTCGGTTTTTTCTGCTTCGCCAACAAGCCAGGCGCTGTCCATCAATTTTGATGGCTGCGGTTGCTTGGAGCGCATTGGCGCCATGGAGTGCGCCCCTGCTTGCCCAAACGGGCGCCGGCACCTGTGAGGAGCTCAATGCAGTGGGTGGTGAAACCAGCGTTAGCAAAGTCATTCAGCTCAATAGCCCGCTGACGGCGATCTTTGGCCGCACCAACTTCAATACGGACTTCACGGTCACCAATGTATACCAAGCCTACTGGGTAAATTTTCAGAGTGACGAGCCTTATCAACTCCAGCCGGATCCGGACGGGGACCAGGCGGATGTCATGGAGGCGGAGAGTGTCACCGAGGTGGAGAAAGACCTTTTTCCTGTAGTCTCTTACCTGAAATTTAGTGACCGCACCAATTTACAGGTCTTTGGAGACAAGCTCCTGCTGAATCCCGGCGAATACCGTCGCCTGGGACCCTTCTATCCCCCACGGGGAAAGCTGGTGACAGAGGTCAACGTGAAAGTGGGCTCCAATTCCCGACTCCAGTCATCAGGACTGCGCTACACCATTTCGGTGGATGGCTGCTTTCAGGGGGCGCCACACATCCGGTTTCAGTGAGCGGCTTTCAGTGAGCGGCATGGGCTGAGACCCATTCCACCAGTGTGCGCACCCCGTAGCCTGTTGCCCCGGCAGGATTGTCTCCGTGGCCCTTATCGGACCAGACGGTTCCAGCAATGTCCATGTGGGCCCAGGCAACACCTTGGCTGATAAATTCCTTGAGGAACAAAGCAGCCGTGATGGCACCGCCGGCACGGGGGCCGGTATTCTTCAGGTCGGCAAAGGGACTCTTCATGCGCTCCAGATAAGATGCCGGCAGCGGCATTCGCCAGAGACCCTCACCGGAACACTGGGCAGCCTTCAGCAGGTCTGCCGCCAGATCATCATCCGGGCTCCACAGGCCAGCAAGCTCATCCCCCAGGGAAATCAGACAGGCACCGGTCAGCGTCGCCAGATCCACCACTGCGTCCGGCTTCAAGCGACACGCGTAGACCAAGGCGTCCGCCAGGGTTAGACGTCCCTCCGCGTCTGTGTTGTTCACCTCAATGGTGGCGCCGTTGCTTGCCGTGATAATGTCGCCGGGGCGAAGACCGTCACCGCTGACCATATTTTCGCAGGTTGCACTAATGAAATGCACCTCAATTCCTTGGGGCTGGAGTTGGCCAATGGCGCGGGCCGCTCCCAGCACCGCGCCGCAGCCACCCATGTCGTATTTCATCATTTCAATCTGGGAGGCGCCCACCTTCAAGTTATACCCTCCCGAATCAAAGGTGAGCCCTTTGCCTACCAGCACCAGACACCGCTTGACCGGCTCCTCCGAACGGTAGGTGAGGTGCAGAAACTTGGGGGGAAACGCCGAGGCCCGGGCCACACCCAAATAGGACCCCATTCCCAGACGTTCGCAGTCCTCCCGCTCCAGGATCTTCA
>JXQG01000078.1 GCA_001007665.1 Candidatus Synechococcus spongiarum SP3 | reverse complement strand
GAAGCGTAGCCGCTCCTGTCCATTTTGCCAACCTCTTTAGCCAACTCTTCCCCTTCCTCTTCCACCCCAATTCCGGATCAGGGGACCGGAGGGGGGCGGCGCTTGCCCAAGACGCAACAATGGAGGCCTGAACTCGGATCAACTTGTGGGCAGTGTGCTGCTGGGCTGGCAGGGACGGGGGAGCCGGTGGGAGCCCACCCCCTTGACGGGGCGCTTGCCCTTGCTGGCGGGGCTGCTGTTGTTGAGCCTCTTTACCGTCCTGCCCTTCCTGAGCCGTCCAGGCATGGCGCTGCTTCTGTCAGGGAGTGGATTGCTGTGGCTCTCCTGGAGCGTGCTGGAGCCTCCCGGAGACGTGGGATCCATGGGCCGCCGGCTGCTGGTGTTTCTGGCTGTTGCCGTCGTGGCCACAGGATTCTCACCGGTACCCCAGGAGGCGCTGCGGGGTCTTCTCAAGCTGGTCCTCTACCTGGGCGCCTGGGCGCTGGCCGCACGGCTGCTGGCCCACCACAGGCGTTGGTGGAACCCCCTTCTGGCGGGGGTGTTGTTGGGGGGGCTGGCGGAAGCCGTACTGGCCCTGCGTCAGCTACACGGGGGCGCCATGGCGCTGGCCACCTGGTCGGACGAAGCCTCCATCCTCCTGAACACCGAGAGGCTGTACGGCAGCTTGGGCAACCCCAACCTGCTGGGCGGCTACCTGGTTCCCATCGTTCCCCTGGCCGTTGGCGCCGCGCTCCATTGGCACCGCTGGCCCAGTCGTCTGTTCGCCGCGGTGACGGCAGCGTTGGCAGGGACGGCGCTGGTGCTCACCTACAGCCGCGGGGCCTGGCTTGGCCTGGCGGCCGGCCTGGCCTGTTTCGTCCTGTTGTGGGGCTGGTTTGCCCTGGCCAGGCGCCAGGGACGACGGCAGGTGGTCCTTTGGTGTCTCCTGCTGGCGGCGTTGCTGGGGGCCGTGGCCATGGCAGGGCTGCTGGAACCACTGCAGGTGCGGCTCCTCAGCGCTCTGGCCGGCCGTGGAGACAGCTCGGTCAACTTCCGCATCAACGTTTGGACGGCCGCCTGGCAGATGGTGCGGGATTACCCCTGGATAGGCATCGGCCCCGGTCAGGACGCCTTCAATCGTGTGTATCCCCTGTATCAACAACCCATGTTCAACGCGCTGAGCGCCTACTCCATGCCTCTTGAGCTTGCGGTAGAGCTTGGTCTTGCCGGGCTGCTGGCGGGGATTGCGATCTTTTGGCATGCCCTTCACCAGGGCTTGCGCCAACTCAAGGGGGCCGTGGCAACAACGGAGGAGAAGGGCTGGCCCCAAATCGGCGCCATGGCCGCTGTGGTGGGTCTCGGGGCCCATGGGCTGGTGGACACCATCTTCCTGCGTCCGGAAGTGCAGTTGGTCTGGTGGCTCTGCATTGCTTTTCTGGCCACTGGACAACAGCCGCGCCGTCCTCAGGCGAGCCCGTGACGCTTGCTGCCCTGGCGGGGCAGGGACAGCGTGCTGACGGATTCCGGGTTTGGTGCTACTCTTAATTCTCCTTTTCCTTTGCTGCAGGATCGTCCCCCTTGAGCACCGGTACGCTCTATGACAAGGTCTGGGCGCTGCATCGGGTGGCGGAGTTGCCAGGTGGTCAGACCCAGCTGTTCATCGGCCTGCACCTTATCCATGAGGTGACCAGTCCGCAGGCGTTTGCCATGCTGGGCGAGCGGGGTCTCGGCGTACGGCATCCCGAGCGCACCGTGGCCACCGTGGACCATATTGTCCCCACCACGGATCAGGGCCGGCCCCTGGCGGATCCCCTGGCCGAGGCCATGCTCAGCGCCCTGGAGAAGAACTGCGCAGACCACGGCCTGCGTCTCCACGGCTTTGACAGCGGTCAACAGGGCATTGTCCACGTGATTGCTCCGGAGTTGGGATTGAGCCAGCCGGGCATGACCATCGCCTGCGGCGATTCCCACACCTCAACCCACGGCGCCTTTGGCGCCATTGCCTTCGGGATTGGCACCAGTCAGGTTCGTGACGTGCTGGCCAGCCAGAGCCTGGCTCTGGATAAGCTGAACGTGCGCAGGATCTCCATCCACGGGTCTCTCGCGCCTGGTGTCTTTGCCAAGGATGTGGCCCTGCACATCATCCGCCGTCTCGGCGTAAAATCCGGCGTGGGCCATGCCTACGAATTCGCCGGGAGTTGCGTTGCGGCCATGGCCATGGAGGAACGCATGACCCTGTGCAACATGGCCATTGAGGCGGGAGCGCGCTGTGGCTATGTCAACCCCGATCAGGTGTGTTTCAACTATCTGCACAATCGTCCCTGCGCGCCCCGTGGGGCCGCATGGCAGCGCGCCGTGGCCTGGTGGCGCAGTCTTGCCAGTGACGGGGATGCCGTCTATGACGACGAGGTGTCCATGGATGCCGGGGAGATCGCTCCCACCGTCACGTGGGGCATTACGCCAGGGCAGGCCATGGCTGTGGATGAGGTCGTTCCCACACCGGATCAGCTCCCTCCCGGGGAGCGGCCTCTGGCGCAAGAGGCCTATCGTTACATGGACCTGCGGCCAGGACAGCCCATTGCGGGAACGCCTGTGGATGTTTGCTTCATCGGGAGTTGCACCAACGGCCGCATCAGTGATCTGCGGGATGCGGCTCTGGTGGCCAGGGGGCGCCATGTGGCCGATGGCATGAAAGCGTTTGTGGTCCCTGGTTCTCAACAGGTGGCCCAGGCCGCAGAGGCGGAGGGCCTGGATGCCGTCTTTACCCAGGCAGGGTTTGAGTGGCGCCGGCCCGGCTGCTCCATGTGCCTTGCCATGAACCCGGACCGGCTGGAGGGGCGCCAACTCAGCGCCAGCTCCAGTAACCGGAATTTCAAAGGACGCCAAGGCTCGGCGTCTGGCCGCACCTTGCTGATGAGCCCGGCCATGGTGGCTGCCGCAGCGATCAGCGGTGTCGTCACCGATGTGCGCACCATGCTGAGCACCGCAAAACATACCAGAACAGGACCTGACTGAATGACGCCGGT
The DNA here is from genome assembly GCA_001007665.1 of Candidatus Synechococcus spongiarum SP3. Classification (GTDB taxonomy): domain Bacteria; phylum Cyanobacteriota; class Cyanobacteriia; order PCC-6307; family Cyanobiaceae; genus Synechococcus_B; species Synechococcus_B spongiarum_B. The sequence goes on along the minus strand of JXQG01000078.1, from coordinate 6,192 downwards.
ACCCATCACCACTGTGGAAGGCAGGGCAATTGCCCTCCAGGGCCATGACATTGACACGGATCGCATTATTCCAGCCCGGTTTCTGAAAATCATCAGCTTTTCAGGGCTGGGGAATCATGTCTTCGCCGATGACCGCGCAGCAGCGGGGGGACGTCATCCCTTTGACTATCCGGAGTATCAAGGGGCCAGGATTCTGGTGGTCAACCGCAACTTTGGCTGCGGCTCCAGCCGTGAACACGCCCCCCAGGCCCTGCGCCGCTGGGGCATTGCTGCCGTGATTGGGGAGAGCTTTGCCGAGATTTTTGCCAGCAACTGCCTGGCCCTGGGCATGCCCTGCCTGAGAGGGGAGACAAGGGTCGTTGAGGGCATCCAGCAACTGGTGCAGGAGCAGCCCGACGTTCACTTTCGCCTCACGCTTGCAGCGTCCACACTCCATGGGCTGGACCGCCATTGGCCGCTGATGATCGAGAGCGGTCCGCAAACCATGCTCCTGAGTGGTTGCTGGGATGCGACAAGCCTCCTGCTCAGTCATGAGAACGAGTTGAGGCAGACAGCCTTACATCTGCCCTATCTTCATGACTTTGCGCCGCCCGGCTGATCACCGGTTGTCGTGCAGCCAGGATGATGGCGTGTAGGGGATAAAGGGAGTTCCGGTGCCACGCCAGTCAAATCCGTTGACGTGAATCTGTAAGCCACCCAGCTTGCGCTCCGGGCTATAGAATAACCCCAGGCCATAGGTACGTCGTTGCCATTTCAGCTCGAAGATGGAGTCAACTCTGTTGCCGTATTTCTCTGACCGACCATCCACATTGTAGGACATACTTGTTGCCAAAAGTAGGGGACCAGCCAAGTGCTGTGTCCAGGAGATATGAAACAAACCCAAATCTACGGCCCGATCAAAGCTAAATCGGCTGAGTTGTTCAACAATGGAGACACTGCCACCAATGGAAAGTTTTGTATAGTCAACATAGGGTCGGCTAAAATTACCTGTAGCCACATCAGAAAGGATGCCCAATGTGTAATATCTCTGGCCACTATGATCACCATAACTTGATGAGTGGGCAATTAAAAATGTCGTGAGTGACGCCTCAGGGCGAATGGGTTGCGGGACATAGCGCAGTGCTTGTGTGGAATCCTCCAGAACCTCACCTTGCCAAATGGGCAAGGTGGAAGTGAGGCGTGCATATCCCGATGCACGCCACGTCTTCCTCGATAGATCTCTTGTATCGAAGACTGTAGTGTTGATATTTTGCAGGCCCAGTCTCCAGAACAGGTGATTGCGCAGGGAACCCCATGGCGGGAGTTGGACGTCTTTCTCCAAAAATCCACCAAAGGCTGTGTAGACATCCTGCTCACCCAGCGAACCGTTCCAGACACTCAACTGATAGGCAGCGCTGAGGGTGGCTTTTGTCTCACCAAGGAGAGGCACGGTCAACGGGTTCTGGAGACTGGCCTCTGCGCGCATCTGGTTGGCAAGATGGTGGGGCGAGAGGGTGGGAAAGTCAGTGCGCAGTTGGATCTGACCCTGCGGTCCGACTGGGCGACGATAACGAATATCCAGGCCAAAAAGATCGCCAACGGAAACGGCCTCGCGGACAGGGGTGGCCTCGGAAGAACGACGGCCTGTGGGATAGGTGTCGATCTTGCCGCTCAAGGCCCGGTCCACCATGAACTGAGGCCTCAGGATCAACTCACCGCCCAGCAAGGAACGGGGCGCCAACCTGTGCTCAACGTAGAAACCGTCGCGCCTGGTGTTGTCGCTCAGGAAGGACCAGGATGAACGATCGTTGTTGAGGTTAATGCGGCGCGGTAGGGGCACGGACAGCCTCCCGTCCAGCAGGACGCGGTTCGTGGTGCTGGTGAGAATCAGTGAGCCATCCGCCTGCTCCCGGACTTCACTGTCCCGGCCCTCCAGAATCACTTGGGCCGGCGTCAGTGGATCGTTGGTGAGCACGACCAGAGGACTGGTCCATCCGTCTGGCGTGAGAAAGAGGGCTTGGGCTTGAAAACGCCAGCGGCTGATCTGGCCCCGCTCCTGGCTCAGCGTCTGACTCTGCTCCATGGTCCTGAAAGCAGCTGGAATCACTGGATCCTCACCACCCTCTCTCTCTTCATCGTCCTTTATCCCGTCAGACTGGTCCCGATTGGCAACAACCAAACGGTACTCCAGTTGCAGGCCGGTCCTGGAGGTGATTCCATGGACCCGCTGGTTCACCGGACTGGACCACTGGCCGTTCGATTCCGGTGGCTCATCCGACCCGGACATCTCCGCCGGCAGGAGGACCAGATCCTGTCGGTGTTGGGCATGGCCGTCAGGATTGGGGCAACCCAGGGGCGGCGCAAGGCTTTGCTGCCCTATGGCTGCCCGGCCCCCAGGACGGTTGAGACCATCCGGTGGACGCAGTAGAGGGGGACAGGCCATGGGCGGCAACTCGGGCCACGGCTCATCCGGATCAACAGCTCCTGTTGGGGCGGTGGGCTGGACCCGTGAACTCCTGAAATCGAGATCTTCACTGTGGCGGTCAAGGTTGACAACCCCATACACGTCCCGCAGCTCCCCCTTCCGGGTGTCCAGGTTGTAACGCAAAGCGCTGGCCTGGAGATACTGGGATCCCCGCTGAAAACGCACGGCGCCGGTGGCTGTTAACAGCCCGGTGACCCGCTCGTAGGTGACCCGCTCCGCCGCCAGATCGCCACCGGCAAGGCGTAACCGCACATTGCCCTCTGCCACCAGATGGTTCTGTTGGAGATCGGCGTATTGGCGGTCTGCGCGGATGATGAGGTTGAAGCGGCTCCAAGCGGCGGAGCTGCCCTTGGCGTCTTCACGAGCGTGGTCTTCCCGGACAGGGGTCAGGACTTCCGTGCCCAGAGCAGGGACGCAACCCAAACTCCCCACGCCTGCGAGCATCAGGAGACTGGCAAAAATCCTCAAGAACCGTGGCGGAGGGGGATGCTGTGGTCTGTTGTGGAGAGGTTGTCCGGGATCATTCCTCCAGATCCTTGCGGCTCGGGGTGCGGCTGGGATCACTGGCCAGGAAGCCGAACATGAAGACACCAATGAAAAAGAAAACGACCGCGTAAACGGAGATCTTGAGAGCAAGCATGGTGTTGGTGAAACAGAAGCCGGAGCGCACAAGCATCCATGGGATGGACCTTGCGCCTATTGCATCCTATGGTCCCTGGGGGCAGAGACACCCCTGGCCCATAGTCTTTTGCAAAGCCTGGCGGCGCTCCCATCATGATCCAGGCCACAGAGCAGATGCCAGACCCGGTAGATCTTCCTTGGAAGCTGGATCTACAACATCGCTGGCGCCTGGACACCGGGGCGCCGGCGCTGGCCCATGCCCGCCGCCTGCCGCTTCGCCGGGACCGGCAAGCCCGTGGCGACCTGGTCTGGCCGCGGGGTGGCTGCCCACTTCACCTCCACCTTGTCCTGCCGCCACCGTTGTCCTGGCAAGGCCTGTCCCGTTCGGCAGTCGTTCCCCGGCTGGTGCTGCGCTGGTGGGCAGAGACCGCTGTGCTCAAGGTGGATGGAGCACCCCAACGCCACGGCGATCTGTTTGCCAACGCCTGTCGTCTGCCCCTGCCGGTCCGCTGGTTGACGGGGACGCCCCTGCTTCTGGAGCTGGAGCTCCACAGCCCTCCCCATGACGAGGGTTCTCTGCTTCACAGCATCGTGGTGCTGGAGCCGCGCCACCATGACAAGGACCCGCTCCATCTGTTGAGGAGCACAGAAGCAGACCTCACGGCTCAGGGCAATGGAGGGGCAGGGCAGATCTGCCCCCGGAACGATCGCGTCACCTTGCTGAGCCATGCCCATCTGGATCTGGCCTGGCTCTGGCCCGTTGCGGAAACCTGGCGGGCCGCAGTGGAGACCTTCACCAGTGTACTGAATCTGATGGAGGAGCACCCTGGTCTCTGCTTCGGCCACTCCACGCCAGCGCTTTACGCCTGGCTGCAGCAGCATCGCCCAGCCCTTTGGCGTCGCGTCCACGCCTTGGCGGAGGCCGGCCGCTGGGAGCCGTTGTGTGGCCCCTGGGTGGAAATGGATTGTGTGCTGATCAGCACTGTTTCCCTGCTCCGCCAACTGGAGACGGGGCAGCGCTGGAGTCAGCAGCACTTCCCCCGGTGGCGCCATGACCTGGCCTGGCTGCCGGATAGCTTCGGCTTCGCCGCAGGTCTCCCCCAGGCCCTGCTGCGCCAGGGCATCGGCTGGTTTTTGACCACCAAGCTCAGTTGGAATGCCCGGAACCCCTTCCCCCACCGCTTGTTCCGCTGGCGTGACCCCAGTGGGGCCGAAGTGCTGACGGCGCTGCCAAGTGCTCTCGGCAGCACAGGAGACCCACAGGCGATCCGGCAGGCCCACGGGGAATGGCGTGCCCACACTGGGGTCAACAGCAGCCTCTGGCTACCTGGCGTGGGGAACCACGGGGGTGGCCCCAACCAGGACTTGATGGACCAGGTGCAGCTTTGGTGGGGTCACCCCCAACTGCCCCAGTATCGCCATGGCACGCTGCGCAGTTGGCTGGAGGAGCTCAAGCCCCTGGCCCCCACCCTGCCAGTGTGGGCCGATGAGCTTTACCTGGAGCTGCACCGCGGCTGTGCCATCACCCACCCCGATCAGAAGCGCCACAACCGCACCGCCGAACGGCTGTTGCTGGAGGCTGAGCGGGTGCTGTGGCAGGCCCAGCGCCTGGGCCGCAGCCGGGCGCTGGCGGAGGAGGGCCGGAGCTGCCCGGTCCAACAGCTCCAGCGCTGCTGGCAAACGCTCCTGTTTCACCAGTTCCACGACATCCTGCCCGGCACTGCCACCGGCGAGGCCTTTGCTCAGTTGGAGGGTCAATGGCGGCGCCTGAGGCGCCAAGCCAGCCACATCCGTAACCAGGCGCTACGGCAGCTTCTGGGCGCCGGGCCTCGGGATGGGCAGCGGCCAGCGGCGGGGGATCATTGGGTGGCGCTTCAATTGCAGCCGGCCGGCCCCTGGCCGCGGGTGGTGCGTCTTCCCCAGTCTCCACAGCCCCAGGTCCTATCTCCCATGGCGGGTGTGGGTTGGTGGTGGCTCCAATGCCCGTCTGACGCCTCTGAGCCTCCACGCCATCCGGTGCGCATCCATCAGGCTGCAACCCCCGACCATTGGCAACTCAGCAACGGCCTCTGCACCGTACACTGCGGTCCTGAAGGTATCCTGCAACTCTTTTCTCCGGCTGGTCGCCAAGTGCTGGCCCAACCTTTGGCGTTTGGCCGCTGGCGGGATCGGGGTGAGTATTGGGATGCCTGGGACCTGGCTCCTGACCACCGCCGGCATCCCCTTGGCGGCGTAACCCTGGGCCAGCCTGAGCTGCTGGAGAAGAATCCCTGCATGGCGCGACTGCGTTGGCGCGGCGCCTTTGCGCAGAGCCGGATCAGCATGATGGCTTGCCTTGCTGCGGGCAGCCCCTACCTGGAACTCCGCTTGAGCATCCACTGGCGCCAAGCCCATGAACTGCTGAGCCTGGACGGGAACCTGGCGCAGCCTGTCGAGCGTTGGGCGGCGGATACATCGGGCGGGGTGATCGAACGTCCGGCACGACCACAGACAGCACGGGAACACAGCCGCTGGCACTGTGCGGTGGTGAGCTGGATGGCCCTTCTGCAACAGCAGGGTGGCCTGGCGGTGCTCATGGACGGTCCTCAGGGGATCCACGTGCAAGACAGCCATCTGAGCGTGGCCCTGCTGCGGGGGTCCACATGGCCTGACCCAGGGGCAGACCGGGGCTGGTGGCGCCAGCGGTTGGGACTCATGCCCCTTGATGGGGGCTGGTGTGAAAGCCATGTTCCGGCGGCGGCGGACCACCTGCGCTGGCCCCTCTGGCTACGCCCCCTGTCCCCTGCACAGCGCCCTGAACCAGCACAGCAACTGTGGCTCCCCTGGCCGGAGCACGCTCAGCGGCTCCTGGAGCTGCGTCTGATGGGAGATGGCCAGCAGTCCCAACTCACCCTGCAGCAACTGGCGCCATGGCGGGGACGCCTTGCCTGGCTCAGGTCTTTCACCGATGTTGAACTCAAGCTGCTACAGCCGTGGCAGATCCGCAGTGTGCCCCTGTCCGGGAGGATCTAGGTCCTGTGGACAAAAAGGGTTTGAGATGTGGGTGCAGGGGTGTTTCAACCTTTAGAGAAGGAGGCTGTGATGAGCAGCGAGCACCGCTTTGTGAT
>JXQG01000077.1 GCA_001007665.1 Candidatus Synechococcus spongiarum SP3 | reverse complement strand
GGAGGGACCACTGAGCAACACCATCTCCCCCGGATTCAGGGTCAGATGAAGGTTATGGAGCACTTGACGGCGCTGCTGGCCACTGCCGAACCAGTGGTTCAGCCCGGCAATGCTCACAAGGGGTTGAGGCGGCGTAGGTGGCAGGGTGGTCACTTAGAAAATCTCGGCAGGGTCCGCGTCTCTGATCTTGCCCATGGCCAACAACCCCGCAATGACGCACATGATGAAGATCATGGCAAACACGAAGACGGCCATCCGGCTGCTCATGACAATGGGCAGGTTTGTTGCCTTACGAGCCAGGCCATAGATTCCCTGCCCCGCCAGAAAGGCAGGGATGTAGCCGAATCCTGCCAGCAGGAGGGATTCCTGCAAAACCACCATCACCAGGTCCATGGAGCTGTAACCCATGGCCTTCAAGGTGGCGTATTCCGGCAAGTGGTCCACCACGTCACTGAACAGAATCTGGTAGACAACCACCGCACCCACCACCAGGCCCATGGCCGCCCCCAGGTTGAAAATGAAGCCAATGGCGGTGCTGGAGCGCCAGTAGTCCTGCTCGAACGCCAGGAACTCCGACTTGGTGAGCACCTGCACATCATCGGCCAACGCCTTGTTCAAGGCTGCCGCCACGGCATCGGGATCCGCGCCAGGCACAAGGCGGATCAATCCCAACTCAATGGAGGTGCTGGCGCCGTCGGCAGAGCCCACCAGCTGATTGAAGGTGCGGTTGCTGGTGAGCAGGTTCCCGTCCGCGCCAAAGGAGACCCCCAGCTCCACAAGATCCGCCACAACCAGCCGTGTGTTCCCCACTTCCGCGGTGACGGTGCGTCCAGCTTTGAACCAGTCCTCTACGGGGCCGAACTCGGAGCGGCTGAGGCGGTCGTAGAGAACCCGCTGATCCAGTTGCAGGTCCTTCTTTTGCTCCGCCAGGCCTTCCAGGCGCAAGATGTCGTCATCAGGGTCAAAGCCCACGGCCAGGATGCCGCGGGGGGCGCCGGTTTCCGGGTTTTTCCAGACCAGCAGGGCCCAGCGCACCGGGGAAATGCTCTCCACCTCCGGCCAGGAGGCCGCCTGAAACAGGCGCCGCTGGGGGAACGGCTCCATGGAAACGGAGCTGGAGCTGGTGGAGCTGATGATCACCACGTCCGCGTTGAAGAGGCGGTGGATGGCAATGCTGGCGTCAAAGAGCGCGTCCCGGAAACCCAGCTGCAGGAATATGAGCATCCCCGCAAAGCAGATGCCCGCCAGGGCCACCAGCAACCGCCCCGGCTGCCGGGTGAGCAGGCACCAGGCCAGGGGAATCCGCCGTCGCCAACCAAACCTCGTCATGTCCCTCACCCCAGGCCCGACTCTGTGTCAATCCGCACCAGCACCTGCATCCGCGTCAAATTCCTGACCCGCTGCGAGGCGGGTGGATCCAGGGCAATGCGCACCGCCACCACCCGTGCGTCCACAGCGTCCTTGGGATCGGAGCTGAATACGTCACGGCGGTTCACCTGACGGCTGATCTCCCGCACCTGACCGGACAGCTCACCGGTAAAGCCTCCATGCTCCGACGTGATGCGCGCCCGCTGGCCAGGACGAATCCGGCTGATGTCGGTTTCGTAGACCTCGGCCACCACCTCCATGAAGTCCGTCTGTCCCAACTCCAATACCCCGGAATTACCGGGGCGCTCTCCCTCGTGGGTGAGGATGTTGAGAATGGTTCCCGCCATGGGCGCCCGCAGGGTGGCGTTGCGCAGGTCAACATCAACCACCTTCAGTTCGGCTGTGGTCTGGGCATGGTCACCGGCCAGCTTCTCCGTGGCGCGGCGCCGCTGATCCAGGCTGTCATGGCTGACGGCGCCGCTGGCCACCAGATCCCCATAGCGCTTTTCCTCGCTGCGGCTCACCTCCAGTTGTCTGGCCAGGGAGCCCACCTGGGTCTGGAGTTCATGGCGCTCCGCCTGGAGCCGAGGGATACTGTCAAACAACACAAGCTCCTGGCCCCGGACCACCTGGTCCCCCTCCTTCACCAGAAGCCGGGCCACACGCGCAGTGGCGCCACCGTCACTGGGTCCGGCCAGGCGCCGCACTTCGCCGCGAGGCTCAATGTACCCCAGAGCGGCCACATGGCGGGCAACGGGAAGCGACGTTCCAGCCTCTTCAGGCTGAAGTGCTTCTCCCGTAGCTGTTGCCTCCGGGGGCTGCCCTTCGTTCCGTTGGCGGAACAGACGGACGGCCAACAGGCCCGCTGCCAGCACCAGGAGAACAATGCCCACGCCCATGAGACGCCGCCGGGTTGACATGATCAGGATGGGTTGTGGAAAGGGCTGGGTGCGCCGGTGGGCATGGAACCGACACCGGAGCGGTCAGGGCGGGAATCAGGAGTCGGGTTGGTCAAAGAGGACATGGCGAATGTAATCGTCAGCCCAGGTGTCGCCAAAGGACTTGGCCAGCACCCGTCGGGTTTTGTCGTTGCGTTGTTGCTGAGAGCAGTAGCGGATTTGCGCTGTCCTGCGCTTTACCGTAGCGGGGTGATCCCGTGAATCGGGGCTGATGCGGCCGGCCTCGTCCAGCAGGAGGCGCAAATACCTGACGGCCACCTGCTGAAACTTCTGCTCCTCCTCAACGCCACGGGGCCGGATGAAACAGACGGCAGCAGAAAAGATGTCCCCCCACGGCGGGAGTTGGCGGGGCTCGGAAAATTCCGGTCGCGGCAAGGTCTGCAACTGCCGACGGAGGGACGGGGACAACGCCTCCGCTACAGGGGAGAGGTCCACCACCGCAGCCGTTACCTGGCCCCGGGCCGTCACCAGATCACAACCAAAGAGGGGCAGGTCCCAGCAGGGATCCGGGAACATCACCGCATGGAGAATGTTGAGCCCCGGGCCAATGGCGGCCAGCTCCAGGTGCATCTTGCGAAACCCCCGCGCCGAGAAGCAGCAATTGCGAATTTGCACGGGTCCGCCATCCATCACCCCCGTCACCCGATCCATGCCGTGGGGCAAGGCCAACGGCTTGCACTCCTCCATCCTCCGCCAGTGGGCCTCAAGGATTTGCGCCAGGTTGAGCACCACGGGGTGTGTGCAAATAGCGGCAGCGTCCACGTCCATGGCTTTGATCCGGACGATTTTTTTGTCTTGGCGAGCAGCATTCTTGACCACCAGCGGCAAATACACAGGGGCAAGGCGAGCCACTAGGGTCAAGCCATGGACAGGCTAAAGCTTCCTTGTTTGAACGGCACAACGACGCCCACCGTCCACCATCACTCTCTGGCCAACGGCATCCTCGTCGGCTACGTCCCCCTGCCGGAAACCGGGCTCACCTGCCTTGACCTGTGGATTGCCGCTGGCAGTTGCTGGGAAACCGGGACGGAGATGGGGTTGGCACACTTTCTTGAACACATGGTGTTCAAGGGAAGTCGGCATCTTGCGGAAGGAGAGTTCGACTGGCGCATCGAGACCCTGGGGGGCGCCAGCAATGCGGCCACAGGGCTGGATGATGTCCACTTCCAGGTGGTCTGCCCTGCCGCAGCGGCCATGGAGGCGGTGGGGCTGTTAACAGAACTTGCCCTTTTCCCCAGCTTCCAGGACAAAGCCTTTGCCCTGGAGCGATTGGTGGTGCAAGAGGAACTGAAGCAGGCCCTGGACCAGCCCGACGAGGTGGCCTATCAGGCGTTGCTGAAGCGGGCCTGTGGCGCCCACAGCTACGGCCGGCCCATCCTGGGCACACCCGCCAGTCTGGATGCGTTGACGGTGGACACCATGGCCGCCTTCCATCGGCGCCTCTACGGTGCAGGGCGGTTGGCGGTGGTGGTGAGTGGCGCCGTGGCGCCGGAGGTGTTTCATGGGCGCCTGCAGTCCGGACCGCTGAGTCAGTCGGCTCCTGTCTCCCCGCCACAGGGCGTACAGCCACGGCTGCGTATCCAGCCAGGACACGGCCGCCTCAAGCTCAAACGCCTGGAATGCGCCCGCCTCATGGCCTGCTGGGCCATGCCCCCTGCTGCTGAGCGCACCATGCTGGCCGGGCTGGATCTGGCTATCTGCCTGCTGGCTGAAGGCCGGTGCAGCTGGCTGATTTCCCGTCTCCGTGAAGAACTGAACCTGGTGGATGAGCTGGACCTGGAGCTTGTTCCCCTGGAAGCGGGCAGCCTGGCCATCCTGGAAGCCAGTTGCGTCCCCACCCGGCTGCACCAGTTGGAGCGCCTCCTGCCCCAATGCCTCACGGACTGGTTGGGCCAGCCGCCCCAACCCCAAGCCTTGCAGCGGGCCCGTCGTCAAATGGCTGCTCGGGTCTCCTTCGGTTGGGAAAGCGCCGGGAGCGCCGCTGTTCACGTGGGTCCTTCCCTGCTACGGGGCCACGTGACGCCCCTGGGTGCCCAACTGATGGATTGGCAAACCTGGACCGCCGCCACGTTGCATACCCGGGTGATGCCCCTCTTTGCGCCCGGGGAAGCCCACTGGCTCTCTGTGGCGCCTGGCGACAACGAATCTTGACTCTGGCGATCAAGCCCTCGGATCGTCTGCTGAACTAAATTGAGTCCCCCCGTTGAGCCGAAGAGAGGGATCCCATGAAAGCTCTGTTCATTGCCGCCACTGTCCTGGCGCTCACCGTTTCTCCTCCTGCTGCTTTTGCCGGGAAAACAGCCACTGCCACTGCCGAGATTGTCAACGTGGCAGGCGACGTGATCGGCGAGGCCGTATTCGAGCAAACACCCACCGGTGTGCTGATTTTCGTCGAGGCACGGGACCTGCCGCCTGGCCCCCATGGGATCCACCTGCATGCCGTCGGGTCCTGCACACCGGACTTCAATGCTGCCGCGGGGCACATCAATCCCGGCAAGGTTGCCCATGGTCTTCGCCATCCGGACGGTCCCGACAACGGCGATCTACCCAATCTGTACGTGGCCGCGGACGGAACGGTGCAGGCGGAATTCTTCACCACCCGGGTCTCCATCAGGGGCAGGGCAGGGCGTCGTCGACCGGCGCTTCTTGACGAGAACGGCTCCGCGATCATTATTCACGACATGCCTGACGATCACGTAAGTCAGCCCATTGGCGGTGCGGGCGGGCGGATCGGATGTGGGGTCGTCAAGGGGCCCTAGCGCAGGTGGTGGACGGAGAGGAGGCGCCGATGATGCCGCCCGCGCCAACCCCTCCCTGTCCCCGCTCGGTGCTGGCGGTGGATGTGGGGCGTCGTCGCATTGGCTTGGCAGGCTGCGATTCCTTGGGCATCAGTGTGCGTCCCTTGCAGCCCCTGCAGCGGAAGAATCTTACCGCGGACGTGGCGCGGCTGCGCCCTCTGTGCCAGGCCCGTGGGGTTGCCGCATTGGTGGTGGGCCTCCCTCTTCTGCCCAACGGGGAGGAAGGGAGTCAATGCCGCCAGTCCCGCCGCTATGGGTTGGCCCTGGCCCGTGCCTTGGCGCTGCCCCTGGCGTGGGTGGACGAGCGCTACACCAGCTGGGCCGCTGGGGAAACCACGGGCCTGCGGGCTGACGGCAGTGGCCGCCTGGACAGTGCCGCGGCGGCCCTGATCCTCAGCCAATGGCTGGCAGAGGGACCCGAACCCACGGCTCCGGCCGGACCAGTAGTCTGAAGAGCGCCAAAGACGGTGGTGAGGGGCATGGATCGTCCACGGGATGAGGGCAGCACAGCCGTGGCCACCGTGATGGCCACCGATGCCGCTGGCCGGATGCTCCACTGCTTCGTGGAGCAATCCATGCAGATCCAGGACCAGAACTATGGCCTCCTCTCTCCCGTGGACACCCCGGCCTACCTCTGCCGCTGGCCTGCCGAGCCCGCTGCCGAGCCCGAGTTGATTGCCGACCCCCACCAGTACCCCCAGGTGCTGGATGACCTGGACATGGCGTTGCAGGACCAGGAGCTTTGCCTGGTGCGCTCCGCTGGTGTGCTGACCGTGGCGGGGGACCTGGGCAACGCCGATCCGGACAACGCCGATCCAGGCGGTGGAGAGGCATCCGCGGAAGACGGTGATCTGGACACGTATGTCCTGCTGGCCAGTGTTTGTCACGGGGGGACGGACTTTGGCCTCTATGGCGGCCTGGATCCCTGCTTCCTGGTGGCCCGCCTCGGGCAGGGCACTGCAGCGTTACTGGCGCCAGACGCGTTGGCCAGACTTCAACCCCTGATTGAGGAGTCCCTGGTCCATGGCGAGGAGGTATGTCCTTAGATGCCCTCCCTCCGCCGGGTAACGCAATGGCTTCAACCCAGTTGCATTGTTGCGGGGCCCGTTACGGCCGTCGATCCTCAAATGCTGCGGGCTCAGGGTATTCGCGGCCTGGTGTTGGACGTGGATCGAACGCTGGCGCCCCGACGCCAGCTCATGCTGCCGGAGACAGTGCGGCGCTGGATTACACGGGTGCGGTCCCAATTCAAGGTGCATCTGCTCAGCAATAATCTCAGCCGTCGTCGCATTGTCTGGGTGGCCAAGGAGTTGGACCTTCCCTATTGCCTGGCCGCCAGGAAACCCAGCCGTGGCAGCCTGCGCCAAGTGCTCAAAACCATCAACCTGCCCCCTGACCAGGTGGCCATGGTGGGAGACCGGCTGTTCACCGACGTGTTGGCGGGCAATCGCATGGGCATGATGAGTCTGCTGGTGCAACCCATTGACCCCGATGGTCGGGCCAGCCGCCAGGACAGGCTCTATCGCATGGAGTTGCACCTGCTGAAGACACTGGAATTGCTTACCCCGACCGACAACTCGATCGACATTTAGGGGTTCTCAATGGATGCCAGGAGCGCCTTGAGGTGGCTCCGCCATTCCCCTGGACCAAAACAATGGCGGTCCCCATGGCCAGGCAGGAGCCAGCCCACGTTCAGGTGCTGCAGCTTGGCGAGGGAGCACACCTGCTCGCGCCAACTCCACCAGCAATACCGTTGGGAAGCCGCAAGGCGCTGATGCTTGGGGTTCCACCAGAGGTGGTCTCCACTGAACAACACCTGCAGGGCCTCCCGGTTGGCCGCACCCAGCACCGCCACCATGGAGCCTGCCGTGTGGCCGGGGGTGGGGATCAATTGCAAGCCCTCCTGAAGCCACACCGGGTCCTCGCCTTCCGGGCAGTACTCGGCGCCCGGCGCGGCATCTCGATCAGCGTGGTGAATCCAGCGGGGACAGCCAAAAGCCTCAGCCCAACGCCGGTGATCCGCCACGTCGTCCCGGTGGCTCATCACCATGGCGGCCAGCCCGCCCCGGGCCGTGACGGCCTGCCTGAGGGGCCGATTGTAGCGGGGGGAATCAATGAGCACATTCCCCTGGGGACGCACCACCAGGTAGCTGCTGGCCCCAAAGCTGCGCCGTGAACTCCAGCCGCAGTAGTACACGTCCCCAGCGGGATGGCGGGTAATCAGGGCGGGAAATCCCTGGGCCGGGGTCTGGCGCAGCAGGGCTGGCAGGGCGCCGATGGCGGCCACCGGACAGGCCTGCGCGGCCATGAGTGCCCGCTCTGTCTCCTCCCCGGGTCCAGGCTGTGCCCAGACCCGGGCCTGGTCACCGTGGTCTTCAAAGTGCTGTGGATCCCACTGCCAGCAGGTGCCACAGTCAATGCAAGTGCTGTCCACATAGAACGGTCCGCTCACGTTTTCAGGGCGGCGCTTCCGGAGGTGGGCCATGGCAAGCAGAGTGGTGGATCCAATGATTCTAACCCATACTCATTATGACTTCGATCTTGGGGAAGGTCCGGATCTGCGCAGGACTCCTTAAAATTTCGTCAAGGGAGCCCCACGATGCTCCTCTCCCTTGATCGTTCACCATGTTCGAGCGTTTTGGCGGCAACAAGACGGCTCTGGTTTCCGCCAGCGCTGCGCTTCCCGGTCGCAGCACACCCATTCCCACGGCCAAACGCCACCACGTGCTGGGCACCCGTCTGTTGGAAGCTGTCCCCCCCGGTTTTGCGGACTGCAGCTTTGGCTGCGGTTGTTTCTGGGGCAGTGAAAAGGCCTTCTGGCGGCTGCCCGGGGTCCACGTCACCAGCGTGGGCTACCAAGGGGGCATCACCCCCAACCCAACCTATGAGGAGGTGTGCAGCGGCGCCACGGGTCACACGGAAGTGGTGCGGGTGGTGTGGGACCCCGCCGTGACGGGTTTTGCCGACGTGCTGAAGTTGTTTTGGGAGTGCCATGACCCCACCCAGGGCATGGGCCAGGGCAACGACCGCGGCACCCAGTACCGCTCCGGGATCTACACCACGTCGGAGGAACAGGCGCCCATGGCCGAGGCCAGCCGCACGGCCTATCAGCAACTCCTCAGCACCGCAGGCCATGGGGAAATCACCACGGAAATCATCTCCGGACAGCCGTTTTTTCCAGCGGAGGCCTATCATCAGCAGTACCTGGCCAAGCCCGGCAGCCGCCCCTACTGCTCTGCCATGCCCACCGGTCAGGTGTTGGGGAATTTCCCTGGCGCCGATTACAAGCTTCCCCCACAGGTCTGGAGCCATTACGACTGGTCCATCTCCCACTGTGTCCTGCGGGGCGACAACACACCCATTTCCCTGTGAGATCCACCATGACCGAGCTCGTCTTCTACACCAATCCCATGTCCCGTGGACGGATTGTCCGCTGGATGCTGGAGGAGATGGGGATCGACTACACAACCAGGATCATTGCCTACGGCCCGGAGATGCAGGGACCCCGCTACCGGGCCGTCAATCCCATGGCAAAAGTCCCTGCGATCCGCCATGGGGAGATCATCGTCACCGAAGCGGCGGCCATCTGCACCTATCTGGCCGACGCCTTCCCCGCCACGGATCTGGCCCCCAAGCCGGGCACGCCTGAGCGCGGTCCCTTCTACCGCTGGCTCTTTTTTGGCGCAGGGCCAATGGAGCAGGCCATGGCGAATGCCGGTTTGGGCTGGACAGCAGGCAGTCCCCAGGCGGAGGCCAGCCTCGGGTACGGCACCATGGAGCGGGTCTGCCGTACGCTGGACGAGCTGTTGAGCGACGGGCGCTCCTATATTCTTGGAGAACAATTCAGCGCCGCTGATGTTTATGTTGGCGCACAAATCATCTGGGGACTTGAGTTCAAGACCATGGACAAGCGGCCTTCGTTTTCCAACTACGTGGAACGGCTGACGGCTCGTCCCGCCATGGTCCGGGCGCAGGCGTTGGACGATCATCTCGTTGAAAAGGCTGAGGGCAGCCAACAGAAGACGGAGGCGTGAGGGAAGACCCCGATGGCTGCGGTGGGACGCCCTTTTGTTGCACCGCCTTCCCGATGCCATGGGAAGCGCCCAGGACGATGTTCCAGGTCAAGCGCAGAGGAAGCGTATAGGAACGGAACGGAAAGCTTTTGGAGCGTGCGCACCCTGAACCAGGGTTAGCCATCACAGACGCCATGACGGCCACCAGCGACAAATTGGTAAAGGCGGTGGCGGCCTACTGCGCCGAACTCCACCGCATC
>JXQG01000009.1 GCA_001007665.1 Candidatus Synechococcus spongiarum SP3 | reverse complement strand
TACCCCGCCCATGGCCATGCAAAATCCTGTATGGCACACTTTTGAAGGCCAATTCAGAGGTTCCTTAGGAGATACTTTGCAGTTCATGCGTTATGTTCTTTACTTGAATAACACTGGACGACCCGCAGCTCTTTGTACGTCAGCTAAATTACATGATCTGATTCGAGTTTCAGGAATCACCACAATGATCTATAGTCCTGAGCAAGCGAATCAATTCACCACAGGCAAATGGCTACCGCTTCTATCTTTACCAGGATATCTGCAGGTTCGGCCAGATCATCCTATTGTTGATACACCCTATATCAAGGTCCCAGAGCAACAGGTTGATCAGTGGCAGCAGAAACTGGCAGCCGAGCAACGACCCATCATCGGGATCAATTGGTCGGGCAATTCGCGGTCGGCGCCACTAGCAAAAAAGGAGGATTGGCGATCGCTACCTCTGGAAGCCTTTGCTCCCATTGTGGAGAAGACCAACGTCACTTTGCTCTCCCTGCAAAAGGGTCTCGGTTCCGAACAACTGGCGGACTCCTCGCTCCGCCATCGCTTTGTCGGCTGTCAGGAAGACGTCCATCAGACGTGGGACTTTGTGGAGACCGCTGCCATCATCGCCAACTGCGACCTGATCGTTACCTCCGACACTGCTGTTGCCCATTTGGCCGCAGGCATGGGCCACCCCACCTGGCTGCTGCTTGTCGCGGTGCCCGAATGGCGCTGGGGCGTGGAAGGGGAAAGCAGCTTCTGGTACCCCTCCATGTGGCTCTTCCGCCAGCGGGAGCAGGGCAACTGGGCAGAGGTGATGGAGCGGGTGGCCACCGCACTGGCGGCGCTCCTCAGCCATCCCAAGGAGACCAGCCGTCAGGGCCTGAAAGAGCGCCCAAAGAGAGTGGCAGGCTCGTCATCCGGCCAGCAAAGAGCCTGTTGAAAAGGTCGGCCCAGCCACTGACAACAGAGAACCAATCCAGGAATGGAGGCGAGATCAGTCCAGGCCCAGCCATTCTGTATTGCCTCAAATCCCGATCGGGGAGTGGGGCTTGGCCAACTTCAATCCCTCCCTGGCCGCTGTGGGAGTCTGCAGGCTGTCAGACCCTTCCCCCTGGAGGACGACGCTTCCCTCGCCCCCATGGGAAGTAGTTCTGCGACGGGGTGGCGGGGAGGCGGAGACGGGTTGCGGAAGGCTTCCATACCTCCGGCATCGCCACCTCTCTGGAGTGGGGGCCACCCCCGCCACAGGGCGTGGAGCCTCCCTCTCCCTCAAGCATGGCGCGGGCACAGCAACGGGGGGAGGCAGGGCTGCTCTCCTCTCCCCAGCCAGGCTGCCAGAGCTGGAGTCCTTCCCCCTCCGTCCAGTCTGGAGAGGAAAGCGCCTCGCACCTGGAAGCGCTCTGCCTGGGGAGCAGGGCAGGACCGAGATATCAACGCTGCCAAGAACGTCCTCGCCGCCGGGCTGGCGGAGAAGTTCAACGTCGGTGGAGCCGAGAGTAAGGCGGGCTTGCCCGTATCTGGCCTTGCAGCAGGAACCCGTCTTCATCGGACTCAACAGAAATGTATTCGTCCGAAGGAAGGAATCCCCGTCCTTTAGGGCGGGGAGGAAGTCAACTGTCTGGATCACATCCTGGTCATCCCCGACGGCCAGCAGCGGTTCGGTGACACGGTGCTGAAGCTCACCAAGGCATCACCCCTCTATGGCGCGACAGATGAAGCGATGGCGCTCACTGAGACGGTGGCGCTCCTCCAGGCAGTCCGGGCGCCACTGATCAAAAGTCACGTGGTGTCGCCAACCATCGCTGAACAAATACGCCAACCGTGCTGTTGATGCGGCACAGGTGATTGAGGAGTTCAGTACGGGAACTCATGCAAGACGAGGCACTGGCAACCATGGCCAGGAAGCTGGCAGAGATGCTCAGGCGGGACGCCACCATTGACTGGCAGTTCAAGGAGAACGTAAGGGCAAGCCGCCGCGTGAGGATCAAGACGCTTCCGAAACGCTACAACTACCCTCCCGACGCAGAGGGGAAGGCCATCAACACGGTGTTTCAGCAGACGGTGTTTCAGCAGGCAGAGATCCTGGGGGAACACCTCATTGCGCCGCCGACTCAATAGATGCCCCCATCCACTTGCAACACCTGGCCGGTGATGTAGGCGGCAGCGGGATCAGCAGCGAGGAAGCGCACAGCCCCGGCCACATGCCCGGATTGTCCAAAGCACCCCATGGGAATCGCCTTGAGCAGGGCCTCGCTCTCCAGTCCCCTGGTCATGTCCGTGGCGATGAAGCCGGGGGCCACAGCATTGACCGTGATGCCGCGGCTGGCCAACTCCTTGGCGCTGGTGCGGGTCAGGCCGATGACGCCAGCCTTGGCCGCTGCGTAGTTGGCTTGTCCCGGATTGCCCATCAGCCCCACCACGGAGGTGATGTTCACAATGCGGCCCCGTTTTTGTTTGAGCATGGGTCGTGTCACCGCACGGGTGCAATAAAAGACACCGGAAAGATTCAGATCCATCACCGCCTGCCAATCCGCTGTTTTCATGCGCATCAACAACCCGTCACGGGTAATCCCCGCATTATTGACCAGCACATCCAGGCTGCCGCTGCGCGTCAGTGTCGCCTTGATCAGGTCGTCCGCTTCTGTCTCCTTGCTCACGTCCGCCTTCAGGGCATAGGCGTGTCCGCCCTGGTCCTCAATTGCAGCCACCACTTCAGCGGCGGCCTCGGAAGAGCGGGCATAGTTGACCACCACCTCCGCCCCGGCGGCAGCCAGCTCCAAGGCCACGGCCCGGCCAATGCCACGGCTGGCGCCAGTCACCAGCGCCGTGCGATCCGTGAGCAACTGATTGGCCATGGCGGTGATCGAGAGGAAGACTTCACCTTACGGCCAAGGCGCCAACTGCTGGTTCGGCGGCAGCGCCACAATGGAATCATGGACATCCTTGTGGCGGGTGGTGGACTCTGCGGCACCTTGGCGGCCCTGGCTCTCAGTCGGCACCGGCTTGGCGTGACCCTGCTGACAGGGGCAGCCCACCCGCAAGCCGTTCCCGCCGCCACCCGTTACAGCTATGGCGGCATCCCCTGGTGGATGGGAGTGGGGGATGACGGAAGGACGCTGTCAGGTCAAGGACTGACGTGCTGGCAACAGTTGCAGGAGCGGCACGGGGATCTGGGCCTGCGGCCAGCCGCGCTGATGCTTCACTGGTCTGCGGCTGATGACAACGCTGCCGTGGAGGCTGCCGTGGAGGCGTTCGTGGCCAGTCTCTCCCCAGGGATCACGCCAGAGCGCTGGGAGCGTTCGGCCTTCTGCCAGGGGGACCTGCAGGGCCTGGGGTTGACCTGTGGCGGGGCCATACGGCTTCCCTATGGACGCATGGACGGCCGCCGCTATCACAAAGCCATGGCCAGGGTGTTGGGGTCTCAGGGGGTGCGGTGTTCGCCAGGGACGGTGGCTCGGGTGCTGGTGCAGCATGGACGGTGCATCGGAGCCCGCCTCACCGATGGCGCCCTGCTGGAGTGTGATGGCGTGGTGGTGGCCACGGGCGCCGCCATGGCCAGCCTGCTGCCCTTGCCGCAGGCATTCCGGTGGTTCCCCTATAGCTGGGCCAGCGTACTGCCCCTGCGGCAACCGCAGCCGTGTCCCGAGGTCATCCTGATGCCCCTGCTGGGGGGGCGGGAGCGGATGGAACGCCAGGGACGGGCAGGCCTGGTTGTGGATCCCGGCCTGGCCCCATGGGATGGGGGCGTGGTGTTGGGCCAGGCCACCTGTCTTCAACACCAGAGCAGGCTTCCCGACTCCCCAGGCGACCCCACCGCCCTGTCCCTGCCGGGACCTTGGCAACCGTCAGTGGCGGCGGCGCGCCTGCGTCAGGCCTTGGCTGAATGGGCTCCCGGGCTGGCGGCGGCGGCCCGGCGGCAACAGGCGACGGTGCGGCACTGCCCTGTCAGCTACAGCCCCGATGGCCGGCCATGGGTGGGTCGTTGTCCCGGTGTTCAGAACCTCTGGCTGTTTGGGGGCTTTCGGGGCGGCTTTGCCTTGGCGCCGGTCCTGGCGCCGGTCCTGGCGGACGCCATTGCCCACGACAGCAACGTTGCTGCGGAGCTGGGGGTGCGTCCGGACCGCGTACTGGAGCGACAGGACTGTCCCTGTCCTGCGCCTCAGGACGGAGCGCGGAGGAGTTCTGCGTCCTGATCCGGCGCGGTGGCGGCAGGACCGGCGGCGGCGGGCTGCACCCCATGGATTCGGAACAGGTCGGCCAGGACGCTCCGGTGGCGGTTCCGCTCGACGATACAGTCCACAAACCCGTGATCTTGCAGGTATTCCGACGTCTGAAAATCGGCGGGGAGCTTTTCTCGAAGAGTTTCCTCAACCACCCGCCGACCGGCAAAACCGATGGTGGCCTTGGGCTCGGCCAGATTCAGATCCCCCAGCATGGCAAAGCTGGCCGTGACGCCACCGGTGGTGGGATGGGTCAGGAGGGGAATGTAGAGGCATTGCGCTTGGCGATGGCGGTGCAGTGCTCCGGACACCTTGGCCATCTGCATCAGGCTGAACAACCCTTCCTGCATCCGTGCCCCACCGGAGGCGCAGACAATCACCACGGGATAGCGGCATTGGGTGGCTTTTTCCACCAGACGGGTGAGCTTTTCCCCCACCACGGATCCCATGCTTCCCCCCATAAAGGCGAATTCCATCACCCCAAGGGCCAGGGGCATGTCATGGAGACGGGCCAGACCCGTGACTACAGCATCACTCAGCCCGGTGGATATCTGGTACTGGCGAAGACGATCCACATAGGCCTTGCTGTCCCGGAAGCCGAGGGGGTCGGTGGGGCGTAGCTGCTCGTCAAGGGGCTGGAAACTGCCCTCATCCACCAGCAGACGAATGCGCTGTTGGCTATTGATACGGAAGTGATAGCCACATTTGATGCAAACACTGGCATTGGCCAGCAGGTCTTTGGTGTAGCTCACCTCGTTGCAGCTTGGGCATTTGCTCCAGAGGCCATCACTTCCGTCACTGTCCTGAAGGCTGCGCTGAGCAGGTGCTTCCCGTTTGCGGCTGGCGAACCAATCAAGAAGGGACACGCTTGGCTGTCTCGGGACAAAAGCTTATTCAAACCGCTTCAGCCGCCAAGTGCGAGGCCCAGGGTGCTCAACCAAGGCAACAGGATGGCCAGCAACTGCCGATGCAGCAGTTCAGGGGTGAGCCAGACCAGGCCGCCCGCGGTGGCCAGAAAGGGTCCAAAAGGAAAGGGTTGTCGGGGTTTGAGGTACCCGCCGAGTCGCCCCAGCAGGCCAAACAAGCCACCACTGAGCACCGCCAGAGCCAGGACGAGCAGGAGGCCCCGCCCCCCCAGCCAGGCTCCCAGCAGAGCCGCCAGCTTGCCGTCTCCTCCACCCAGTGCTGGCGCCCCCAACCACCATGTCCCCAGCACACCCGCCAGATCAAACCCCAGCAGACCCAGCGCTGCGGCCAGGCTGTGGTGCATGAGGGGTGCGAAGGGGCTGATGCCCGCGGCGGCGGCCAGCAACGCCGTCGTTGCCAAGCCAGTGATCAAGCCCCAGCGACAGAGGGGCTCCGGCAGCCAAAAGACGTCCAAGTCCAGCAGCAGCAGCAACAGCAACCCGCTGATGAACAGCAGACCGGCCAGAAGGCGCAGCACACCTGCAACACCACCGGCTCCCGGCGGGGTCAGCACCACCACAGCCACCCAGAGTCCAGCGGTGAGCCCTTCCACCAGCCAGTCCCGCAGAGGGATGGACGCGCCACAGGTGCGGCAGCGGCCCCGTAGCCACAGCCAGTTGAGCAGGGGGAGGATTTCTGGCCATGCCAGGGTTCGACCACAAGCCGGGCAATGGCTGGCTGGCCACATCAGGCTTTCCCCCCGCGGCAGACGCCAGGCTGCCAGGCTGAGGAAGCTGCCTACACAGGCGCCCAGCACGGCCGCCACCACAAATCCCATGGCCAAGACGCTAAGTCGACATCTTTTTCTCCTCGATCATGCGGTGGATGATCGGCGTGAGGATCAACTCCATGGCAAATCCCATCTTGCCTCCATTCACCACCAGACTTGTGGGACTGGACATAAACGAATCCGGAATCATCTGAAGAAGATAGGTGGGTTCAATGGAAAACTGTTCTTTCACGCCACGGCGGAAATGGATGATCACAAAGCTCTCATCCGGTGTTGGGATATCGCGGCGGATGAAGGGGTTGGAGGTGTCTACCGTAGGCACCCGTTGAAAGTTGATATGGGTTTCAGAAAACTGAGGACAAATGTGATTGATGTAATCCGGCATCCGGCGCAGCATGGTCTCAACAATGGTCTGGGCCGAGTAGCCGCGCTCCGCATTATCTCGGTGAATCTTCTGAATCCATTCCAGGTTCACGATGGGCACCACGCCAATGAGGAGATCCACCAGGCGAGCCACGTTGTAGTCGTCGCCCTTGACGCCCCCGTGCAACCCTTCGTAGAAGAGCAAATCCGTGTGAGCGGGGAAGGGTTCCCAGGGGGTGAACTCACCCGGACTCAGGTTGGTGCCCAGGCGCTGGTTCTGCTCAGCCGCCTCTTCCGGACTGTGGAGATAGTAGCGACGCTCACCCGTGCCCGTTTCTCCGTAGGAGAAGAAGGTCTGCTCCAGCTTTTTGAAGATGTTGGCTTCTGGCCCGAAGTGGGAGAACGTGTGGTTGGCAGCGGTGGCTTCCGCCATCTTGACCTTCATGGTCATGCGGTCAAAGCGGTGATAGCTGTCGCCTTCAATCACTGCAGGGTTGATCCCTTCACGGCGGAAGATGTGCTCAAACGCTCGTTTCACGGTGGAGGTTCCGGCACCGGAAGAACCGGTGACAGCCACAATGGGATGCTGCTTTGACATGGGGGAAGGATGGAGGCAACGCCGAGCCCAGTGTGCAGCCCTGGGGCGCCGCTTGGCTAGACCCGGTTGACGTCCGGCTGTGGCGCCCCGTCTTCGACAGGATCCTCCAGAGCGGCCAGCAGGTGCTCCCCCATGGCGCCACAGCCCACGACAACACAGCCATCGGCCATCATGTCCGGGGTGCGGAAGCCCGCCTTCAGCACCCGGTCAACTGCGGTTTCCAGGGCCGTGGCAGCACTCTCCTGCCCCAGGCCCAAGCGCAGCATCATGGCAGCGGAGAGAACCATGGCCAAGGGATTGGCCCGATCCTGACCGGCAATATCGGGCGCGGAACCATGGACAGGTTCAAACAGTCCCGGTCCGCTGTCCCCCAAAGAGGCAGAGGGCAAGAGGCCAATGCTGCCGCTGAGCATGGCTGCCTCGTCGCTCAGGATATCCCCGAACAGGTTTCCCGTCAGCAGCACGTCAAACCGGCGTGGCTGGCGGATGAGCTGCATGGCGGCATTGTCCACGTACATGTGCTCAACTGTCACGTCGGGCCAGGTGGGCGCCATGCGCTCCACCCGCTCTCGCCACAGTTGGGACACGTCCAGCACGTTGGCCTTGTCAACGGAGCAGAGCCGCCGCCGCCGCTGGCTGGCCAGCCTGAACGCCATGGCGGCGATCCGATCCACCTCCATGGCCCCATAGGTCATGGTGTTGAAGGCCCGTTCCCCGGATCCGCTACCGATGCGCCCTTTGGGTTGGCCAAAGTAGATGCCGCCGGTCAATTCCCGCACCACCAGCAGATCCACGCCCGACACCACCTCGGGCTTCAGGGAGCTGGCCCCCAGCAGGGAGGGGATCACCTTCACCGGGCGTAGATTGGCAAACAGTTGCAGGCCGGCCCGTAGACCCAGAAGTCCGCTCTCGGGCCGCTGCTGCCGCGGGTGCCGGTCGTATTGGGGGTCACCGATGGCGGCCAGAAGCACCGCATCCGCGGCGCGGCAGCATCGCAAGGTTTCCTTGGGGAGGGGCTCACCACAGGCGGCAATGGCTGCGCCTCCCATGGGAGCCTCCTCCATGACGAGGGGCAGCCCATGGCGGCTACCCACAGCCTGCAGGAGAGCCTTGGTCACCGCGGTGATTTCCGGGCCGATGCCGTCACCGGGCAGGAGGGTGATGTTCATGGTTGTCGGGAACGCTCCACCTGCTGCTGCAATCGTTTGAGACTACGACTCAACTCCGGCAGGCGGGCAAACAGGGCCGAGGCCCGGAGCCAGAGCCGGTTGGGGATAATGGGAAAGCCGCTCACCACCTCCCCGGGTGCCACATCGGTATGCACACCGGCTTTGGAGCTGGCCACCACCCCATCCCCAAGACGGACCCGGTTGATCACACCCACCTGTCCCCCCAGGATGACGCCACGCCCCAGCACGGCCCCACCAGCAATGCCCACCTGTGCCGCAAAGGCACAGCCTTTGCCGGTGACCACCCCGTGGCCGATCTGGACCAGGTTGTCGATCTTGGTGCCAGCTCCCAGGCGGGTTTCCCCCACGGCGGGGCGGTCCACCGTACTGCAGCAGCCCACCTCCACCCCATCCTCCAGCACCACATGGCCTGTTTGGGGCATTTTGCGCCAACCGCGGCCGGTGGGCACAAAGCCAAAGCCCTCTCCGCCAATCACCGCATTGGCCTGAACCACACAGTTGCGCCCCAGGTGGCTGTGGGAATGCACCACCACATTGCCGTGGAGTTCACAGCCCTGGCCAATCCACACGTCGTCGTACAGCACCACGCCGGGATGGAGAACGGCCTCCTCCCCCACGTGACAGCGGGCGCCCACCACCACCCCGGCGGCCAGGGATGCACTGTCCGCCACATGGGCGTCAGGCGCCACCACAGCCTGGGGGTGGCGGCCAGGGGTGGGACGTTGCCGGGGGTATAAACAATCCAGCGCTTCGGCAAAGCTGAGGCGGGGGTCTGCAGAGGCTGCCCAGGCAATGCCCTGTTGCCGGGCCAGTCGATGCAACGACTCATCATCAGCGGGCAACAACACTGCGCTGGCATCACAGTGGGCCAGGGCTGCCGCCATCATGGCGTTGCTCCGCTCCAGGAAGCCGAGTTGGCCCTGCTGAGCCTTGTCCAGGGCGGCCGCCCCGTCCAGAGGGGGATCATCCGCCAACCAGCGGTCGCCTTCCGGTTGGAGGCTCTCCAGAGCAGCGAGGAGTTCACTGAAGCGCATCAGGGGATTGCATCGGGGGAGCGGGTCAAGACCAGGGAATCACGGTGGACCACACACGCGGCGCCGGCTTGTCCCAGCAAGGGAGTGACCTGGTCGCGGGAGAGGCCGCGAATTCTGTTCACCACCTCGCTGCTGTGACGGCTGATCCCCCGAGCTATTTCTTCCCCGTCCGGCCCACAGAGGCGTACCGCCTCATGGGGGGCAAAGGAGCCCTCCACAACGGTGATGCCGGCAGCCAGAAGAGACGCGCCTTGCTGTTCAATGGCCTTTACCGCCCCCTGATCCAGGTGCAAGCTGCCCTGGGGCAGCACACCGTGGGCCAGCCAGCGTTTGCGGATGGGGATGGGGAGGGCGTCGGCCTGGAAGCGGGTTCCTCCATTGCCCCCTTGCAACAAGCCTTCCAGGACGGCAACGGTGCGGCCGTCAGCCAGGTCCACCGTGATGCCGCTGGCCGTGGCAATCCGGGCAGCGTCCAGCTTGGTGGTCATGCCCCCTGTGCCCCACTGGCCACCCGGCTCCGCCGCCTGGGTGAGGCTCAGCAGTTCCGCACGGTTGCGCACCGCGTCGATGGGGCTGGCTTGCAGGTCCCGCCTCGGATCGGCCGAGTAGAGACGGTCCACGTCCGTGAGCAGGATAAGCCGCTCGGCCGCCACTGCCACCGCTACCCGCGCCGCCATGGTGTCGTTGTCGCCACAGCGCAGCTCATCGGTGGCCAGGGCGTCGTTTTCGTTGACAATGGGAAGCACATGGCGCGCCAACAGACCCCGTAGCGTGGCGGTGGCGTTGCGATAGCGTTGCCGGGACACAAAATCGCCACGGGTCAGCAGCACCTGGGCCACCAGTTGGCCATGGACGCCAAACGCCTTGTCATAGGAGGCCATGAGCAGTCCTTGGCCCACGGCTGCCGCCACCTGCTGTTGCAGCAACTCCCTTGGACGCCGGGCATCCCCCAGGCGACGACTACCCAGTCCGACAGCGCCACTGCTCACCAGCACCACAGGACGACCTTGCTGACAGCAGTGGCTCAGGACCCTGGCCAATTCGGCAATGACGGTTTCCGTGTCCCGATGGTCATCTCCCCGCAGGATGCTGGTGCCCACCTTGACCACGATGGGCGAGAGGGACATGCCGGAGTCAACCATCGAACCGAAAGCCTGACATATTTCATCACCCTCGAAGAGGATGGCCGCCGCCGCGGTTAGGCTGGCAGCGCTGTTCAGCTTTGCATCTTTGCATCATGGCCATCACGAGGGGACAGAAAGTTCGCATCAAGCGTCCTGAGTCGTATTGGTTCAACGAGGTGGGCACTGTGGCCTCCGTGGACACCAGCGGCATCCTGTATCCGGTATCCGTGCGTTTTGACAGTCTCAACTACAGCGCCTACAGTGGCGTAGAAGGTGGCCTGAACGTGAACAACTTTGCCGAGAGCGAGCTGGAGGCGGCCTGAGGGCACGCCCACCACACGCCCACACCCGGCCTGGTCCCTGGCCCGGGCCGGGCCGCCGCGTCACCGTCTTCATGATCGTCATTGGCGCCAGAGCTTCCTGAGGTGGAAGTGGTTCGCCGTGCCTTGCAACATGGCGTTGGCCGTTTCCTGATTCACCATGTGGAGGTCCTGCTGGAACGCACGGTGGCCTTCCCCGTGGGTGACGTCCCAGCCTTTGCTGCCGCGCTCACGGGTTCTCGACTCACGCCCTGGCATCGTCGCGGGAAATACCTGCTGAGCCAGCTCTCGCGCCAAGGCCAGCCTGTTGGTCAACTGGGTGTTCATCTGCGCATGACCGGCAGGTTTCGGTGGCTTGACAGGGAGGCGTTCCCCGTGTGTCCCCACACGCGGGTGCGATTTCTGGGCGATCAAAAGGAATTGAGATTTGTAGACACCCGCAGCTTTGGACGCATGTGGTGGGTGCCTCCGGGCAGAGCAGCATCCCAGGTAATCACAGGGCTGCAGCGGCTGGGTCCGGAACCCTTCACCCCAGCCTTTCATGGAACCTACCTGGAGAAGCGCCTGCGAGGATCCAGGCGGGCCATCAAGACAGCCCTGCTGGATCAGTCCGTGGTGGCCGGTGTGGGGAATATCTATGCGGATGAGTGTCTTTTTCTGGCGGGCATCCCCCCCCATGTTGCCAGCGGCAGCCTGAGCCAAGGACAACTGCACCGGCTCTGTGAGCGGCTGGTGCAGGTCCTGTCCAGGAGTGTGCAGCAGGGGGGAACCAGTTTCAGGGATTTCCACGACCTCCAGGGCGTCAATGGCAACTACGGCCAGGAGGCTTGGGTTTATGGGCGACCAGGGGCGCCCTGCCGCCACTGTGGCGCACCCATCCAGCGCCAGGTGCTCAGTGGACGCAGCAGCCATTGGTGCCCCCGTTGTCAGCAGGAGGGACGGTAGAGCCCCTCCTGCTACAGGAGGGGCAAGGTGTCCAGGGCATGGAGGATGGCCCCTGCATGGTGATGGTGGGAGCGCAGCAGGGTGTCTGGCCGGACCTGCCGCCACCAGGACAGAAGTTCCGGTCTGGCATTGCTCACCATCACCCCCCACCAGGGACCAGCCAGCATGGAGCGATCATTGCCGGAATCACCGCAGCAGAGCACCTGATCCGGCCGCAGACCCAGCTTCCGCTGCAGATAGCCGCTCACCGCCCCCTTGCCCGCGGCCAGGGGCAGCAGATCCAGTTGGTAACCACTGCTCAACACCACCTGTGCCTGGAGATTGGCCTGCCGCAGCATGGTCTGAAGGCGTTGTTCAAACTGGTGGGCCTCCGTTCCCATCCGGGGCGTGGCCAGCTCGTAACTGAGCTTGTAGGGAGCCTGCTCGGATGCCGGCTGCAGGATCAGATCGCTCCAACCCGACAACAGGGCACCGAGGGCAGGGCGATCCCAGTGGCGCTGCAACTGCCTGTCCCAGGCCGAATCCGGCTCACCGCGCCAGAGGAGGGTGGAGCCAACTCCCGTGGCCCAACCCTCGGGCTCCAGCAGACCCTCCTCCTGCTGCAACTGGCGCGCCCCAGTCAGGCTGCGGCCCGTGGCATAGACCAGAGCAATCCGGGAGCGCAGGGTCTGCAGTGTTCGATTAAGGCAAGCCAGGGCGTGTCTGTCCCCCACAAGGGTATGGTCCAGGTCGGTGACCAACAGCAGGTCCTTCATTGCCCATTACCTCCCTTGACGACTGGGCGCCGTAGCCATGTCCAAACCCATCATTTCACTCCACTCCCGCAACCGCACCAGCCTGAAGGAAGAGAAGATTGTCCAATCGGCGGAGGTGCATCTTGAGCGCACTCTCGTCAAGGCGAAGGGCCAGCTGGCAGGCGCCGTGGCAGCCATTGAGCACCCCAGCAAAGGCATGGCCCTCAACTACGGAGAGGTGTTTCTCCGGGACAACGTGCCGGTGATGATCCACCTGCTCTTGAAAGGACGTCACGCTCTGGTGCGCCATTTCCTGGGACTATGCATGGACCTGCAAAGCAGCGCCCTGCAAACCCGAGGTCTTTTCCCCACCAGCTTCATCGAGAAGGAAGGGGAGCTGGTGGCGGACTACGGCCAGCGGTCCATTGGTCGGATCAGCTCGGTGGATGCCAGTCTCTGGTGGCCTGTCCTCTGCTGGATCTACGTCTCCCATGTCCAGGACTGGCAATTCGGCTGTGACCAACGGGTGCAGCGGGCAATCCAGCGGCTCCTGGACTTGGTGATGCAACCCTCCGTTGCCGGCACTCCTGTCTTGTTTGTGCCTGACTGCTCCTTCATGATTGACCGTCCCATGGACGTGTGGGGTGCGCCCCTGGAAATCGAGGTGCTGCTGTACGGCTGCTTGAAGTGCTGTGTCCATCTCATGGAGTTGGCCCAACGACACAACGCCGCCCCCAGCAGGCTCCTCAGCCAGAGAATTCCTCTCACCCGCCAGTGGATCCACGATCTGCGCTCCTATTTGCTGAAGCACTACTGGGTTACCAGCAAAACCATCCAGGTGCTGCGGCGACGCCCCACGGAGCAGTACGGAGACGTGCAGCACCTCAACGAGTTCAATATTCAGCCCACGTTCATCCCGGACTGGCTTCAGGACTGGCTGGACGACCGCGGGGGCTATCTTATTGGCAATGTGCGCACGGGGCGACCGGACTACCGGTTTTTCACGCTGGGCAACAGCCTGGCCTGCATCTTCGGGCTGCTAACGGCGCCCCAGCAGAGAGCTTTGTTTCGCCTGGTGCTGCACAACAGCAACCATCTGATGGCCCAGATGCCCATGCGCATCTGCCACCCCCCCATGGAGGGGCAAGAGTGGGCCATGAAGACGGGCTCCGATCCCAAAAACTGGCCCTGGAGCTACCACAACGGAGGACATTGGCCCAGCTTGCTCTGGTACCTGGTGATGGCGGTGGCCCTGCACGACAAGGATCATCCCAAAGCGGATGTACTGCTGACGGGCCAGATGAAAACCTTGCTGGAGAGGTCCTACCAGGTCCACCTCAGCCAACTGCCCCGCCAGCAGTGGGCGGAATACTTTGACGGCCCCACGGGAACATGGGTGGGGCAGCAGGCCAGAACCTATCAGACATGGACCATTGTGGGCTTCCTCCTCACCCGTGAACTGCTGCGCAACGGCTGCCAGCTCAACTTTTCGTTTTCGTTCAGCCAGGAGACGTCAGAAGAGTCCTAGGGTAAGAGACTTGTCAATGGGCAGGGTGGCGCCAATGCCCAGATAAAGGGCCATGAAGGTGCCAAACAGGAAGACGGTCATGGCAACAGGCCGCCGGAAAGGATTCTGGAAACGATTGAAGCTCTCGATAAAGGGAACCAGCATGAGTCCCAAAGGGACCATGCCCTGGAGAACAATGCCCAGCAGCTTGTTGGGCACAACGCGCAGGATCTGGAACACTGGATAGAGGTACCACTCCGGCAGAATTTCCAGGGGCGTGGCGAAGGGGTCGGCAGGCTCCCCGACCATGGCGGGATCCAGGACAGATAGCCCCACCACACAGGCAAGGGTCCCCAGGATGACCACGGGGAAGATGTAGAGGATGTCGTTGGGCCAGGCGGGCTCACCGTAATAGTTGTGACCCATGCCTTTGGCCAGCTTGGCCCGCAGCGCTGGATCGCTCAGGTCGGGTTTCTTGAGGATTGACATCAGTCCGGTGGGAGGGTACGAGAGAGAACGCAGAAGCCCGTAGGTGAGGGCCTCGGACAGGCGCGGGCAGGCCTAGAGAGGACCTGAAATCCCTTGCTTACGGATCATCAGGAAGTGCATCAACATGAATACCGCCAAAAGCCAGGGCAGCACGAAGGTGTGGAGACTGTAAAAGCGGGTCAGCGTGGCCTGACCAACGCTCTCGCCACCTCGGAGAAGCTCCACCAGTTGGTCGCCAACCACAGGGATGGCAGCAGGCACACCGGAAACGATCTTCACAGCCCAGTAGCCCATCTGGTCCCAGGGCAGAGAGTATCCAGTGACCCCAAAGCTGACGGTAATGACCGCCATGGTGACACCCACCACCCAGGTGAGTTCCCGTGGTCGCTTGAAGCCCCCGGTCAGGTAGACCCGGAACACATGGAGAATCAGCATCAGCACCATCATCGAGGCGCTCCAGCGATGCACGGAGCGGATCAGCCAGCCGAAGTTCACCGAGGTCATCAGGTACTGAACGGAGTTGAAGGCCTCGGCCACCGTGGGCCGGTAATAAAACGTCATGGCAAACCCCGTGGCAAACTGAATCAGGAAGCACACAAGGGTGATGCCGCCCAGGCAATAGAAGATGTTGACGTGGGGCGGGACGTACTTGGTGGAGAAGTCGTCTGCGATCTCCTGGATCTCCAGGCGCTCTTGGAACCAGTCGTAAACCTTCGACATAGGGGCAAAAAGGGGATCAGTTGCTCAGGGGTGAAAGGGGCAGAGACATGGCTGCCCCTCCAGTGCAGGGCTCAACCTGGCCAAACTCTAAAAGTCCACGTCAAAACTTGGGGGCTGGGCAAGCCATAACCAAAGAGACTTTGAAATAGTCTTGGAGCAGGGGTCGGTCATCACCATGGACAGGCATTGCGCCAAGATGAGCGGGTGGGCACAAGGTGGTGTGCGCAAATTCAGAATTTGTCTTTCCGTCGTGATTCTGGCTGGCTTCCTCTTGTGGGCGCCAGCAGTCCAGGCCCTCTCGGAAGACCAGCAACTGGTTGTGGACGCCTGGAGCTTTGTGAACCAAAGCTACGTGGATCCCACATTCGAAGGGATACCGTGGCGCCGCTTGCGGCAAAGAGCGCTGGAGCAGCCGATCCCCTCCAGGGAAAGTGCCTACGAGGCCATCGAGACCATGCTGGCCCCCCTCGGCGATCCCTTCACCTGTTTCCTGCGCCCGGAGCAGTTCAAAGCCTTGACGGACAGCACAGCCGGCTCCATCAGCGGTGTGGGTCTGCAGTTGGGCATCAATGAAGGGGAGACCGTGGTGCAGGTGATCTCGTCCTTGGACGGTTCCCCGGCGGCAGCGGCCGAGATCCAGCCGGGCAGTGTTGTCTTGGCGGTGGAGGGCGACTCCGTGGAAGACCTGGGTCTGGAGGGGGTCGCTGCTGCGCTGCGGGGACCCTCCGGCACGGTTGTGGACATTGAACTGGTGGCGCCGGATGGTGAGCGCCAATCCCTGTCCCTTGAGCGGCGCACCGTGGATTTGCGCCCCGTCCGCAGCCGCCGCCTGCGGGAAGATGGGCATACCTACGGTCTGCTGCAAATCAGGCAGTTCACAACCAAGGTGCCGGAACTGGTGAGCACGGCATTGGCGGAACTCCAGAACAAGTGCGTCGAGGGACTGATTCTTGACCTGCGCAACAATCCCGGCGGCCTGGTGAGCAGTGGCTTGAAGGTGGGGAATTCCCTGCTGGACGCTCAGCCGCTTGTGAGCATCCGTGACCGCAACGGGATCGTGGACACTATCATCACGGATGCCGGGGAACTCTACGACGGTCCCATCGTGGTGCTCGTCAACAGCGGCACCGCCAGTGCCAGCGAAATTCTGGCCGGAGCCCTGCAGGATGATGGGCGTGCCGAGGTGCTGGGACGTCCCACGTTCGGGAAGGGACTGATCCAGACCCTGATTCCCCTGAGCGACGGCAGTGGCTTGACCGTCACCGTGGCCCGTTACGTGACGCCGGCCGGGAACGATATTCAAAGCGTGGGCATCATGCCCAACCAGGTGCTTGCAGCCTTAACGCAGGAGACGCCGGAGGACGACAGCCAGGACCCCTGGCTGGAGCGCGCCATGGTGGCTCTACAGAACCAGTTCCACCGCCATGACAAGCACATTGAGCGCACGGCTATGACCTAAGGGCCTGACGGTGAAACCAGACCCGTCTGCACCAGCAACCTCAGCACATCGTCAAAGTCGTGCCAGGGGTGAAAGGGCACCCCACGCTCCGTCAGCAACCCGGCTAGAAAGTCCCTGGCAAAGACAACATCTGCCGCCTCGGCCATGCGCACATCCGTGATGCCGTCACCAATGGCAATGGTGCGACCCTGGCCGTGCGCATCCATGACCAGAGCTTTGGCCACGAGTTCCTCCTCGGAACTGTAGGGGCTGTGGATGTGGTGACGTGTGCCCCCATGGTCCTGGGGGACAGGAAGGCCTGCAATAATGGCCTTGAAGCGATGACGATGCTCCAGGAGGACAGCCTCGACCAGAGGGAGAAAACCGCCAGAAACCACAACAACAGGGATGCCGGCATGATCCATGGCGTTGAGGAAGCGCAGGAAACCAGGTCGCGGGACAAACGTGGCCATTCGTCTTTCCATGGCCATCAGGTGCTGGGCCGTGAGAACGGTGCCCAGTTGATCCATGGCCTCCCGAAGCGTGAGGCGAAAGCACAGCAGGTCTGCCTTGAGCCGACACCAAAAGTCGCCATAGGTGTCCTGCATCAGCAGGTCAAAGGTATCGACGGTGGTGATGGTGCCGTCGAAGTCGCAGAAGACGGTTGCCGGAACCATGACTTTACCTGGAACCATCAGCGACAGACCGGAGACTGGCTAATGTTTGCCGAGAACCACCGCCAGTGGTGTGCCATGGGTGCCAGCTTTTTGCAAGCATCGGTTCCGGATTCAATGTGTCAGCTACGGCTTTCAGGGGCCCTTTCCAGGGGGCCGGTTCTGCTCCAGGTTGTCGAGCACGTCTTGCCAAGGCTCAATCGGCAGCACTCCCTGGAACTGGATTGCGGAGACTGGCTATTAAGCTACACGGACCTGGAACAACTGCAAGAGTTGCTGCTGCTCCACAATCTGAAGTTGGTTGCTCTGCGCTCTGCCGAGCCGCGCACAATCGTGGCTGGTGCTGCCCTGGGTTTGACGACACAGCCCCGGATGCCGGCGCTTCAGGGGCAACAGCCCCCCGGGCAACTCCAGGGCCCAGAAGAGGAAAGAGCCTATCTCCATGAGGGCTGCCTGCGCTCCGGGGACTGCCTGGAGCACGGCGCCACGGTGGTGGTTTTAGGAGATGTCAACCCCGGCGCCCAGATCCGTGCGGCTGGAGATGTGATTGTCTGGGGACGACTGCGGGGCATGGCCCATGCTGGCAGCCGGGGCAATGCAGCGGCCCGTATCGCTGCCCTGCAGCTGCAGCCTCAGCAGGTGCGCATTGCCTCAAGAACAGCGCTGGGCCCTGGTGAGCATGCGCCGCCAGGGCAACCGGAGCAAGCTGTGCAGCGCAATGGTCAGATTGTGATCGAAGCTGCTGCACTGCAGCGGGACTGTATGCCTCCCATGAAGCAGCGGGCTTCTGTTGCCAAGTGATCCAGCGCGTGAAGGCTAAGATTCAACCCATCAGCGCTTTGCGTCCCAGTTCCTCTACATAGCACAAATGCCCTCCTCCGATTCGATCGCATACATCGATGCCCTGAAGACCAACAACTGTCGCTCCATTGTGCTGTGCTCAGGGAAGGGGGGGGTCGGTAAAACTACGCTTACCGCCAATCTTGGCGTTGCCCTGGCTAAGCTGGGGCACAAAACCTGTGTTGTGGATGCGGACTATGGCTTGCGGAATCTGGACTTGCTTCTTGGCCTGGAAAGCCGCATTGTGTTTACGGCGCAGGAGGTTATTTCCGGCAGTTGCCGGCTGGGGCAGGCGCTGGTAAAACACAAGCACGAAGCAAACCTGATGCTCATGCCAGCGGGGAATCCCCGCATGCTCGACTGGTTTAACCCGGAGCATATGCAAAATCTGGTCACCATGCTGGCGGACAGTTTTGACTTCATTCTCATTGATGCCCCGGCAGGGGTGGAGGACGGCTTCAAAAATGCCGTGGCCGGGGCCAGTGAGGCCATCCTTGTTGTGAACCCTGAAATCTCGTCCGTGCGGGATGCCGACCGTGTGGCGGGACTTCTCACGTCTCAGGGCACCTTGGATCTCATCCAGTTGGTGGTCAACCGTGTCCGACCCAGGATGGTAGAAAAGTTGGACATGATCTCCATTGAGGATGTCCTGGATATCCTGGCAGTTCCCCTTCTTGGGGTAGTCCAGGAAGACGAGCAGGTGATCATTTCCTCCAACCTGGGCGAGCCTCTGGCCTTGGGCAAGTACAAGTCCCCTGCTGGTATTGCCTACGGCAACATCGCTCGTCGCATCCAGGGAGAAGAGGTCCCGATCCCTGATATCAACGCCAAGCCAGCGGGCTTTATAGACCGCCTTGGTGACTTCCTGTCCACACGAATTATTTGAGGCGCCACCATGACCATTAGCGAATTGCTGAGCCGTCTCTTCGGCAACACGAACACCAGCGCAAACTCCGCCTGCAGCCGTCTACGCATGGTGCTGGCCCACGACCGCAGTGATTTGAGCCCCGCCATGCTGGATCAGATGCGCTTGGAAATCATGGAAGTGGTGTCCAAGTATTTGGAGCTTGACCATACCGGCAGCGAACTCACCCTGGAAACCGAGGAGCGCTCCACGGCCCTCGTAGCCAATTTGCCCATCCGTCGCGTCAGAAAGCTGGTCCGCTAATCAGTCCTCCTGGCGGTCGAGCAGGTAGGCGGCAAGCAGGGCATCCAGACAACAGGCCAGAGCCGCAAAGCCACTAACAAGGCGCCAGAACAGATGGGGTAGCAATACGCACAGGGCAAGGCCCGTCAGAGCCAGGCTGACGTCAATGAGGATGGCGCGGCTGAGCCACTGCTTGGGAATCCTGGTCAACATGAGGCTTCAGGCAGACTGAAAAGGGTTTTGAGGCATCAGCGTGGCCACTGCTTGACTGGCCTGGTCCAGGGCTCGGCACTCATCGGCAGACAGCATCCAGCCTAGAGCCTGCTCCATAACATTCACATGGCGCGGATGGCGCAGGCCGGGGATGGGAACAGTTCCATGGGCACGGCACCAATTGACGGCCACACCAGCAGGTGTGGAGCCATGGTCCGCCGCCAACTCACTCATCAATGCAAGCAATGGCTCCAGATGCGGCAACAGGCGGGCAAAGAGCCAGCCCCGGAATCCAGGTGGGCAATGATTGACGGTGTACCGACCGGTTAACAGACCCAGAGCCAGGGGAGAGTAGGCAATCACCCTGATGCCCAGCTCTCGACAAACCTCCAGCACGCCGCCCGGTTGGCGCGGCTGCTGGGACAGCAGGGAGAATTGCACCTGCACACTACGCACCTGCACACCGGAGTCCGCCATCCAACCCGCCACACGGCGCAGCCGCCGAGGACCCATGTTGGAGAGTCCCACGGCCTTGGCGCCCCCAAGCTGCACCTGATCCGCCAACCCCTGCAACAAGGGCTTCTCCTGCCACGGCGCATAGCGGGCCGTGCTCCAGTGGAGCTGCACCAGGTCAATGGGGCGCCCCAGACGTTGACGGGAGGCTGCCGCTGCCTTGCAAAAGCCGCGACGCCCCAGGCGCCAAGGGTAGGGAGCCAGCTTGGTGGCCACGATCACCCGCTGGCGCTGTCCCGGTGGGAGGCGGGACAGACCTTGGCCCAGCAGGATTTCGCTGCGCCCCTGAAGCTTGCCGGTGCCGTAGGAGTCAGCGGTGTCAAAGAAGGTGAGCCCAGCCTTGATGCACGTCTGAAAGGTGTGGAGCAGCAGGGGATCATCCCGCTGGGAATGGTAGCGCCAGAGCAAGCGGTTGCCCCAGGACCAGGTACCCACCCCGACAGGAGGCAAGGCCGATGCACCCAGTCGCTGACCTTCCATGCCTACCTCGGACTTGCTCTCACCCATAAGACGGGCGTCAATCTAATCGCTCCTGTTGTGACCAAGTGGGTCAAGCCATGGGGAGTGGGAGGTCAAGACCTGAACAGGTGATGGCCATGGGCAGGCCTGCCGCATCCGTTGCCGGTGCGCTGGGCAGTGGTTGACGTTGCCCGTCCAAAGCCACAGCAAGACAGGCGAGAGCATCCACCAGGTCGTGGTGCTGGAGGTGACGGCGGCGGCTCCGAGCGAGGGCCTCATCCAGAAGCCCGGTGGGATCCCAACCCCAATGCTGACGAAGGAGCTGGAGGCGCTGCTGCTGGCCTGAACGCTGGTGTTTGCTGATGGGTGCCGGCCGCTCCGGTTGATACCGCTGCTGCAACTGCAAAAACGTCACCTCCGGATGGCACTCCAGCAGTTGCAGGGATCGCCGGGGCTGGGCCTGAAGCCAGCAATCCAGCTCCCGAATCCGGTCCAGGAGATGCCAGCTCTGGATGGAGAGCCCCGGTCCGCCTCCGGAGCGCTGCGCTGCCGTCGCCAGACCATGGCTGGAGAGGGACAGGCAGCAGCGCCCCGGCGGAGAAAACACACTGCTGCTGCGCCTTGCGGGCGCCAGCAGGCGGCGTACCAGGCGGTCACAGCAGCGCGGCTGCCCATGGCTGGTGAGACCAATGGGCATGTCAATACATCCCATGTCCTGATCACCCATCTCCAGTGGATTCAGGTCGGACAGGAGGGACAGGGTGAGACGCCGGGCCGCCAAGCGCGCCAGAACCCAGCCGCACCGCGGTGGGGGAGTCTTGGGGTGCCATAGGCCACCCGATCGACGTGAGGGTCTGACCCAAAAGTGGGCCAGACCCCGGACCACTGCAATTCACCTGGTAGAGTATCCCCTGCTTTGGCTGGCGGGCGTCGCCAAGTGGTTAAGGCAGCGGCTTGTGGCGCCGCCATTCGGGGGTTCGAATCCCCTCGCTCGCCCTTTACAACCTGGCTGCTGCCCCCAGTGCGGGCTCAATCGTGGTTGAGCGTTCCCGGAGTCGGGCCAGGAGACCTGCCCCACCAAAGCGCACAGGGTCGTCACAGAACAGACCCGTCTCTTCCTGGGTGGCGGTGATGGCGGCCCGGGCCTCCTCCAGTTGGAGGTGCCCCGTATTCAGGGCAATGGCCCGCAGCCGGCACGGGGGAGACATGGCGGGGCAGGCCACGGCACCCACGGCCTCATAAAGCTTCACCACCTGGGGCAGCGGGGGAATGGAAACGGAGGAGGCATCAGGGGACAGGGACAGCAGGTGATGCTGCCCTGCCCGATGCACCAGCACCAGATCAGTAGGCTGACTGCCCCGCAACAGGGGGAGGGTGGCGGTAGAGCCCGGATGGAGCAGAGAGCCTTGGCCTTCCACCAGCACCCAGTCGGCCTCCGCGCCGGCCTCCAGCACCGCTGCCTCCACGGCGCCAGCTGCATAGTCCACCCGCACGGCATCCAAGGCGATGCCGCCACCACTGATGAGGATTCCCGCTTGACCGGTGGCCACAAAGTTCATGGCCAGCCCCTGGTCCACTCCAGCCCGGTGTAACTCCAAAGCGGCACTCATCTTGCCCACGGCCATATCGGTTCCCACAAACAAGACCCGTCGGGCAGAGCTGCGGGCAGCACGGGCAGCGCCGACCCGCAGCTTGTCGGGTTCACGGCGCAGGTCCCAAATCCAGCGGTTGGGCTGCAGCAATGCACGCAGATGGGAGTCGTCAGCCATGGGGGTGTGAAGACCGTTGGCCAGGCTCAGGCCCGCGGCCAGGGCAGCCTCCACATCCCGGCGCATCACCGCCGGAATCCGGCCACCGGACGGAGCCAGGCCAATGGCGGCCACCGTGGGTCCCATGGGCAGGGCCTCCTCCAGGTTGGCCACCACGGGGACCGGGCGGGAAATCCCTGTGAGCTCAACCAACTCGGTCCCGGCGTTGTCGGGGTCGATAACGGCCACGATGGGACCACGGCGGTAGCGCAACATGGCAAGACCGGTCTTGCCGAGAAGACTTTGCAGGCCACCGTGCTGGAGAAGGACCAGGGGGGCGGAGGCACTCAGCATTGGAGGGGTTTGGCAAGTTGAATGCCCAGGCCAGGAGCGGTGCTGGGCCGGATCACATCCTGGCTGCGCTCAAGACCCAGAAAGGGGTCATGGCGCAGATTGAGATGGCTGTCCAGGTCGGGCCATTGAACCAGGGGAAGCAATTGTGCCGCGGCACCGTTGAGCAGGCTGGTGTCTGCATAGCAGCCCAGCATCAGCCGGAGGCCCAACAGTTGGGCCACACGGGCCAGGAGCAGGGTTGGGCCCAGGCCGCCATGCTTGAGAAGCTTCAGGTTGACCCCATCCACATGGGGCGCGAGGCGGATCAGGTCCTGGAGGGTCCAGCAGCTTTCATCCACTACCAAGGGGAGGGGGCAGTGGGGACGCAGAGCAGCATATCCTTCGTGGTCATCGCTTGCTGCAGCGAGAGGTTGCTCAAGCAGCACCGCCCCTTGATCCGCCAGCCATGGGGCCATGGTCATGGCCTGATCCAGGTTCCAGCCACCATTGACGTCAATTTGCACGTCCACCGGCCTGGGCCAACGTTCCAACTCCCGAACGGTGGTCTGCACCAACTGGCGATCATGATCCAGACCTTGGGGGCTGCCGAGCTTCAACTTGATGCGGCTGGGACGCACCTGGTCAAACCACTGCCGCAAGCGTTGCCGTACCGCTGCCACGGAGCCGAGACCAATGGTCACGCTGGTGGCCCCACAGCGCTGCCGATCCAGCCCCCAGAGACGCCAAAGGGGGTGTCCCAGGGCCTTGCCCCACCAGTCCCGGAGCGCCAAGTCTACCCCGCAGCGGGCTGGGGGAGAGAGGGCCTCAAGCAGTGGCTCACACTGTTGCCACTGGTCTGGAGCATAGGGCTCCAGTTGGGGCCAGAGCTGGGCCAACTCTGCCGCCACAGCTTGACTGGTGTAGCGGTGATGGCCTGTGTCAACATGACCGGTCTCTCCGAGTCCGGTGGTTCCCTCGTGGCTGATTTCCACCAGCAAACGTTCCAGGCAGTGGGTTGGGCCACGGCTGATGGTGAGACGAACTAGCCTGTCAATCTGGAAAGGACGGCAGCAACCTTGCATGGGAGACTGGTGTGCAGGTGGGCGCCGCTGGTGCAGCCATTGGGGAAGACTATAAAAACGTGAACCGCCGCAACCGCCTGATGCCCTCGTTGGCTCCTGCTGATCATCCCTCCTCCCCAGGCCGCCGCTATGCCATCACAACGTTCGGCTGCCAGATGAACAAGGCGGATTCCGAGCGCATGGCCGGCATCCTGGAGGCCATGGGCTACTGCCATGAAGATGACGAGCTGGCTGCCGACCTGGTAATCTACAACACCTGCTCCATTCGTGACAATGCCGAGCAGAAGGTTTACAGCTACCTGGGCCGCCAGGTGCAGCGCAAGCGACACAATCCCCGTCTCACCTTGGTGGTGGCCGGTTGTGTAGCCCAGCAGGAGGGAGAAAGCCTGCTGCGCCGCGTGCCGGAGCTGGACCTGGTGATGGGCCCACAACACGCCAGCCGTCTGGGCAGCTTGCTGGAGCAGGTGGAGAGTGGCCAGCAGGTGGTGGCCACCGCGGAGCATCAGATCCTGGAAGATCTCACCAAGCCCCGACGGGAGAGCACGGTCACCGCCTGGGTCAACGTGATCTATGGCTGCAATGAGCGCTGCACCTACTGCGTGGTTCCCGCCACCCGCGGCCGTGAGCAGTCCCGCACACCGCAGGCCATTCGCGGCGAGGTTGAGACCCTGGCTCGGCAAGGATACCGGGAGATCACCCTTCTGGGCCAAAACATCGATGCCTATGGCCGCGACTTGCCAGGCATCACCCCTTTGGGTCGGCGGCGCCACACCCTCACGGATCTGCTGCACTTCATCCACGACGTGGAAGGCATTGCGCGGATCCGCTTTGCCACCAGCCACCCCCGCTACTTCACCGAGCGGCTGATTGCCGCCTGCGCAGAACTGCCCAAGGTGTGTGAACACTTCCATATTCCCTTCCAGAGTGGAGACGACCAGGTGCTACGCCATATGGCCCGCGGCTACACCGTGGATCGCTATCGGCGCATCATCCGGACCATTCGTCAGCGGATGCCGGAGGCTGCTATCAGTGCCGATGCCATTGTGGGCTTCCCCGGAGAAACGGAAGCACAATTCCGGAATACCATGGCGCTGGTGGAAGAGATTGGCTTTGATCAGCTCAACACCGCAGCCTATTCACCCCGGCCCAGCACCCCGGCCGCAAACCGGGTTGACCAGGTTCCGGAGGCTGTGAAGGTGGACCGACTGCACCGCCTCAATGCTTGCGCAGAGCGTTGCGCCCGCCATCGCAATCAACGCTATGCCCAGCAGGTGGTGGAGGTGTTGGTGGAGGGCCCCAACCCCAAGGATCCTGGGCAGTTGATGGGTCGCACCCGCAGCAATCGGTTGGTGTTTCTGCCGGCCGCGGATCATGGCCCCGGGGATCTTGTTTCCGTCCGCATTGACGCGGTGCGCCCCTTTTCTCTTAGTGGCTGTTCCCTGATAGGTTCCAGGAAAGCGTGACCGCCCTTCCCTTGCCCAGTCCTGTCCCACAGTCCATAGTCACCAGGGTGGGCTTGGTGTTTGGCGGACGCTCCGGTGAGCACGACGTGTCCATTCGTTCAGCCCGCACCATTGCCGATGCCCTCTCCACTGGAACCAACCGTCAGCGCTACCGGCTGGTTCCCCACTACATAACCCGTGGTGGGCGATGGCTCGTGGGGGACGGGGCAACGGCTGCGCTCTCCGACACGCTTCCGGACGAGCCCGACGACCATCTGCCCAGGTTGCCCACCACGGCCCATCAGGTGGATGTGTGGTTTCCCGTGCTCCATGGACCCAATGGAGAAGACGGAACGATTCAGGGACTCTTCACCTTGCTGGATCAGCCCTTTGTGGGCACGGGGGTGCTGGGCGCCGCTGTGGGCATGGACAAGCAAGCCATGAAAGCAGCCTTTGCGACAGCCGGGCTGCCCCAGGTGACCCATGTCTGTGCCACTGCCAGTGCGTTAGCGCGCCCCGACGAGCTGGCCGACAACGTGGAACAACGCCTGGGCTATCCCTGCTTCGTCAAACCGGCCAACCTGGGCTCCTCGTTGGGCATCAGCAAAGCCGGGGATCGTGAGGCGCTCCTGGCGGGACTCCGGGCCGCAGCCCGGCTGGATGACCGCCTGGTCATTGAAGCAGCCGTTCCGGCGCGGGAACTGGAATGTGCTGTGCTGGGATACGGGCATCCGGATGCCTCTGTTGTTGGCGAAATCCTTTACGACAGTGAATGGTATGACTACGCCACCAAATACTCTCCAGGACGCAGCTCCTTGGTGATCCCTGCGTCCGTACCCCGGGTCATCCATGACCAGGTCCAGTGCCTGGCAGTACAGGCCACCCAGGCAGTGGGCGCCGATGGCCTCAGCCGTGTGGATTTCTTCTACCAGGAGGATGGCCAAGTGCTCTATGTAAACGAGATCAACACCATGCCGGGCTTCACGAGCCAGAGCATGTATCCTCTACTATGGCAGGCCAGTGGCGTTCCTGTCGAGGAGCTTGTGCATCGCTTGATCGGGTTTGCCCAGGCGCGCCACCAGCGAAGGACTCTCATCTCGGCCCACTGATCGTCATGCGAGACGCTGTTCTCTGGCTTCCCCTGCTGGTGACCTTCATGGTCCTGACTGCCCTCGGCTGGCTGGAGCGACGGCGTCAGGCCGTGTTTCGTCTTTGGTCCCAAGGGGCTGAATTGGCCAGGTTGGATGTTGCCGTAGCCGTGCGCCTCCAGGATGGTCGGATCAGCTGGGGGTCTGTCGGCCCGAAAGGCGTTGAGTTGGCAGGGGATATTGCCGTGAACCATCTGGAAATCTGTGAATTGATGGCAGATCGCTCCGGGGACGTTCCTCTCACCAACGAGGCCTGTGGTCCCTGTCGTCTGCGATTGGTTGCGGACGGCCAGAGTTGGGACATCCCGTTTAGTGACGCGGTACGAGCCCGCCTATGGGTGGATGAGCTGATGTCTCAGGTGTGTTGTCAACTGTGAGGTCTCGCCCCCAGGAGACAGGGCAGCGCCCATGGCGGCGGTGGCTGATCCAGTTGTGGCGCCTGCTGGTGTTCAGTGGCATCGCGGCGGGACTGGCCTGGGTTCTGCTGGAGAAAAGCTGGTGGCTTGAGACGCCTGACCAGGTGGCTTTTCATCGCACATCGCGACAGGACCATGGGAAGCTGCTGGCCGCCAGCGCACTCCGATTCCCGATTCCCTTGCTTGCGGTGGACCCTTCATCCATAGAGCAGCATTTGCGGCGTTCGATCTCCCCAACACTCCAGGTGCAGGTGCGACGGACCCTGGCGCCACCGCAACTGGTGGTCAGACTACGAAACAACACTGCCCATGCCTGGGCACGGCGTTCCTTGGCGGATCGGGTGGAGCGTGGACTACTGGATCACCGATTCAATTGGACCAGCGTTGATGCTGGCCACCGACTGGATCGTTTTCCCATGGTGAAGAACCATGTTCTGGTATGGGTGGATTTTTGGACCCCAGGATTGCAGGACACATTGGCTGAACTGTTCTCGTATTTGGAGCACCTGCAGACACCAGTCCATACCATCTGGATCATGGCAGATGGGCAATTGGTGCTGGGCGCCTCCGAGGTTTTAGGAGAGGTGTATCTTGGACAGCCGGATGATCTGGCGCCCAAGCTGGCTACCATGGACCACCTTTACGTCCACCTGGAGAGGAGTGCATCGCCGTTCTCTTATAGTGATGTGGACCTCCGCAATCCTGATCAACCAACCCTTGGTCTGTCGCAAGGCTAGCGTTGAAGGACAATCCGCCTCACTGTGCCTGGAGGAGAATTGACAAAACTACGGACCTTTGAGACGGGCTGTCAGCCGTTGCCCGGAATCTTAATACTTTATTTGGCATTGGAGGCTTGACATTTGGTTGGGAAATCTTGGATTTTGCTGTTAAGGTCAGGCTGACCCCCCTCCATTCCCCCCGCAGGTAACCATGGATAGCAGCGGTAATCACGATTGGGACCTAAAATCAACCCCCAAGATCGTCCCTGCCCAAAATGCTCGCATCCGTGTCATCGGTGTTGGTGGTGGTGGGAGCAATGCTGTCAACCGTATGATCGAAAGCGATTTACAGTGCGTGGATCACTGGGTTTTCAACACCGATGCTCAGGCTCTGCTCTGCTCATCGGCGGAGAATCGTCTTCAGCTTGGTCAGCGGCTGACACAAGGGCTGGGGGCGGGAGGCAACCCTTCCATTGGCAAGAAATCAGCCGAGGAGTCCCGATCGGAGATCCAGCAGATCATGGAAGGAGCCAACCTGGTCTTCATTGCAGCAGGCATGGGGGGTGGAACAGGCACTGGCGCCGCTCCCGTAGTATCCGAGCTGGCCAGGGAATCCGGGGCGCTCACAGTAGCTATTGTTACCAAACCGTTCAAGTTCGAAGGTCGCCGCCGTGCCGCGCAAGCGGAGCAAGGGATTCAGGAGTTGTCCGCCCATGTGGACAGCCTGATTGTGATTCCCAACGACCAACTCCGTCGAGCCGATATTCCCGGCGGGCGGTTGCAAGATGTCTTCGGCACTGCCGACGATATTCTTCACCGTGGCGTCAAGGGCATCAGCGACATCATCACTCAACCAGGGCTGGTGAACGTGGACTTCGCTGATGTCTATTCCGTCATGAAGAATGCCGGCACGGCACTGCTGGGCATCGGCAAAGGCTCAGGCCGTGCCCGTGCCAAGGAGGCTTCTCTGGCAGCCATCAATAACGATTTACTGGAATGCAAGAAAATTCATGGCGCCAAGGGCTGCATCATCAACGTCACAGGCGGGAGGGACATGACCCTGGATGACCTGATGGAGGCGTCAGAGGTGATTACAACCATGGTTGATCCGAGTGCCAACATCATCGTGGGTGCTGTACAGGATGATTCCATTGAAGGAGAAACAATTGTTACCATTATCGCGACAGGTTTTGACCGCAACACAAATGATACGAAAGCCCGAGGGACCCACGCTGTTGAGTCACAGAACGACCTTCAGGAGGAACACGACCAATTCACTCAGCCTCTTGGCGAGAAGCAAGGCGCAAAAATTCCCTATTTCCTTGAGACGCGTCGCCGTCACAACCACAACCCCAGATTTCTGCACAGAGCTTCAGGCGATAGCGACGGCTCATCCACCGTGCCAAATTCGTCGGACGACACGGTCCCGTCGAGAATTTAGGTGACCCGGAGTCCACGCCAATCCCGAGCATCCCGTGTGGCTGCTGCCTTCCGGCTCTGACCAGGTTTGGGCGTCTGGAACGCATGGGTCCGAGTCAGTTCGATACTAGCATCTCCACTGCCAGGACGCCACTTGCCTCTCACGATTCGGGATTTGCAAAATTACAAGCGTCAGGGGCGTATCATTACAGCCCTGACCGCCTGGGATGCCTTGAGCGGGGCTTGGGTGGACGCCTCAGGTTGTGATCTGGCTTTGGTGGGAGACTCCTTGGCCATGGTGAGCCTGGGGCACCCCACAACCCTGCCCGTCTCTCTGGAGGCCATGGTCCATCATGCCCAAGCGGTGGGACGGACCATCCAGCGGCCCCTGCTGGTGGCGGATCTTCCCTTCCTCAGCTATCAGTGTGGCACTGAACGGGCGGTGGCGGCGGCGGGTCGCTTTCTCAAGG
Source organism: Candidatus Synechococcus spongiarum SP3 (assembly GCA_001007665.1). GTDB lineage: Bacteria > Cyanobacteriota > Cyanobacteriia > PCC-6307 > Cyanobiaceae > Synechococcus_B > Synechococcus_B spongiarum_B. The sequence goes on along the minus strand of JXQG01000009.1, from coordinate 13,200 downwards.
AAACACCATGCCAGGCCGTCAAGCTGGAGGGGGCTGAACCAGAAACCATGGCGGTGATCAATCGGCTGGTGCGGACCGGCATCCCGGTGATGGGCCACCTGGGACTGACGCCCCAGTCTGTCCATTGCCTGGGCTGGGGGCGTCAGGCCTGCAGCGTCTCTGACCAGGAGCGGTTACGGCAGAAAGCCCTGGATCTCCAGCAGCAGGGATGCTTTGCCCTGGTGTTGGAGCATGTCCCGGCGGTGTTGGCCAGTGGGCTGCGGCGGGAGCTGGAGATTCCCGTGATCGGCATCGGCGCCGGCCCGGACTGTGATGGTCAGATCCTGGTGACGGCCGACCTGCTGGGACTCACCCCCAGCCAGCCCCCCTTCGTGAAGCCACGGCTTCAGGCGGCAGAGATCTTCAAACGGGAGCTGCAAGGCTGGTGTCATGAGCAGCGCCACCAGGGGCAAACAGATCCTCCACCCAAAGAAGGCAATCCGCCAATACCTGGTTGCTGAGGCGAAAGCCCTGGGGTTGACTCAGGCGCAGATAGGGTCCTTCACAACACAGCAAGCCTTGTGCACAGTCCCTCTTCAGCCGTGGAGACAAGGTCATCAAGGCCTCCGGCGGCAAGGGACACTGCTGCGCCAACTGCCGACGATTGACCCCTTCACTGCGGCGCAGCCCCGTGATCAGCAAATCCTCCAGGCGCGCTCTGGTGCTGGCGGGGGGATGCGCCCCATCCCGTGGTCCATGGAGCCATGCCTGATAGCCGGCACGGGTGCGGGGGCGGGTCAGTCGTTGCCCCGCCACACTGCTGGCGGCCCCCATGCCAAAGCCCCACCAGTGGCCGCCTCCCCAATACGTCCGATTGTGGCGACAGGCATGACCGGGCAGGGCATAGCTGGAAATTTCATAGCGCCGCAAGCCGGCCGCATCCAGCCGCTGGGCCGCCCGATCCAGCATGGCCGCAGTGGTGGCGGACGGAAGCAAGGATAGACGCCCCTGCTCCAGCCAGCGGTCAAAGACCGTTCCCTCGCCAATGGTGAGGTCGTAGAGGGACACATGGGGGGGAGCCAGGGACAAGGCCTGGTCCAGCGTTGTCTCCCACAGAGCCGGGGTGAGACCCGGTAAACCGGAGATGAGATCCAGGCTCCAGCGAAACAGGCCTTCCCTGTTCAGCAGCGCCACAGTGGATTCAATGTCCTGGCGGCTGTGGCGTCGCCCGATCGACGCCAGCAGTGAATTGTCAAAACTCTGCGCCCCAAGGCTGATCCGGTTCACGCCCGCCCCGTGATAGCCTTCCAGCCGCTCGGCACAACCATCGGCTGGATCCAGCTCCATGGTGATCTCTGCGCCAGGAGCCAGGCCAAACTGGCGGTTCAACAGGGCCATCAGCCGTGCCGTCTGGAGGGGATTCAGCAGGGAAGGGGTGCCGCCGCCAATGTACACGGTGGAGAGGGGAGGACCCGGCGGGCTGCTGCTGATTTCCTGCTCCAACCATTCCAGGTACTGGGCCACGGAGTGGGATGTAGCCCCGTCCGCCCGATCCCCCAAGGGAACAACGGGAAAATCACAGTAAAAACAACGGCGATGGCAAAAGGGAATATGCACATACGCACTGCGCGGCTGTGAAAAAGCCATCATGGTGTGGCAACCCGGTTCAAACTCTGCCCTTTTTCCACGGCATCTGTTGTGATTGCCAGAAATCATCCCAGTGCAGAGATGACCGCACTGCTGTCAGAGCGCGTCCTGCCGCTGATCAACTCCCTGGAGCGCCCCTGGCTCTGGCTGATCGGCGTCGGGGTGGTGCTGGGGCTGCTCATGGGGCTGCTGGTCCAGCAAGTGCGCAATTGCCTCCGGGCCGAGGAACGTCAACTGCCCTGGGACATTCTGCTCATTCGGGCCGCCGGCCTCAGCTTGGGACTGGTGCTGGCCAATCTGCTGGTGGCGCCGTTGCTGCTGCTGCCCTTGCCGGAGTCGTTACAACCGGTCAAGCCCATTACCCTTGTGTTGACCAACCTGTTGCTGGGTGTGGCCGGGCTCACGGTGGGCCAGTTGCGGGGACAAGCCCTGCGCCGTCTTCTGGGGTCCACCAGCAGCGAAACCTTGCTGCTGGAGGAGGGTCTGGTGCAGCGATCCGCACCCAAAATCATGGACACCAGCGCCGCCATTGACGGTCGCATCGGCGCCCTTCTGGGCTCCGGTCTTCTGGAGGGCCAAGTGATCATCCCCCAGGTGGTGCTGGACGAGCTGCAAACCCTGGCCGACTCAGGAAAAGGGGAAAAACGCAGCCGCGGCCGGCGGGGTTTGGACAGCCTCTCTGCCCTGAGCCGTGACTACGGTCGCCGCATCGTCACCAACAGCACCCGCTACGACGGCGAGACCGTAGACGAGAAGCTGCTGCAGCTCACAAGCGACACCAGCGGCATCCTCATCACCACGGACTACACCCTGGCCCAGGTGGGGCGCCTGCGCAACCTTCAGGTGCTCAGCTTGAGCGAACTGGTGGTGGCCCTGCGGCCCGAGGCACAGCCGGGGGATCAGTTCACCCTGAAACTGGTGCGCCAAGGCAAGGAGCCAGGACAGGCCATCGCCTACCTGGAGGACGGCACCATGGTTGTCGTGGACGGCGCCAAAGCACTCATCGGCCAATCCCGCAACGTGACCATCACCGGCGCCCTGCAAACCAATTCCGGCCGCATGGTGTTTGGCCAACTCAGCCCTGCAGCGGGATCCCCAGGGACAGGCCAGCCTTCCTCCCGGCCCAGTAACCGGGTCCGCCGCAGTCGTTAGGGTCAGGCCTCGTCACCAGAAGATGACGGTGGCCCCCAGGAGGACGGCAGAGAGGAAGACAGGGGCACAGTGGTCATAGCGAGTTGTCATGGGTCGCCAGCCTTGAGCCTGGCCAACAGGTTCTCAACCGTATGGCGCATCTTGTACAGCCTCTTGCTGGAAGGGACTCTCTTGCTGCGGTTCCGCCTGGGTGGGATACAGGATGGGATGCCTTGCTCCAGCAGCAGGGTACGGATCTTGTTGCTGTCGTACCCTTGTCCCCATCCATAGGCTGATTCCCAGCGGGCGTTGGCAGGCAACCCGGAACATGTTCTCCCGGGTGTAGTAGTCCCGATCCTCTAGCACTGCCCGGTGCTCAGTCGGGTCATCCATCTCCCAGGCAGTCCTCCAAATCCGGATGGCCCACCATGGCCAGCACGTTCTGCTGCTGCTCCACAAACATGCACGTCCAGGAGAAGATCCCCCAAGTTCGTTGGCGTTCATCGAGTGGTATCGGCTACTGCGGCCCGCAGCGCATCGTATCGGGCTTTGATCGCCGACACTATTCCCACTCAATGGTGCCGGGCGGCTTGCTCGTAATGTCGTACACAACGCGATTGATCCCTTTCACCTCGTTGACAATACGATTGGAGATGCGCTCCAGCACCCCATGGGGAAGACGGGACCAGTCGGCAGTCATGCCGTCCTGACTGGTGACGCAGCGCACCACGATGGGATAGGCATAGGTGCGCTGATCCCCCATCACCCCCACGGATTGCACCGGCAGCAGTACAGCCAGCGCCTGCCAGATTTCGTGGTAGAGGCCGGCAGCCTTGATCTCTTCCCGGAGAATCATGTCCGCATCCCGTAGCATCTCCAGCCTGTCTTCCGTCACCTCCCCCAGGATGCGAATGGCCAGGCCGGGTCCCGGGAAGGGATGGCGCTGCACAATGTCCTCCGGCAGCCCCAGGCTGCGGCCAAGCTTGCGCACCTCGTCCTTGAATAAACGCCGTAGCGGCTCCACCAACTGAAAACACAAGTCTTCCGGCAGGCCACCCACGTTGTGATGGCTCTTGATCTTCACCGCCACACGTTTCCCTGTCTTGGGATCCACGTTGGTGCCGGCGGATTCAATGACATCGGGATATAAAGTCCCTTGGGCCAGATAATCAAAAGGGCCAAGACGTTTGCTTTCCTGTTCAAAGACACGAATGAACTCATTGCCAATGGCTTTGCGTTTCTCTTCCGGATCCGTCACCCCCTTCAGCCGTTTGAGGAAACGGTCTTGGGCCTGGATGTGGTGGACATCAATATGAAACCGTTCCCGGAAAAAATTCATCAGAAACTCCGTCTCGCCCTTGCGCATGAAGCCCTGATCAATGAAGACACAGGTGAGCTGTGGGCCGATGGCCTTGTGGAGGAGAAAGGCCAGGGTAGAGGAATCCACGCCACCCGAGAGGGCCAGCAGCACACGGCGCTCCCCCACCATGGTCCGCACGTCGGCAATGGCCTCCTCCGCAAACGCCGCAGTGTTCCAATTGGGGCTGCACCCGCAAATATGGAAGACAAAATTGCGGATCAACTCCATGCCGCAGGTGGAGTGCATCACTTCCGGATGAAACTGAACCCCGTAAAAACGGCGTTGGGCATCCGCGACGGCCGCCAGGGGCGTGTTGTCCGTGTGGGCCAGACAGGTGAACCCCTCCGGAAGGCGGCTGACCCCATCCCCATGGCTCATCCACATGGTGGAGCCATGGGCCACGTTGGTGAGCAGATCCGTGGGATCGTCCACCCACAATCGGGCACGGCCGTATTCCCTCCGCCGGGACGGCTCCACCTGCCCACCCAGTTGTTGCACCATCAATTGCATCCCGTAGCACACCCCCAACACCGGGATGCCCAGGCCCCAGAGGTCGGGGTCACACTGGGGCGCGTCTTTCCCGTAGGTGGAGCTGGGACCACCGCTGAGAACGAGCCCGCACGGCTGGAGCTGCCGCAGCTCCGTAGCGCTGATCCCATGGCCCAGCACCACGGAGAACACCTCCGTCTCGCGGATGCGTCGGGCAATGAGTTCGGCGTACTGGGAGCCGAAGTCCAGGATCACGATGGTGGGGTGGCGCACCAGATCGCGTCGCAAGTCACCATTCGGATCCGCCGCTGCGGGCGGCTGTGCCAGGGCAGAGGAGGACACCATGGGACGCAAACAGACTGCGGTCAGCCTAGGATCGGGACCCATCGTCCGAGCTCGTGATTGTCTCCCGGTGGAGACGGGCCACAAGAAATCGTCAGTGGAAAAAGGCTTGAACAGCAGGATCCCTGGAGTGGGTAGGGCACTCTCCCCTTCCCAGCACTGGGGTAGTACGGCTTGATCTTCTCCAGCAGAGGGTCTTTAACGACACGTGGACTCAGTCTCCCATGGGCGCTCCGCCGCGGCAGCTGGATACAACGGCAGCACCCCTTGCCAATGCCCAGGATCACCCAGGGCGTGACGCTCCATCAGTACCCGTAGCAACTCCACCGCATCGGCGGCGGGCTCCACTACGGCAGGGTGACGAAGCCATGGCGCGGCCTCTCCAAGGGGAATCGCGGTTGTGAGGAGCTGGGGCGCTTGGCGCTCCTCCACGACGCCATGGGCTGTAATCCGGTAACGACCCCGGATCCACCCACGCTTCCGCAACGGCTGCTCCAACTGAACGGCGCAACCTTCCGGATGTTCCTGGAGTAGACGTTGCGCCAGGCGCCGTGCCATGAGGACAAAACTGCCACAGCCCAACAGGGGGATTTGCAAGTTCTGGGCCATGGTTCGGGCCAGGACTACCCCCAGACGGGTTCCCGTGAAGCCCCCGGGTCCTGTAGCCACAGCCAGAGCCGCCAGCCGGCGCCATTGGGAAGCCGGTAGGAGACGCAGCAGTTCCTGGTGCAACACGTTGGCAAGACCCTTCCCCGTTGCCTTGCAGAGAACGGACACGGGTGCGTCCCCCGACCAGGGGAACGGCGCCAACGCCATGGCCAGATCAGGGCTGGAGGTATGGATCGCCAGCGCCAGGTCCGGCTCCATCGGCTGCGCATCCATGACAGGGGCCATGCTCACGTAGGTACGGCCTCCCGGGGCCGCAAACGCTGCCAACGGCCCAGGTCCCTCAAAAAGCTGTTGCAGGCCACCACGTCCCACTCCACCGTGGTGACCAACCCTCGGGACCGTAAATGGACGTTGATGCGAGGCTGGAGGGGCGCAAAGTCCGGTGTTGGCGTCAGATGCTTGACGCCGTGCCGGGTTTCTACGGCGTGATACGTGGAGCAACGGTCCACCCAGTGGCAGTCAACACAGATGCACATGGGCAGTGAAACCACAACAGGCAAGGTCCATTGTGACCTGGTCCTGGCGGACGCTGCGGCACAACTGACTCGTTGTTCAGTCCCACCTGTCTCAGATCAGATTTTAGGCGAGCGAGAATCGTGATCAGTGCGCAGGCGGACTGTCAGGAGTCGGTATCTGCTCACCCGCTGCCCTGGACCGAGGGACCCTGACGATAATGATGGGAGACTTCTGTGAATCCGTAGCCAAGAACCAGAGCCACCACCGCTGCCGCTGGTTCTGGTTGAGTCCGCTGTTTGGCCCCCTAACCGTATCTATTGATTGCCATTACCCCGAGCGAGCCCCCAAGGGCCGGTAAGAGCATCCGTCCAGACCTTTCCCAAGGAAGGCCACACTGCATCCGTGGGGGGTGGCAGTGATAGACCAGCTTAGTCAGTCTCAAAAGGAAACAATGCCAACCCGACACTGATCCCTGCAATGACCGACATCACCCCCCACGGATTCCAGAAGCAACTGAGAACCATCGCCAGGGTCGCCAAGCCCCGCCGTCACCAATTAGGTTCCTGGCCACGGCGTCGGACACCCCACCCGAACAGGAACCACACCAAACCCGCCATGCCCACTGGGAGGAGAAAAAACATCAGAAGAGAAAAAACAATCAGCTCATTATTGTTGAGGCCATACAAGAACTGTTTTATAGAGTCGTACATGTCACTGTTTAGGTTCTCAAGAGTGAGCTGTTCAAAAGGGTCGAACATGCGGGAAAGGGGAGGGGGGATTGAGTTGAGTCGATAATAATCTGTCCCATCCCGCCATGCGCGAACAATCTCACGTCCGGGAAGGTTTGTGTTGAACAGACAAATCGCTGACACGGTCAGTGGTTCTTGAAACCTCATGGTCACTGGTGAACCGGCCGGTCAATCGCTGTCTTGCCAGTGCCGAGAAGTAGGGATCGGGTTCGGCGGCAAAGGCATTCCGACCGGTCTCAATAGCCGCAACCGATGCAGTGCATAGCCCACCGAACGGTTCCCAGATGGTGTCGCCCTCGTTTGAGGCCGCCTTGATGATGCGGCGCATGAACTCAAGAGGTTTCTGGTTCAGGTGCGCCGCTGCGTTCTTCCCCGGGTTATGCACTCGGGGAGCGACGCGACGGCCGTCGCCCCGATAGCGCTCTGCACCGTTGAGGGGCGGATGGGACCAGACGTTGGTCAGGCCGTGCTCGTGGCGCCATGGGTGGCGCAGCCCTGCCCATTCAGCTTTGGTGACAGGCTGCTTTCCGTCAATTGCGTAATAGGGACGCCCTGCCGGGTCACCGTGGACGTTGGCAAAGGCAACCAGCCGAGCCATCATCTCCACGGGTGGGAAGTACCAGAGCCAGTCCTGGGTGAGATACTTGCGGGTTGCAGCGTTCCTGACCCCACATGCCTCGTTGGCGCGATACAGGGGCAGTCCGGTCCGCCGCCATTCCGTGCGCAGCCAGCGGCAGAGGGGCACCCTGCCGTCCGAGGTCTTCAGCAGAAGCCGTCGCCGATAGAAGACACAGATTTCCGTAACCGTCGGCAACCGCCGAATCGTGTCCCCGTTCACGTTGCCCGCGACATGGCCAACGCCTTTGTCCCACAGAATTGTCTGGACGTACTCCCACCCTTCCCGCACCAGAAGGGGATGGGTGGTTGCCCAACCAATCTCGGTGTTCCAGAACCACAACGTCGTGGCTGGGTGTGCGAACTTTGACTACGCTGCCACGTGTTCGGCATACCAGCCTTCCAGTCCTTCAACATTAACGACTGGGATCGAGTCAACACAGATGCGCATGGGCAGTGAAGCCACAACAGGTGACGTGCAGGCTGGGCCGGCTTTGGCGGACGCTGCGGCCCTGCTGACCACCGCCGTAGCCAGGTTGTCTCCCCCCTTCCCCTGGGCTGCGCTGCCTGGGAACACCGTCCTGGTGGGGGGTGCTGTTCGTGACGCTTTGCTGGGGCGCCTCAGGGACCATCCCGACGTAGATCTGACCGTTCCCCAGGGGGCCGTCCAGTTGTGTCGGCAGTTGGCCAGCCGCTGGGGGGGCACGGTGGTGGTGTTGGACCAGGTGCGGGACATGGGGCGCCTGGTCCATGGTCCATGGACGGTGGACGTGGCTGCCTGGGACGGCGCCACCATGGAGGCGGACCTGGAGCGGCGGGACTTTTCTCTCAATGCCATGGCGTACCACCTGGGGCGGCGCACGCTCCATGATCCCTGTGGCGGTCTGCAAGACCTGGCCCAGCGGCGGCTGCGCTGTGTGGCTGCCGCCATCCTGGCCGCTGATCCCCTGCGGGTGCTGCGGGCCTATCGCCTGGCCGCTGAACTGGGATGCACCATTGAAGAGCGCACCCGTCAATGGCTTCGGCAGGAGGCGCCGAAGCTGGACATGGTGGCGTCCGAGCGGATCCTGGCGGAACTGGAGCGACTCTGCAGGGCGCCCCAGGCTCACCACTGGCTGCTTGAGACGGGCACTGTGTTGCGGGCCTGGCTTCCCATGGCGCGGCCATGGCCAGGACTTGCCTGTCTGAGCCGCCGTCTGGCCATGGCTTTGGGCCTGGAGGGGGAGGCTTTGGTGCGCCAGTTGGCGTTGGCCCGGCTCTCGGGGCTCTTGGGAGCGCAATCCGTAGGGGAGCGCCTGGGCTGCAGCAGGCGCCGGCAACGGCAGTGGAAGCGGTTGAACCACTGGCGTCAGGTGTGGGCTGAAGGAACGACGGGGCTGGCGGAGGACCAGCAACTGCAGCTGCACCTGGACCTGGCAAAGGACCTCCCGGCGCTCCTGCTGGCGCTGCTGGCCCGGAACCAGTTGAGCCTGAACAACGCCAGGGTGTGGCTGCGCCGTTGGCGGGATCCCGCTGACGCCCTCTGTCATCCTCGCTGTCCCCTCAGTGGTGACCGTTTGCAGGAGGCCTTGTCTTTATCATCCGGTCCCAGGTTGGGAGCATTGATGACCTTTCTGCGGCGCGAGAATGCCTTCGGACGCCTGGTCGCTCATGATGAGGCGTCCATCTTGGACAGGGCCCGACAATGGCTGCAACAGGAAGCCTCTTCCCGGCGGATCCCCAGTCGGAGGAATCCGGTTTCCCCTTGATGTGATAAAGATAGTGGCGATTTTTGCTTGGGCCTGCCAAAAAGGTCCCGGCATCCTGTTGACTTCACTCTTGAATGTCAACCCTACTTTTCAATCGTTCCATGTCCCTTCGTCATTGCAACGCATGAGCAACCGTTCCAACAATAATCAGCAAGGCATTCGCATCTATGTGGGCAACGTGCCCCGGGACGCTGATCTCCAGGAGCTTGAGGGCCAGTTCAAGGCTGCTGTTGATCAAAGCATTCGCTTCAAACCGGTCACCGACCGGGAGAGTGGCGAGTGCCGTGGCTTCGGCTTCATCAGCGTCAGTGACGAGCGGCTGGCCGAGACCATTATCGCCCAGTTCAACGGCAAGGAGTTTGCCGGTCAAGCTCTGCGTGTGGAGCGCTCCGAGCGCAAGGACAGCAACCGCAACGCCAGTAATCGCCGCAACGACCAGGCGCCCCCCCGCGCCAGCAAGATGGCCGACAAAGTCGTTCACCGTGAACTTGCCGAGGCGGATGCTCCCGATCCCCGCTGGAGCCAGGAACTCTCCAAGCTCAAGCTGCTGCTGGACCAACAGAAGACAGCCGTTTAGCGGGACTGGGCGAGGGTAAAGGAGATGGGCAGGCTCAGCAGCTTTCTCAGACCGGGTACGTAAGCCCTGCGGGAGAAGACATCGTAGCCGTTGTCTTCAATGACCCCGAGAATGTCTCGGTAAAGTTGCAGGGAGGTCCACACGGGCCAGCGGGCATCTTGGCAGAGCCAACGAATCCCTGACTCCGAGCGACGAAACCACTCCCGAGCACGCTGCACTTGGAACTTCATCAGGTCACGCCAGCGGTCATTGACGACACCATCCATCAGTTCCGCTTCCGTGTAGCTGAACCGGGTCAGGTCCTCATAAGGAAGGTAGATGCGCCCCCGTTCCCGATCTTCCCCCACATCCCGTAAAATGTTGGTGAGTTGGCTGGCGATGCCCAAGGCCACGGCGCAGGTGCTGGGATCGGGGCATCGGCTCCAGGGGGCGGAATAAAATGCCGAATCCAACCCCATCACCGCTTGGCTCATCAGGCCCACGGTGCCCGCCACCCGATAGCAGTAAAGCTTAAGTTCCTCAAACGTTCGGTAGCGCCTCAGGTTGATGTCCATCCGTTGCCCGGCGATCATCTCCAGGTAAGGCTCGATCTTCTGGGGATAGCGCTGCAGGGTGTCCCAGAGGGCCATGTCCTGGGCATCGTGTACCTCTCCGGCAAACAGCCGTCGGGTCCGCTCCTCCCACTGGTTGAGACGCTGATGGAGTTGGGTGGGGTCCATGGTGGCCGCATCGGGAGCGTCCACCAGTTCGTCCGTGCGGCGGCACCACACATAGATGGCCCAGATGGCGCGGCGCTTCTTCGGGGGCATCAACAGGCTGCCCAGGTAGTAGGTTTTGGCCCAGCGCCGGGTTTCCACACGGCAGGCTTCGTAGCCCTCTTCCAGGCTGGGACAGTCCACCGCGGCGCCCCGCCACAAGATGGGCGGATGGTGACGGGCCAGCCAGTGGGGACGGACAGGTTGCAAAGAGCTCATGGGCGCAATGGCAGCCGTCCAGACAAGCTGGGAACAGCGTATCAGTGTGTTTTGGCTGGTGACGCCGCACCGTGCTGGACGATGGCCTGGGCGCAGAGCTTTCCACTGAGCACGGCGCCCTCCATGGAGGCCATATAGCGCTGCCGGGTGTAGTCGCCAGCCAAAAAGAAATTGGGAATCGGGGTGGTCTGGCCGGGGCGGAGCTGCTGACAGCCGGGTGTTGTCTTGTAAACCGACAGGGGGGTCTTCACCACCCGGTACTTGCGCAGCCGGGCGGGGTTGTCCCCGCTGAAATGGCTGGGGAACAGGATTTTCAACTCCTCCATGGTGACCTGGACGATGTCCTGATCCGTACGGCTGATCCAGTCCTTTGCAGGGGCAAACACCAGTTCCAGCATGGAGCGCTCATGGTCTTCATAGCCCTTGCAGGTGACGCTCATGTCTGCATAGACACTGAGCAGGGGGGAACGGCTGAACAGAAGATGGTCAATGTCCGTGAGCTTGCGGTCAAACCAAAGGTGAACATTGATGACGGGAACACCTCGGAGCCCAGCCAACTTTGCAAACAGAGGCAGTTGTCGCCATGGCGTCGGCAAGAGCAACTTGAGCACATCCACCGGCAGGGCACTGACATAGGCGTCCGCGACGATGGTTTGACGGTCCTTGCACCCCATGCCAAGACTGGCCACTTGACCATCCGGGGCCAGATCAATGGTCCGCAAGGGTGTGTTGAGCTCCACGGCGCCGCCATGGAAACAAATGTGGTCCACCAGCGGTTGGCAGAGGCGCTCCGGTGGCGCTCCATCCAGAAACGCCATACGGGAGCCTTGCTGCTCCTGCAAGAAGCGGTTCAGGGCTGTGAGCACCACGGTGGCGGAGATCTCGTCCGGGTGGATGAAATTGAGGGCCTTGCTCATGGCAATGAACACTTCATCATTGACCCGCTCCGGGATGTTGTGCAGCCGTAGCCACTGGGTCCAGGAATACTGATCGCAGGCTTCCACGTAGGGCTGCCCCCTCAGCATGGCGGGCACCAGCCCCACCCCGAAGGCAATTTTTTCCGGCCAACTCAGCAGGTCGTTGTTGCCGAGGATGGCCGCAACGCCGTTGATGGGGGCGGGCAGATCCGGAAAGTCAAAGCGGCTGTAGCTTCCTGGCGCTTCCCGCCGATTGAAGATCATGGCGTGGTCTTTCCACTGCAAGCGGTCCTCAATGCCCAGCTCCCCCAGGAGCTGCAGCATGTTGGGGTAGGCGCCAAAGAAAACGTGCAATCCGGTCTCGTACCAGTCGCCCTCCTCGTCTTGCCAGGCCGCCACCTTGCCGCCCAGCACATCCCTGGCTTCATAGACCACAGGCGTGTGACCCGCGTCCGCCAGATACTTGGCACAAGACAATCCAGCCAGACCGGCACCCGCAATGGCAACACGCATGCGAAAGAAAACTCTGAACGTCCAGGAATTTTAGATCCTGTGGACAAATGGGATTGCCCTGGAGGTTGGGGTGTTTCAACGCTGAGGGAATGGAGGTCGCCATGGGCGAGCACCGCTTTGTGGCCCCGGATCGGCTCTGGCAGACCATTGCACCGCTGCTTTTCGGCAAGGCTACGGATCGTGCCGGTCCCACAAGGGGACAACCGTCTGCTTCTGGAAGCTGTTCTCTGGAGTACGCGCTCATCGACGGCGCCATTGCCCGGTTCACCAGAAAGCCGCCGGAGCAAGAGGGGGATTCAGCGCCAGTGCATGGGCCGTTCCCTTGGCAGGCTGGCAAGGAAGATCGTGGTGATGGTGGACGCCCTGGGCAATCTGGTGCGCTTCCTCCTGCTGCCAGGACAGAGGCACGAGAGCAAAGGGGTGGCATCACGGATCAGCAACCTGCCTTTTGATGCGCTGCTGGCTGACAAGGCGTTCGACAGGGATGACTTGCTCAGGGAGTTGACGGTGCGTAGCGCCACAGCGGGGCATCCCGCCCAAGGCGAACCGCCAAGCACGGCGCTCCTCCGACAGGGAAGCCGACAAGCGGCGCCATCGGATCGAGAATTCCTTTGCCAGAATCAAGGAGACCGGTACATTGTCAACATTGTCACCGGTTATGACCAAGCCGCCAGCAGCTATGCCGCTCACTGGAACCTCGTGGCAACCCTTCTTGCAGCAAGGTAACGCCCATTTGTCCACAGGGCTTAAGAGCGCTCCGATCCGATTCGCCGCTGGGCAAGGTTGTGTTTGCCGCTTTGCTCCGGCAGTAGTCCCCGGGGGCTCAGACGCAAGACCACCAGCAGGATGCACCCCATCACCAATTGGCGCATGTGGGGCGTTACGCTGAGCAGGTGTTGACGCAGAGGAGCGTCCTCCTGGAGCCCGGAGGTGAGCAGGGTCATCAGCCATGGGCCGCCAACTTCCGCCTGCACCCACAAGAACCAGACGAGAAATCCCCCCAGAATGGCGCCCCCGTTGTTGCCGGAGCCACC
>JXQG01000008.1 GCA_001007665.1 Candidatus Synechococcus spongiarum SP3 | reverse complement strand
GCGCCAACCGGCCGTGCCTGTCGGTTGGCGCTGGGGCGTCAGCTCTGGTTTCACAACTTGCCTCCCTGTCCACCTTTACTGACCAACTCCCATGAATCGCTCCTCTAGTCGTCTACTTCTCCAAGTGTTGGCTGCTCCCGTAGTAGTTGGTTCGCTCTTCCTCCTGCCTGCGAGTGTTGCTCAGACGAATCAGGCCAAGACGGGTGAGAGCAACACGGATGAGAGCAATTGGCAATGGGCGGGAGATTTGTTGCCAGAGTCAGGAGCCAGCTTTGCGGGTGCCTTCCTAGCCACTAGCTTCGCAACATGGCTCTTGGGGCGCTTTGCTAACTTAGAGAAGAAGATTAAAAAATCCAGCGAAGAAATAAAAGATTCTATCAATTTGCAAATAGACAATAAATTTAAATCATTGAACGTTGAAATCGATAAACGCTTTGCTGGAGTTTCCAAGAGCCTGGATTATCGAAATGATGAAGTAAAAGGCAAAGTCAGAGCTCTTGGAAACCGCATCAGTGAACTTTTCCACAAGGGTTGACAACCAGGCGCCATGAAAAATCACGCCTTGACCAATGCCCTGAAGCCGGTTCTCAGGATTGATAGGGTCCCCAGTAGGGCCGGGTGAACAGATCCAGCCGCTGGCGCGTGGGACCGGGCGCCTGATCCGGGGCAGTGAGCAATGCGGTGGCCAGGGCGTTGTGGGCAGGGCTCTCCGGCTGCTCCGCCGCCAGGGCCGGCAAACAGGTCCGGAGGATGGCTTGCGTGGTTGCGGCGTTCGCCCGAAGGTTGGCCATGACCATCTCGACGCTCACGCTGGCATGGCCCTCATGCCAGCAGTCGTAATCCGTCACCATGGCCAGGCAGGCATAGGCGATTTCCGCCTCCCGGGCCAGCTTGGCTTCCGTGAGGCTGGTCATGCCGATCACGTCCCCTTGCCAGCGACGGTAGAGCTCGGATTCCGCACGGGTGGAAAAGGCTGGCCCTTCAATGCAGACATAGGTTCCACGGCCGTGGGCAATAGGGCCGGAGGTCATGGTCTGGGCGGCTGCCTGGTGGAGCCGTTGGGAGAGCACAGGGCAGCAGGGATCGGCAAAAGCAACGTGGGCAACACACCCTTCCCCGAAAAAACTGGCTTGACGGTTGACGGTGCGGTCAATGAATTGATCGGGAACCACCGCGTCCTGGACGCCAATGGACTCCTGCAAAGACCCCACCGCACAACAGCCAACCAGGTAGCGCACCCCCAGGTAGCGCAAAGCCCAGATGTTGGCCCGGTACGGCACCTCGGTGGGCAGGAGATGGTGGTGACGGCCATGGCGGGCCATGAACACCACTGGCGTCCCGTTCAGGCGCCCTTCCACGAGCAGATCCGAAGGGGGGCCAAACGGTGTCTCGATCCGATGCTCACGAATCCTCTCCAACCCCTCCATGGCATAAACGCCACTGCCTCCGATCACGGCAACGCTCAACTCCCCGCAGGTGTCTGCCGTCATGCCAACGCCCATGCAACACTGATCCAAAATACTTCACGCTGGGCCGGGCGCATTGGGCCTGGGTTGTCCCCAACAGAGGAGACAGTGGACGCCATCGTCCACCTTGGCCAGGGCCGCCCAATCTCCCCAGGCCTGATCCAGCACCGGCACGTCGGCGCGGGGATGGCCACTCTGCTGATGATCAGGACTCACCAGCAACTGCAGCCGCCACAATACCGCCTGGGCCGCCAACTGAGGCAGCATGTCTCGCAGCAGCGGCCCCAAGGCGGCTGTGGGCGTCCGGGGCGCAAGGCGGACGGTGAGATCAGGGTTGCAGAGCAGGGCCCTGGTGCGGTTTTGTACGTCTTCGGTTGCCACAATGCCGGATGCCTGGGCCGTGGCCTGGATCTGCTCCAGAAGCTGGCCCCGTTTCTGGGCGGAGCTCTGCTGCTCACAATCCACCCCCAACACCGTATGAACACCCGGGAGCAGGTGTCCCAGCTTCCGGGCTTTTGTGCGCAGATAGTGGAGGTTGTGGCGGCTGGGCTCCATCACCAGGGGAACCCGTTCGCTGATCTCCAGGCCGTAGCCCCCCAAGCCCGCCACCTTGCGGGGGTTGTTGGTGATCAGGCGCAGTTGATGGATGCCCAGGTCATACAGAACCTGGGCGCCAATGCCGTAGTCCCGCAGGTCGGCGTCAAAGCCGAGCCGTTCATTGGCCTCCACCGTATCCAGCCCCAGATCCTGCAGGCTGTAGGCGCGCAACTTGTTGATGAGGCCAATGCCACGGCCTTCCTGGCGAAGATAAACAACCAGACCACGCCCCTCCGCCTCGATCATCCCCAGGGCAGCTTCCAACTGGTCCCGGCAGTCACACCGCAGGGAGCCCAGGGCATCGCCCGTGAGGCATTCGGAATGGATGCGCGTGAGCACAGGACCGTCCCCCAGCCGCTCCACCGGCCCGCGAACAACGGCCAGGTGGTCGCAGCCGTCCAGTTCATTGCGGAAACCAATGGCCTGAAAGGCGCCAAAACGGCTGGGAAGCCGGGCCGTGGTCATACGGGTGACAAAGCGCTCGTTGTGGAGCCGGTAGCGAATGAGGTCGGCAATGCTCACCAGGCACAGCCCATGGTGCTGGGCATAGGCCCGTAATTCCCACAGGCGCGCCATGGAGCCGTCCGGATTCTGGATTTCACAGATCACCCCAGCGGGATAGAGGCCTGCCATACGGGCCAGATCCACTGCGGCTTCCGTATGGCCAGCGCGTTTCAGGACGCCGCCGGCCCGGGCCCGCAGCGGAAAAATATGGCCGGGCCGGCGGAGGTCCTGAGGGCGGGTTCTGGGTCCAATGGCCACCTGAATGGTGCGGGCCCGATCCTCCGCCGAAATCCCGGTGGACACACCGTGCTCCGGCGCCGCATCAATGCTCACCGTGAAGGCGGTTTGGTTGCTGTCGGTGTTGCGATCCACCATCAGGGGCAGATCCAGCTCACCCAGCCGCTCAGCCTCCATGGCCAAACAAATGAGCCCCCGGGCCTCGCTGGCCATGAAATTCACCTGCCGGGGGGTGATGAATTGGGCGGCACAGATCAGGTCTCCCTCGTTCTCACGGTTCTCGTCGTCCACCACCACGATGCAATCCCCTGTGCGCAGTGCGTCAAGAGCCTCAGGAATTGTGCTGAAGGTCATGGGATGTAAGGCAGGGTGAACAGCTGCTTCAGGCTGGTTTCATGATACTTTCGAGACATTTTTCCCTGGGTGGTGTCTGCTTTGCTCCCTCATCGTGTTGCCGTAATTGGCGCCTCCGGCTATGGGGGACTTCAGACCGTGCGCCTGATCCAGTCCCATTCCCAACTGCGGGTCACGTTTTTGGGAGGACATGGCTCGGTGGGCAGCCACTGGCGGGAGCTGGCTCCCTTCCTGGAGACGGGACCGGATCTGCGCGTGGCCCGACCCGATCCCGACGCCATTGCTGCCGCAGCGGACCTGGTGGTGCTGAGCCTGCCCAATGGACGGGCCAGCACACTGGCGCCTGCCCTGCTGGAGCGTGGTCTGCGGGTGGTGGATCTCTCGGCGGACTATCGGTTCGCTCAGTTGGAGGACTGGCGCCAAGTTTACGGCAGCCATGGGGCGGTGGAGCGTGCCGACGCTGGCCTCTGCGCCGAAGCCGTCTACGGCTTGCCTGAATTCAACCGCCCGGCCATCACCACAGCCCGCCTGGTGGCCTGCCCCGGCTGCTTCCCCACCGCCAGCCTCCTGGCGCTGCTGCCCCTGTTGAAAGAGGGTCTCGTTCTGCCGGAGGGCATCGTTATCGACGCCAAGACCGGTACGTCCGGAGGCGGTCGCGAGGCGCGACAGCACCTCTTGCTGGCAGAGGCCGGGGAAGCCGTTGTTCCCTACGGGGTTGAGGGCCATCGCCACACTAGGGAAATGGAGATTCAGGCCGCAACCCTGGCGAGAAGCCGTCCCCTTCGCCTCCAGTTCACCCCCCACCTGCTGCCCATGGTGCGGGGGCTCCTGGCCACGGTCTACGGCCAGCTGAGCGCATCAGACTGCTCGGCGGCGCAGCTGGCCAGCCACTTCCGTGACACCTACCGAGACCACCCCTGTGTGGACGTGCTGCCGGTGGGGGTGTATCCCTCCACCAAGTGGGTGCGCCAGACCAACCGCGCCCTCCTCTCGGTGGCCGCCAATCCCCACACAGGCCAGGTGATTGTCATGGCGGCATTGGATAACCTGCTCAAGGGGCAAGCGGGCCAGGCCGTGCAATGCCTCAACATCATGCTGGGATTGCCCGATCCCATGGGCCTGCCCCTGGACCCCTTCTACCCCTGACACTCGTCCCTGACCTACGGGCGCGCAAACAGGCGCTGGCCGGCCATGGCCACGGCGATGGGCAGGATGCGGTGCTCCTGGGCGTGAATCCTGGGGGCCAGGGTGGCCAGGGTGTCGTTGGGATAAGCAGGCACGGCCGCCTGGATCAGGATGGGGCCTGCATCCACCTCCGGCGCCACCAGATGGGCTGTGCATCCGGTAATGCAAACACCAGCAGCCAAAGCCCGCTCCATGGCGTTCAACCCCCGGAAGGCGGGCAGCAGGGAGGGGTGAATGTTCACCAGTCGCTGGTCGTAGGCCTGGCAGAGCACCGGGGAGACAATGCGCATCCATCCCGCCATGACCAGCACATCCACCTGAAGGGCGGTGAAGTGGTCCACCAGGGCATGGTCCAGGGCTTCCCGGCTGCCGTAGTGGTGGTGATTCATCACCGTAGCCGCAATACCCAGGCGCCCCGCCCTGGCCAAAGCCTTGCAGTGGGGAGTATTCACCACCAGCCCCACCACCTCTCCCTGCAATGCCCCATGGCGGGACGACCGTACCAGGGCTTCAAAGTTGGAGCCCCGGCCAGAGGCCAGTACGCCCAACCGCAGCGGCCGGGGTGTTTGGGGAGGAGCCACGTGGGGAACAACAAGGGCCGCCGTCCGGGGAGGCGCCGCGTCCTCCCCGACGGCTGCCGGCAGCGGCTCAGATGGGCTCACAGGTGGAGACAAAGGCCACGCCACCGTAGTAGGCCAGCAGTGGCCTCAGCGCAGTGCGCAGGGCTTCGGCAACGGGCTCCTCGCAGAAGATGATCACGTGGACGTTGGTCCCCAATCCTGTGACCTCAAGGGACTCACTGGCCACCAGCCCGTGGGCGCCTCGGCCCGTGATGTGTCGCGCCACGGAATAGCCAGGTGCGCCGGAACTGTCAATCACGCTGGTCAGCCGCTCCAGCTCACGCTCGCTGAGAATCACGTCAACACGGTTCATGGTTTAGCTGGCGGGGATTACGGTCTTGATGACTTGCAGGTACAAAGGAATTCCAACAATGATGTTGAAAGGGAAGGTCAGTCCCAGACCTGTGGAGATGTAGAGGCTGGGATTGGCTTCCGGAACGGTCATCCGCATGGCGGCTGGCACGGCGATGTAGGACGAGCCAGCGCAGAGCACGGCAAATAGCAGCGCCGTGCCCTGGCTCATCCCCAACACCGCCGCCAGGCCAATGGCCAAGGCGGCATTAATCAAGGGCATCAGCACGGCAAACCCAATGAGAAAAGGCCCGGCGCGGCGCAGCTCGTTCAGACGACGGGCCGCCACCAGGCCCATGTCCAGGAGGAAAAACGTGAGCACGCCGTAGAAAAGCTTGTCGGTGAAGAGTTCCAGCTTTTGCACGCCTGTGGGACCCTGTTGGGCCACCAGAAACCCCACCAGCAGACTACCGATCAGGAGGAACACGGAACTGTTCAGGAACGCCTCATGGAGCACGGCCCCCAGGCCCACCTTTTCCTGCCCCGGCTTCCGGGATGAGCGGCCCAGGAGACGCACCAGGAGCAGGCCAACGATGATGGCCGGTGATTCCATCAAGGCCAGGGCAGCCACCATGAAGCCGTCGTAGGGCAGCTCCAGCACCCGTAGAAAGGATTCCGCGGTGATGTAGGTCACTGCGCTGGTGGAGCCGTAGGCTGCGGCAATGGCCGCGGAGTTGTAGATGTCCAGGCGGGTGCGCAGGATGAGGAAGCTGTACAGGGGGATCACCGAGGCCATGAGCACAGCGGCGCCCACACTCAGCAGCACCGTGAGGGATAGACCACTGCGTTCCAACTGCACGCCCCCGGTAAACCCGATGGCCAGCAAGAGGTACAAGGAAAAAAGCTTGGGCAGTGGGGCTGGAATTTCCAGGTCGGACCCCAGCAGCACCGCCAGCACCCCCAGAAAGAAAAAGAGGACCGGCGGGGTCAGGATGTTTTGTAACGCCAGTGCAGTGTCGACCAACCCAGAACTGCGACCTATTAGAACAGCCTAACGGCTTATGGTCCGATCATCCTCAACAATGGGGAGTGTGTCATGAACTCCAGGTGTCATCGTCCTCTCCACCTCTGTTGGTGATTGCCAGCAGCAACGCCGGCAAGATGGAGGAAATCACTGCCATGCTCAGCCCTGTGGACATTCGGCTGGCGGCCCAGCCCAAGGGGCTGGTGGTGGAGGAGACAGGCACAAGCTTCGCTGAAAACGCTCGCCTGAAGGCCGCAACCGTGGCGCAACTCACAGGCGAATGGAGCCTGGCGGATGACTCGGGGCTGGTGGTAGATGCCCTCCATGGCGCCCCCGGTGTCTATTCAGCCCGCTACGGTCCGGATCCAGCCAGCCGTCAAGCGCGGCTGCTGGCGGAACTGAAGGACACCCTCTACCGCGCTGCCTCGTTGGTCAGCGCCCTGGCTCTGGCAAATCCCCAGGGGAAGATCCTCCTGGAGACTGAGGGAGAGTGTCGCGGCGAAATCCTGGAGCAGCCTCGGGGCACGGCCAAGGGCTATGGGGACGTCTTCTGGATCCGGGCGGCGGGATGCACCTATGGGGAACTGACCACCAGCCAGAAACTGAAATTTGGCGGTCGTGGACGGGCTGTGCGTAGTGTCGCTGCGGACATCCAACGCCTCCTGAACCTGCGGATGGGCCACAACGGGATCTGAGTGGGTCCACAAGCATCGCCCTTTTGGAGACGCACGGGAACTTTGCCGGGTTCCCCTGGCCCCAATCCGCGTCAGACCGTTGTGTGCATCCTGTGGGGCACTGTCTGGAGGCTGGCTTGGCGCTTGGCCGCCTGGCGGCGGAGTTGGTCATGCATACGCTCCACCTGGGCATGCAGGGTGAGGAGTTGATCCTGCAGGTCGCTGCTGCTGTCAAACCCTTGCAGAGCAGCCAGGGCTTCTTCCAGATGGTGCTTGCACGCAATCAGGGCAAGGCAACCTTGGGTACCGGCTTCTGTGGTCATTTCGTGTGAATCGTCTCCGTTCAGCCTACACCCATGTCCTGGTGGGCATTGGGGCAAAAATGTAGTGGATTTAGCAAAGACGTTGTCTTCTCTGATCTGATCTCTTTCATTCCAGACTCAATATGGCCAAGTCCTGGTGGCTGACCTGCTAAGATCCTTGGGAAGCAGGCCTGTGCTGATGTTCTCTAATTACAAGCCCAAAGGTGGGTTCGATGAGTACTTTGCCGCGCCCAACCAGCCGAGATCCTGCTTCGAGCCCCTCATCTCCTCCCTGGGGCATCTTGGCCTGGAGGAAATCAGCCGTAGCCACCGTGCCGCCGAAACACTGCTTCAGCAAGTAGGCGCCACCTTCCAGCTCTATGGTGCGGACACCGACAGCGGCGAGCGGATCCTGCCTTTTGATCCCTTGCCAAGACTCATTACGGCGGGTGACTGGGCCTGTCTCGAGGTCGGACTGATCCAGCGCCTGCAGGCCATCGATCTCTTCTTGAGTGATATCTATGGAGATCAGCGCATCATTAAGGACGGTGTGATCCCGCGAGATACCATCGAGACATCCCAAGGTTGGCGTCCCGCCATGGTTGGGATAACCCCACCTCTGGAACGCTGGTGCCACGTGGCGGGGCTGGACCTGATTCGTGATGAGGAGGGCGCCTGGAGAGTCTTGGAAGACAATCTGCGCTGTCCCTCTGGTGTGGCCTATTACCTGGAGAATCGACGGGTAATGAAGCGTATGTTCTCCAGCTTGTTCCATAGCCACAATGTTCAAGCCATTGATGACTATCCCTCTCATTTACTTCAAACACTACAAGATCTTGCTCCCTGGACCGAAACCCCCAAGGTGGTTGTACTAACGCCAGGTTCATTCAATAGCGCATATTTTGAGCACAGCTACTTGGCACAGCAGATGGGTGTTGAGCTGGTGGAAGGCCGTGATCTCTTCTGCCAGGATGGCCATGTTTGGCTCAAGAGCACCAGCGGCAGACAGGCGGTTGATGTGATCTATCGTCGTATTGACGATGACTTTCTGGATCCAGCCTGCTTCCGACTAGATTCCCTTTTGGGGATCAAGGGGCTCATGGACGTGTACCGTCAAGGGCAGGTCTCCATTGCCAATGCTCCAGGAACTGGCGTGGCGGATGACAAGTTAATTTATACCTATATTCCTGAGATCATTGATTTCTATCTTAAAGAAAAGCCCAAACTCAAGAACGTGAAAACCTACCGTTGCTCTCGCCTTGAGGATTTGAACTACGTCCTGGACAACCTGGACAAGCTGGTGGTCAAGTCTGTCTCGGAAGCAGGTGGCTATGGGATGCTGATTGGCCCCCATGCCACCACGAAAGAGAAGATGGAGTTCCGCCAACGCATACAAGCCAGTCCACGCAACTTTATTGCCCAGCCAACCTTGTATCTATCAACGGTTCCTTCCATCAGCCACGGGGAAGTCTATCCCTGTCATGTGGATCTTCGGCCCTACTGTTTGCGGGGTCGTCAGCAGTGGATCAGCCCCGGTGGCCTGACGCGTGTTGCCCTGAGGCGCAACTCCCTTGTGGTCAACTCATCCCAGGGCGGTGGCTGCAAAGATACCTGGATTGTCCAGGATGATGCCTCTTCCGTGGTAGTCTCATGCTAGGTCGTGTTGCTGAATCTCTGTATTGGATGTTCCGCAACATTGAGCGGATTGAGAATCTATCGCGCTTTTTGGAAGTGAGCAGCGCCATGGATCTGGACTCTGGCATGGCCATTGAACCATGGACGCCCCTCATTGATGCCTGTGGCGATCGGGAGTTGTTTCAAGTGGTAAAGGGCAGCTTTGGCGCAGAAGAAATCGTAGATTTTTTGGTACAAAGCAAGAATAACCCCAGCTCAATTCGAAACTGCCTCAACTTGGCACGGGAAAATGCCCGACAAATTCGCGAGGTGCTCAGCAACGAAATGTGGGAGCACCTGAACGCCATGTATTGGCGACTCAAGCAAGAGCGACCCGTTTCAGGGCTGCCCAGCCAGGAGTGGCTGCTCAAGGTTCGTCAGGACTGCCAGCTGTTCTATGGAATTGCCGATGTTTGCTTCAGCCGCGGCTTAGGGTGGCAATTCTGTCAGCTGGGTCGCCTGGTGGAGCGAGCTGACAAAACAGCGCGTATTCTTGATGTGAAGTATTTCCTCCTGCTCCCCCATGGGGAAACCGTTGGCGGTGTGGTTGACCAATTGCAATGGATTGCTGTGCTCAAAACCGCTGGTGGTTACCAGATGTTTCGCCAGTCCAGACAACTGTCTATCACCCCAAAAGGTGTGGCTCAATTTCTCCTTCTAGATCCAAATTTCCCACGCTCTGTGCGGTTCTGTCTGGATGGTATCTGCCAATCCCTCAGCAGGATTGACCCGCTACAGGTTTCTAGTGAAAGGCCCCTGGGCCGCCATGTGGGCATGATGCAGGCACGCTGGACATATACAGATATTGCAGAGATTATCCAATACGGATTGCATGAAAGCATTGACCGTCTACAACAGGACCTGAATGAACTCCACAATCAGTTGGAACAAATCTACTTTCGGGCTCCCCAGTCGTTTACCCCTCTACGTTCTTCCACCCAGAGGACCGCATGAAAGCCACGATCACCCACAGTTTTCATTATACCTATAGCCGACCAGTTGAGCTGGGTTCTCATCGCTTTTGTCTCAGGCCACGCAGCGATGGGCATCAGCGGCTACAGTCCTTTACGCTGAGGATCAGCCCTCATCCCAGCAAGCAGTTCACCTTGCTCTCGGCCAGTAACGACGAGGTGATTCGCGCCTGGTTCAGTGGATGCACGGATCGTCTCACCATCGAGGCCACGTCTCAGGTGTTCACTTGCCCTTACCCTCCCATTGCGGAATGCATCGCACCTGCGGACCAGCCTCTTCCCTATGCCCTCAGTAGTCAGGACCGATCCCTGGAGGGTTACACCCTGGGCTGGTTGGCCAATGGACAACACGACTATGCTGCAGTGCAATTGGCTCAGGAAGCGTTGATGATGAGCAATCACCAGCCCCTCGGTTTCCTGTTGCAACTGGTGGCTGTGATCAAAGAGCGCATCAGTTACAGTCTCCGCCACACGGGCCCAGCCTGGCCGGCAGGCCGCACCATTCGCGAAGGCATTGGCTCCTGCCGGGACTTGGCCATGGTGTTCATTGAGTCCTGCCGTTGCATGGGGCTGCCGGCACGGTTTGTGAGCGGCTATCACCTGGCTGAGCCGCCACCCCGGAGCTACGAGTTGCATGCCTGGGCGGAGGTGTACCTACCTGGTGCGGGCTGGCGAGGGTTTGATCCCAGTGGCAATGGTGAAATCGACCAGCAGTACATCGCCATTTCAACCCCTTCGGACCCCGTCAAGGCTGCTGCCGTGCAGGGAACCTACGTCTGCTCCGGTGCGGTGACATCCAACTTCACTTGGAGCATCACTGTTGAATCGTCTGAATCGTCGGACACCCCATCCCACCAAAGTTCCTGAGGGAGGCGCTACTGCCACAGCGCCTGCTGTTCCTCTTCCCGCCATTGACTCCAAGGGTGGCGGGCCAAAGCTGCATTACTCAGGCGCCCGTCGCAACTCACCTCTGGGCCGAGCCAGGGGGGGAGACGAAGACTGGCATCAGATCGTTTCAATTCCACCTCCGCCAGCACCAACCCATGATTGGCGCCAGCAAAGCAATCCACCACCCAGTCCCCACCCACGAGAGTGAGCATGTGGCGCTCTTTGCTGAGCTGGTGAGGGCAGCGCTCCAGCAGGCACTTGGCATCTGCCAGGGGAATGGCATACTCAAACTCCCAGCGCCGAATCGGCCCCTTTGCGGGTGCTGCCCCTGCTGCAATGGGCGCCTTCAGGGTGAGCCAGCCCTTGTCATGGTCATGGCGCACACGGGTGGTCACCCCATGGAGGCTGCTGCTGACGTAGCCCTGGCTCAGGTGGACACTGGTGCGCACCTGGTGCTGCCAGGCTGTTGTGCGCACCAGGAAACGTCGCTCGATTTCCAGATCCATGGATGGGGAAAGACAATCACACCGGCTCCCCGGACCGGCTAACCAGTCCGCCAGGGCGCCGCTTCCCTTGAACAATCACTGGGGGGGTCTCACCGCTGCCAGGGAGACCTGGCACCACTGTGGTGGTGCCGTCCCACTTGTCGAGGAAGAGTTTGTAGAGCACCTGGTCGTTAAGGCTTTTGTTGAGGGTTTCGTAGCGCTTGGCTTCCTGATCGGCAATGCGCACTTCCGTGCGGGCCTTCAGCAGACGCTGGTCCGCAATTTGCTTCTGCTCAATGGCCGCTCGATACTCTTCGGCAATGCGCAGTCCGGTCAGGTCCAGCCCTTGAACATCCACATAACCAAATTTGCTGAGCTCTTCGGATACCTTCTCCTGCACGATCTCGGAAATACTGTTCCACTCGGAGGCGATGGTCACCAGCTCGTACTGGGAGAAGACCGATTTCAGGGCCTTCAGCAGAGACGGCTGGACGATGCGGCCATAGACTTGCTGGTTGGCGGTGGCAATGGAGCGAAAGATGCGGCCAGCCTGGTTGGGACGGATCGCGTATTTGATCGTGGCGGTGGCCTCGATCACCTGCAGGTCCTTGGTGAGGGAGGAGAACTCTTCAGGCCGCACCTGGGTCTTGATGTCGAACATGGCAGTGTTCTGGACCAGGGGAACTTTGAAGTTGGGGCCTGCAGACCGTGGCTCACCTGTCACCTTCCCCAGGGTGGTGACAACCGCAACATTGCCTGCGGGCACAATGAACAGCACCTGACTCAGGAGGATGAGGGCAACGGCAACCACAAGCCCCAGCAGGGGCAAAAAGGCGTTGCCGTTGTCGTTGCTGATCGGACGGATGGGCGTCTGCATGGAGCCGGTCGGTTACCCATCCAGTCTGCAACCTCCAGGGTCTCAATGGGCGGGTGTGTGACTGGACAATTTGCCTGGCTTGCCAGTTTTCTGCCTGTTGATTGAAACTTGAACCAAGTTGCTCTCCGCCTTGTCTCCCCATGCCCTCCGATGATGCCAGGAAGCCGCCGCAGCGCTACCGCCAGAGAATGCGCATGATAGCCACAATTCTCTCGGGAGCCTTTGCCCTGCCGGTGCTGTTTGTGTTTGGCGTAGCAGTTCGTGAGCTCTCCAGGCCGCCAGAACCCTCCATCTATGCAGCACCCTCGCCTCCGCCAGAGACCTCCACCAATACCACCTCCCCCCCTGTGCCGACACAAGACCCCTCCCGCCCAACAGACACTCCCTGAGCGCGGACCATGTAGCGAGCCTCCACGGTTCTTAGCGGAGGGGGCTCTGACTCTGTCTGAGGAGGCCGACGCTATGCTGTCGCCATATACCCTTGGGCAGCATCTCCCCATCGTTCTGTGTGCAGTGTTTTTCCGGGGTTGCCCCGTGCTGTTGTCAAGTCTGCTCTTCGTGTGGCCAGCGGGGGTGTGGGCCTGTTGATGCTTGGCCTTGGGGCGATGCCCGCTCTGGCCATTCCCGAGGCTGAAGTCATCAAGAAGCTTGAAGCGGTGATCGTCTATGTGGTGGTGAATGCTGAAGGTCAGCCTGTCTTCCCCTTTTATCACTATGTGGCGGTCAACGCTGAAGGTCAGCCTGTCTTCCCCTTTTACCAGGAGTTGGATCAGTTGGTATTCCCCATGTTCATGACAGCCGAACAGGCCCAGCAAGAGCAGAAGATTCTGGAGGGCCAACCAGGTGTTGAAGGCAGTAGAGTAGTCGCCACCCCTCTGAACAGCGCCCTTGAGCGCAACGAGAGGCTGCGCGAAGAGATCGAGGCAAGGGACGACACAAACTCCCTGTCCCTGAGAACGCCACTGGTGCCTGCCAGGGTGGACTGGGAAAAAGCCGAAGAGATCTTGCTGGCCGAAGGGATCAGCCAGCAAGAGATTGCTCAGACTCTCATGGTTCCTGTCTTCTTGACGGATCCTCCCATTAGCATCACGCCGCCGGGCATGGAAGAACGCAGGATCGCCCTGTTCTTTAACTACAGCCAGCTTCAGCAGGCAAAACAAGACGTGCCGGATTTTAAAGGCGTAGACAAAGTGATCGGCTTGTCTCAGGCCATTAACCTGCTGACCCAGGATGAAGAGGACAAGTACTTCTTCCTGCCTACGGAGGATACAATCAAAGCCATCCAGGCCCAGCAGGGGGTGCAGGAGGAGGAGTCCCAGGAGCAAGACCAATCATCCTAGGCGTCTGGGCGTGGGTTCAGCAAACCCACCAGCAGCCCTGCCCCCAGGAGCAACAACCCCAGGCCAACGGCCAGGCCACGGCGACCCATGTCTCCTTCCTGGGACCAGAAGAGCCCCGTTGCCATGAACACACCACCCAGCAACACCGCTGGAACCATCACCAGACCACGGGCAACGGGATTGCTCATGTCGCTCCAGCAGAGGCCTGTGCCAGAACCTTAGAGCTTTGCGCCGCAGTTGGGGCAGAACAGGTGGTCAATCGCCGTGGTGAAGCCACACTTGCGGCAATCCCTGTCGCTGGCCACGGCCAGTTCCGGGTGGCTCGGCAGACCCACCATTTGGGCGTTGCTCTTGCCCGGCGGCACCATGGGGTAGCAGTTTTCACCGGGGCGCACCCGCACGTCCACCAGCACTGGGCCAGGGTGATCCAAGGCAGCTTGCAAACCCGAGTGCAGTTCTTCCCGCTCACGAATACAGAGGCCTTTCATCCTGAACGCCTCAGCCAAGGCCGCAAAATCCGGCATGCCGTTGTTCATGTTGGACGCAGAATAGCGTTCCTCGTAAAAGCTTTCTTGCCACTGGCGCACCATCCCCTGCCACTGGTTGTTGATGATGATAATCTTGGCGGGCAAGCCATACTGGGCCAAGGTGCCCAGTTCCTGGATATTCATCAGGATGCTGGCATCACCGGCGATGCAAATGACTTGCTGATCTGGTAGAGCCGTCAAGACTCCCATGGCGGCGGGCATCCCAAAGCCCATGGTGCCTAACCCCGAACTACTGATCCACTGGCGCGGCCCATTGCGCAGGTACTGGGCGGCCCACATCTGATGCTGCCCCACATCTGTGGTGACGAAGCTGTTGGGCGCCAGATCCCGCACGGCAATGAGCACCTCCTGGGGGTAGATGTCCCCGGAGGCTGGCGGGGTCATGAGCGGATAGCGCTGTTTCCAGTCCGCGATGCGCTGTAACCAGGCTGCCGTGCTCAGGGGCGGTTCATCCGGCTGACAACAGTGCAGGAGTCGTCGCAGAGTGTCTTTGAGGTTTCCCACCACTGCCAGTTCCGGGCGACGGTTTTTGGCGACTTCAGCAGGGTCGATCTCAAAGTGAAGGACCTGTGCGCGGGGGGCAAAGGTGTCCAGCTTGCCGGTCACCCGATCATCAAAGCGGGCGCCACAGGCAATGAGCAGGTCGCATTCGGTGACAGCAAAGTTGGCATAGGCCGTGCCATGCATCCCCAACATGCCCACGGACAATTCATGGTTCTCGTCAAATGCCCCTTTGCCCATCAAGGTTGTGGTGACCGGGATGCGGAAGCGTTTGGCCAGGACCGTTAACAGGCTGTGGGCGCCTGCGGAAATCGCCCCGCCGCCCACGTAGAGGAGCGGCCGCTGGGATCTGCGGATCATCTCCAACGCTTGATGGATCAG
The DNA here is from genome assembly GCA_001007665.1 of Candidatus Synechococcus spongiarum SP3. Lineage (GTDB taxonomy): Bacteria > Cyanobacteriota > Cyanobacteriia > PCC-6307 > Cyanobiaceae > Synechococcus_B > Synechococcus_B spongiarum_B. The sequence goes on along the minus strand of JXQG01000008.1, from coordinate 27,556 downwards.
CGCGTCGGATGCCGTGGGGGGTGACGTAAACCCCCTGGGCAAGCAACTGCCGGGTGGCACTGGGGTGTAATGAAACAACTCCTGCCCCACGTCTTTGGGCACGTCAATGAGTACCGGACCAGGGCGGCCATGGGCAGCGATGGAAAAGGCCTGGGCCACAATGCGACCCATGTCGTGCGGATCTCTCACCACCCAGGAGTGTTTCACGATGGGGAGAGTGATGCCAAAGATGTCGGTTTCCTGAAAAGCATCGGTGCCAATGGCGGATCGTGCCACTTGGCCCGTGATGACCAGCAGGGGCACAGAGTCCATCTGGGCCGTGGCAATGCCGGTCACCAGGTTGGTGGCGCCAGGCCCGGAGGTGGCAAAACAGACGCCCACCCGGCCCGTGGCCCTGGCGTAGCCATCAGCAGCGTGGGCAGCTCCCTGCTCATGGCGCACCAGGATGTGTTGCAGCCAGCCGCGACTTTCCGCCTGATGGAGTTCGTCGTAAATGGGCAGAATGGCGCCCCCGGGGTAGCCGAAGACGTGCTTGACCCCATGGCGGTGGAGTGCGTCCATGAGGGCGAATCCCCCGGAAACGCGCTGGCTCCCCGTCAGGGGATGGGGGGCGGTGAAGTCAGTGCGGACAGGAGTGACAGTCACGGGTGCCGGGGTCGAAGCCGCCTTGAGGAGGGTAATCTTTATGGTATAGCCAAATTCCTTAGAATCCGTTGATCTTCATGGTAAGAGTTTGGGAATTATCCTGACGCTCTTCCAGCGTTTACAGCAGTCCCACCGCATGGAGGGGACCATGGCCGCTCAGCACCTCCAACAGGACAGCCAAAAAGCCCAGCATGGCCAGGCGGCCGTTCCACACCTCCGAGCTGTTGCTCCAGCCCCACTGCCATTTCTCCTGGGGATAAAGCTTGGTCTTTTGGGGCAGTTGGGTGAAGGTGGCCAGGTCCACAGGCTCCTGGGCCAGGCTGGTCTCCACAAGGTCCGCCAGAGCCTGGATAAAGGTGGGATAGGTGTCCAATGCCGGAACCCGGAGAAAGTTCTCGATGCCTGCCTCTGTGGCAATGTGCCGGTACTCGATATCAATCTCCTCCAAGGTTTCGATGTGCTCACTCACGAAACTGATGGGCACCACCACCAACTCCTTCACACCGCTCCCCCCCAACCCGTGCAGCGCATCTTCCGTGTAGGGCTGTAGCCATTCCACAGGCCCCACACGGCTCTGGTAGGCCAGGGTGTAGGCGTTCTCCCGCTGCATGGTGTTCATGATCAGGCTTGCGCAGCGTTCAATCTGCTCCTGGTAGGGGTCCCCGGCCTCCTCCACGTAGCTCTTGGGAACCCCATGGGCGCTGAAGAATACATGGGCCTTGTCGGGTTCGGCTGCCTGATCCAGGGTGGCGCCGATGAGCTCCGCCATGGCTTGCAGATAACGGGGATGCTCATACCAGGAGCCAATGGTGCGCAGAGGCAGGCGGGCAAAGGCAGGATCCTCCTGGCGGAGCCGCTCCAGCAGGCGGAAGCTGGAGCCGCTGGTGCTGATGGAAAACTGGGGATAGAGGGGCACCACCACCACCTCGTCCATCTCGTCCGCCTTGATGTCCGCCACGGCGGATTCCGTAAATGGGTGCCAGTAGCGCATGGCCACGTAGGTGGTGGCCTCAATCCGACGCTGGCGCAGCTCACTCTGCAGCACCTTGGCCTGCTGGTCCGTGATGCGCCGCAGGGGAGAACCGCCACCGATGGAGCGGTAGGCTTTTTGGGAGCGTCCCGCCCGCAGGCTGCTGATGAGCCATGCCAGGGGCTTCTGCAGCTGAGGCAGGGGCAGGCGGATGATTTCCGGATCCGCAAAGAGGTTATAGAGAAACGGCCCCACGTCCTGGATCCGCTCAGGACCACCGAGATTGAGCAGTAGAACGCCAATACGGGCCATATCCCTGGCGGGCGAGAGGTAGTTCAATGGACCCTAACCCTTCCCGGGCGACCATCGGGACCCTCGCTGCGCAGCCATCACCTTGGAAACACCTTGACGCAAGCCCTTGACTCGTCACCGCAGCTTGCAATGCCGGGGATTTGCGGTCTAATTCCTGTTGACCGCTCCTGACCCCTGTGGACGTCCAGTCCTTTGACCTGCGTCTGCAAATCCTCAACGAGGGCTTCCGCACCGGTGGGCTGCCCCTGCGCATTGAGCGGCGCGGACAGCGGTTGGGATTGCGGGGCCGGTTGCCGCGGCGGGACGGCGCAGGTTTTCAGGTGCAGCGCCTCAGCCTCGGCTTCAAGGCCGATGGGACGGGTCTGGAGGCGGCAGTGCAGCAGTTGCACCAGATTTGCGGGGATCTCTCCAGCGGCCGCTTCTGCTGGCGCCAGCGGCTCTCCCCTCGCCAGCGCCCCCAACGCCATCGCCTGCAACCAGCGGGGGGCGCTGATCTGCTCAACCATGCCTTGGAGCGCTTCAAGGAAGCATTCGACGCCGACCCCGTGCGCAGCCGGAATCCAGCAGGTCAGCGCAGCACCTGGGCCACCGCCTATTGGCCCTATCTGCGCCGGCTGGCGCTGATGCAGGAGCAGCACCAGCAGACCCTTGGTCAGGCGTTACTGGTATGCACCTTGGGAAGCTACCAGCTGGCCAGCCGCAGCCGGCAGCAGTGCGGCACGGTTCTGGCGGCCCTGGCCCGTCAAGAGGGCATCCCCTTGCCGGAGGACTGGTCCAGGCAGGCAGGAGGCTATGGTCTCCACCAAGCTGGCCATCGCCAACTCCCCACCGACCAGCAGATCATGGCGGCATGGCGCAAAATCCCCAATCCAGCCTGGCGCTGGGTGTTGGGGGTCATGGCCACCTATGGTCTGCGCAACCATGAGGTGTTTTTCTGTGACTACTCGGCTCTCCATGGGGGCGACGCCCCCGTGGTGCGGGTCATGGCCACCAGCAAAACCGGTGAACACCAGGTTTGGCCCTTCCTGCCGGAGTGGGTGGAGCGCTTTGCCCTGGCTGATCTACGGCGACCACCCGTCACCACAGACCTGGAGCGGGTCACCCTGCAACAGGTGGGGCGGCGGGTGATGGAGCAGTTCCGCCGCTACGAGGTGGGCTTCAGCCCCTATGACCTGCGCCACGCCTGGGCCGTGCGCACCATTCACCTGGGACTCCCTGACACTGTGGCCGCCCGCATGATGGGCCATTCCGTGGCCATCCATACCCGCACCTATCACCATTGGATGACCCAGCGGGATCAACAGCAGGCCGTGAACACCGTCCTGGCTCGACGACACGCTGTTGGCAGCCCATGAACCGTCGCCCCCTCCGCACCTTTGCCTATGGCCATCCCTGGTTCTACCACCTGGTGACCGGCATCAGCTCCCTGCCGGTGGGGGGTCCCCGGCGGTTGCGGGAGTTCTGCGCACAACGGTTGGCGCCACGGCTCCCTCCTCAGGCCGCAGTGCTGGATCTTTGCTGTGGAGATGGGGCAGCCAGTGCTCCTTTGTTGGCCCGTGGTTTCCGCGTCACGGGGTTGGACTGCTCCCCTCAGGCGCTGGAGCGGGCGGCACGCGCCTATCCGGGGTTAGCGACCGTGCAGGGATTTGCTGAAAAGCCACCCTTGCCGCCGGGGCAGTTCGCAGGGGTGCAGATCAGCCTGGCGCTCCACGAGTTTCACCGCCCCGCACGGCTGGAGCTGCTGGCGGCGGCATTGGGGCTGCTGCTGCACGGGGGGTGGTTGGTGGCGCTGGATCTGCACCCCACCCGTGGCCTGCTGGGCTGGCCACAGCAATGGTTTGTCCGCTTGTTCGAGACGGACGCCGCCGTGGATTTCCTCACCTCGAACCTGTCGGCAGACTTGACCCTGCTGGGCTATGGATCCGTGGTCGTTGAGACCCTGGCCATGGACTCTCTCCAGCTGGTGAGCGCCCAGAAACCCTTCCCCGCTCCGACGCCATGACCTCCTCTCCCCCAGCCCTGCAAGAGCAGGAGCACCCCTTGGATGCCGTGGCGGCGGATCTGGGCTCCGGCGGCGCCACCGCCACGGAGCGGGATGCCGCCGCCTACCGCCGTCGCATGGAACGGCGCCAGCAGGTGCAGCAACAGCGGGTGCAGGCCCGTCAGCTTGAGAAGGGGTTGCGGCTGGTGTTTACAGGACAGGGGAAGGGGAAAACCACAGCAGGGCTGGGGCTGGTGGTGCGCACCCTCGGCCATGGGGAGCGGGTGGCGGTGGTGCAGTTCATCAAGGGGGCCTGGATACCGGGAGAAGCCAAGGCTCTGGCGGTGTTTGGGGAGCAATTGCGCTGGCACGCCCTGGGGGAAGGCTTCACCTGGGATACCCAGGATCGGGAGCGGGACCAGGCCATGGTGAACCATGCCTGGCGGCAGGCTTGTGTCTATTTGCCCGATGCCGCCATCAAGCTGGTGCTCCTCGACGAGATCAACGTGGCCTTGAAACTGGGCTACATGTCCCTGGAGGCCGTCTTGGCCGGTCTGGAGCAGCGCCCGCCCCTTACCCACGTGGCCCTCACGGGCCGCGGCGCGCCACCAGAACTGATTGCCGCGGCTGACCTGGTGACCGACATGACCATGGTGCGCCATCCCTTTCGGGAGCAAGGGGTCAAGGCCCAGGCGGGGATCGAGTATTGAGGGGCTGAATGTTGCTGGGGTTCGGCAGTGGGGGCTGTGTCCGCTTCCCGCTATGCCTTCCTACTGGCACGATTGCAGCACCAAGCTTGCTGGAGACAGGCCGATGAACGCTTTTCCGCTTTTTTTACTCGTTGGTTGGGCTGCCCCCGCGGTGGCCCAGCAGCCCTTTCGACTGGGGGACAGGATCTATTTCCCCGGTCAGATTATCGATGCTCATCGCCCAGGCTGCAATGCGCCTTTGCCCGGACCGGGGCAGTCCGGCGGTGGGTGTCGCCACCCACCGACTGATTGCGTCACTACCTTCTCACCAAGCTGCCCTTCGCCTGGTGAACCCTTACCCGTTATCGATATCAGGTTACCGACTTGATAACCGTTACCTCAAATTCCGATCCCGCAAGGACCGCCACCGCAGACAGCTGATGATGTCAGCCCGGATTACGGTTACTGAACCTGCTGTTACTGACTTGGTTTGCAGCCTTTGCAAGCCAAGTCAATTCCCTGTCAACCAATTCAGACTTTGCAGATCAGGCAACTTAGCCCCCACCTGTTGCGATTCCTCCACTTCATATGTGTTATATCTTTGCCATATCTTAAAGTCTGTTAGTCTTATGGGTAGATTCTGATCATCTGTTTGTTGTAATTGATATAGCCAAGCCTTATCTGCTGTTTTTATTATATATCTCAAAGACATTAGCTAACATTTCTTTCCTGTCATCTCTAGTATGAATCACGTGCATACCTCCTGCCCCAGGAACATGAATGTTCTGAGTTCCCGCCGCTGCATATTCACTGCTATGAATTGTTATGCCTATGCTGTAAACAGGAAATCATGCTCCGTGAGTTGTGATACCTTTGATCCTCGAAATGCATTGGCCTGAGTATTAACAATTTTTGAGCTAAGCCCTTCATTAACGAGATTGACGGGTCGGTTCAAACCCTGAGTCAGCGACTGCACAAGCCCTTCACGCAGTACATCCTTATTCTGCTGTCGGCTGCCAACCCGTATGACAAACCGCACCTGTTGTGATAACAGGGGAGCAATGCCGGCCCAGGCGAATTGCAAAAAAGCCCAGTATATGCCTTCGCTGTGATGTCGATCGTCTCCGCCGGTGCAGGACGTCAAAGGACGATCGTTACCAAGAAACCAGAGGCGTAGCCATTGATCTTCGCGATAGTTGGTGGTGTTCAAGTAGGGAGGAGAAGTGATGACGTCACTCACCCGGCCTTTGAGTTTCCGGAAAGCCTGGCCAGCCTTGCGTACATCCACCTCCTTGACCTGACCAGCCAGCTCCGGGGGTGGTGTCTGAAAACGGTAGGCAGTGATCCGTTCCAGAATCTGAAAAACATCGCGCTGTGGCGGCTTATATCCATTGCGCTGCCACCATCCAACGGAATAATTGGGCTTCGTGCTGATGGTGCGGGGCATACGGTTACTGAAGTAACTGGGTGAGCGATGGGATCCTCCATGCAGTGCGCCAAGGCACAACGCGGCGATAAAGCGATCAACCTTGTTGCGCCGCCAATTCAGAACTGACCTTAGATAAAGAACCTGTGGCAGCGTATCGCGATGGAAACAGAGTTGAAAAAACTCGGAGTGTTCCCCCTCCCACACACTTTTCCTGGTTCCACGGAAGCCGTCTTGTAAGTTCATAAGCCTTTTTTCAACTTGTCGTTGACTGGGTGGATCGCACTTTGCACCTGAAACACAGGCTGCCACTGGATTCACGTCGCAGCCGGCGGCCTCCCGCCCCTCCAGAAGCGCCTGGAACACAGTTGTTCCCCGTCCACAGAAGGGATCAAACACCACACCCCGATGTGGACTGGCGGCCAGGTGCTCCTGAACGAAGGCTTCCGGGAACATGGCGAAGTACGGGCAGATGGCGTGGAATCGGTGTCTCATGTCAGCGTCCTCCCCCGATCCTGGTAGCTTGCGATCCACGCGGCGGCCTTTGCCAGTTGATCGTAGCCTTCAATCGTCTCACCCGCTTCCACGAGTTCAGCCGCCTCCGCAACCCGCCGCGGTACGCGCAGGCGGTGGAGCACGTTTCCCATGACACGAACATAGTCAGGAAATTGATTGTTGGTCTTGGCAAACGGCACGATCATGTATGGTAGAAACGCCGTCACTGGTGGCGGGAGGAACCATCGGCTCTTAAATCCATCGAGATGCCCTTTCAAGGACTTCTGATTTGCATTTTTACCGGTCGCGACCTGAGCTGCTGCCAACAGGAAACCTGGCAGACGGTCTGGATGCGGGCGCGCTGCAAAGACATCAACCTGATCATCTTTTGGCTTGGTCGTCGCTCCGCGTTGCGGGGATACCTGTCCATCTCCCAGCCTCTCCCAAATCTCCGTTAGCTTTTCAATAAATCCTGATTGATCCGGTCGTGGGAACCCAAACGACCATGCAGGGCCATGGATTTCGGCTGCCAGAGCGGCTGTTGCAAAGTACTGGAAGAACTTTCGAAGCTGCCTGACTTCCTGGTCGCTGGGATGCAGATCATTCAGGATCGGCGATACCGCCTTGAGGTTTGACAGCACGAGACTCAGAATGTATGCTGTGTGACCGAAGGAGTCTCGATCAAACTCGCAGGTCAAGATTTCGCCTCGCTTATCAAGGCTAAATGGATATGCGGACGCACCCAACATCTCCCCACGGTTCTCGATTCTCGTGACAGTTCTCGAAACAAGATCCTCTTCACCTTCACCGCTTTCCATCTCTTCATCATCTGCGGCGCCAATTCCAGCCTGACTAGCCAAATCTGACACAAGAGCTTTGGAGTCCTTGGAAAAGAATGCCTTGAGTTCCATGTAGTCGGCAGTGCGATCAGTGTCTATCGATGCGCCTGTCACATCATCAATAGGAAAATATAGGGAATCTGTCATTCTTCATCACCCTCTTTAAAAGAACGCCATTTCTTACGCATACGGTCATGTACAGTTTCCGCTACTTCTTTAATATCTGCTGCGATGTCAAGCAACGATTGATCCTGCCCATCATAAGCTCTGAGCGAAACGGCCGCATCACGAATGTTGTCCCGAGCCTTGATGAGTGCATCTTTGAAACGGTTATCCACAGACTCGGTACTGGCATAGGCGGCATCAAGATCATGTTTTGTTTCAAGCACATGGCGCCCTTCAGCATGGGCGAGCACTTCGCCAAGACGCTTGATGTCAGGGTTCTGTGATTGAATAACTGGCCTTTTTTCTTCTTCTTTCGACCCATAGATCCACACAAGCACATTCTGTAGTTCTTTCAATTTGTCTTGTGGAACCTGGTCTTCTTGGGGATCGTGCCGTGCCCATCCATCTTCAAGACCTAGGTAATCCATGTACTGGGATCGAGAGAGTGCTGTATAGAGATGAGAAAAATTAAATCTTCGTGAATATCGATCTTCTATGTCAAATAATTTTTCCTTTTTCGCTTGCTGTAAAACATAAACAGCAGACACCATTCTCTTAATTGTATCATGCTTATCTCCAATAGCGTTGGCAATGGATTTTAGATCAACACCCTGGTCACGTCCCGACTTGTACCATTCTGCCGCAAATTGTGCCTTGGCATATGCATCCCATTTTGCTGGCCCATTGATATGCTTGAAGCCAATGAAAGACCGGGCCGCTTCACGACTATTGACATGGCAGACTGACACCATGTTGAGAGTATCTCGTACGTTCTCGTCCATGGGCGGGACCGGAATGGAAAGATTTTCAGACTTTTTAATTTTGCTGACCAGGTCTGGCTCCCGCAGCAAGCGCAACGCCGCCAGCCGCCGGTTGCCTTCCAGGACGATAAACTTATTATCGCTTGACTGTGGGTCAGGCATGACGATCAACGGCTCAATATCCATATAACCGTTAGCGGAGATTGACTGAAGTAATTCGCCCAGATCGGCAGAGAGATAAAGACGGGCAATCATCTCCTCTTGGGAGGCGTTTTTCCCCTCGCCAACGAGCCGCGGATTCCGGTGGTCCAGCCGGAGCTGTTCCACCGCAACTTTCTCAGGCTTTTTAAATTCCATGGGAATCCCTCCTCTGTGCTCCTTGCTCACACCGGAACACCTTCATCACCTCGTCCCCCAGGTGATTGATGACCTTGACGGCGATGCGGCCTGAGGCGGGGCGCTGAAAGGGGCGGGAGGTGTCGCTGTTGAGGGTGGCCCAGGCCTCCTGGTGGATCTCCGCTTTGAGGGTGGTCTTGAGGGCCTTGTAGGGGTCCCCTGCGCCGAGGAAGTAGGCATGGCGGACGAAGAAACTCTCCTCATTGTAGTCGGTGTCAATGAACCAGCAAGCGATGCCCTCGGCGCCATGGCTGCGGATCTCGCCGGTGTTGGGGTGGAACACGTCCACGCCGTTGATCTTCACCTGGACCTGCTCGGCCGTACCGTTGGCCCCGGTCACCGGCAGGATGTCAATATCCGGCTCTCCGAAGATGACGAAGAGATTGCCCTTGCCAGTATTTTTCAGATCGCCCGCCATGTGCAGGTCGGCGTTCATGCGGGCCTTGAGAATGGGGATGCGGCCCAGTTGATTGAAATCTGCGGCGTGGGCATCAAAGTTGAAGGCGCAGGCAATCAGCACGTCAAAGCCAGCCTCGGCGGCTTCCCGGGCCGCAGCCGCCAGATCCGCCCGGGGGACGGTGCCAAATTCAGAACCGATGAAGATAGCCGCACGTTTCTCGGCGCCAGCCTCGTCACCGCCCTCCCCATAGCGCCCTTCGGCACAGATCAGATGACCCGGCCATGGGGTAAGGTAAGAAAACACAATGCGATCCTCCTTGTGGGCCTGCTGCACGCCAGCGGTTTTGAGATGCTCCAGGATGACGCTGGCAAAATCCTGGGTCTCCCGACGGGCCTCCGCCACAGTGTCCATCAGGTCGTCGTTCTCATCAACGCCCAAAATGCGATGGGGTGAAATGCTCTCCACGGTGAACGGACCTGCCACCCTGACCTTCTTATTGTCTTGATAGGGCTTATCGTAGAGATACTCATAGTCGGCTTTGGCGGCAATAGAAGCGTCGATTTCCTTTTGGCGGGCGATGCGCCGCTTCCACCAGTCCGCGTGAATTCTGCTGACCTCCTCGGGCCAGGCGTCGTCCGCATCGCGGGGAATTTCCCACTCCTCCCAGGACGTGCCGAGCGCGGCATTCAACTCTGAGCGCAGCGGCTCCAGCGTTTTCTGGAACTTCTCCCAGATGAGATCAATCTCCCTGTTATTGGCAATGGACTTGAGGGTAACGTGGGGCACCCGCTCGTGAACAAAGCCAAGCCGGACGTTGCCGTGGGTGGGGATGTTTGGCGGTGCTGTGCCGGTAATCCCGGCTTCCTGCTGCTGCCCTTCAGGACTATCGGCCAACAAGTAGTAGGGATAGCGGGCGCCCATAATGCGAGCGCGGGCCAGTGCCAGGGCGACGCGGGACGTATCGATGGTGATCCAGCGGCGGCCCCACTGCTCAGCTACGTAGGCGGTGGTGCCGGAACCGCAGGTGGGATCGAGGACAAGGTCGCCGGGGTCGGTGGTCATCAGGATGCAGCGCTTGACTGCTTCGGTAGCAGTTTGCACTACATATACTTTCGGGTCTGTTCGGCTTTGGACTCCTCCAACATCCAGCCAAACGTTTGTCCGTGGGAAAATTAGAAAATCATCGATAAATCGAATGTAACTGACCGATTTTCCTTCTATAGCAATTCGATTTGCCTTCGAAAGGCGATCTAATCCTGAGATAGTGGTCTTCCAATGAAGCCCACCAGGAGGATTCCACTTGATACCTTTGAATGTGAAGCGCTGTTCTGAATTTGTTGACGCGCCTTGCGAGGTTAGATCAGCTAACCTCGCAAGGCGCGTCGGGTTAAAGCAAGCGGTTGCCAGAGCCTTTATAGATGAAACAGGTCTGTACTTAGAGACACCCACACTACCTTGTTCTTTGACATTGAAAAGCGAACGGTATTTGATATTCGACAATGATCTTGTATACCAAACCAAGTAATCACATACTGATGACAGATGAGTGCCGGAAAAACCTGTTGTCTTTGCATATGCGATTAAATCAACAAAATTCTTCTCCCCAAACACCTCATCCATCACCGCCCGTACCCGATGCACGTTCTCATCCCCGATCTGTACAAAAATTGATCCGCTCTCCGTCAATAAATCCCGCGCCACCGTCAGCCGATCCCGTAAATAGGTCAGGTAGGAATGAATCCCGTCTCGCCATGTATCCCGAAAGGCTTTCACCTGCTCCGGCTCCCGGGTGATGTGTTCGGCTTTGCCGTCTTTCACGTCCCGGCTGGTGGTGGACCACTGGAAATTGGAGTTGAACTTGATGCCGTAGGGTGGGTCAAGATAGATGCACTGGACCCGACCCCGCAGCCCTTCCCGCTCCGCCAGGGACGCCATCACTTGCAGGCTGTCCCCCAGGATCATGCGGTTGCTCCAGTTGGCCTCGTGCTGGTAGAACTCGGTGCGGTCAGCCCCGTCCGGCAGCCCGTTGAAGTCTGCAAACAAATCGGTCTGGTTTCCAGATTGGCGCGCCATCCGCTCCGCCTCTGCCGTCCTGCTGTGGCGCAGCAGGTGGTTGATCAGCGCTTTGGGATGAATCTTCTCCTGGATAAACAGCGGCGGCGCCTGCACCACCAGATCCGACCAGTTCTGCTGGTCCTTGCCGCGCCAGACAAGCTGGGGGTCCAGGTCCCGGTTGAGACGTGCGTAGGCCACCTCAATGGGCGTCCGGTCGTCCGGCGCCATCACCGGCTCGTGCTCGGCGGTGGGGATGTTCCGGCGGGATGCCTCTTGATGCCGCAGGGTGGCGATGGCTTTGGGTCCGCTACGTCTCGCCATGTTATGGAGCCGGATCAACAACGCCAAAGCATTGGGCCATGGCGGCCTTGTGGACTCGGCATGGATTCGGGACCATCGCTCTGCTCATGGGGGTTGCGCGGAAGGGTACTGGTCAGGTTGAGACTTGGGCAGCGGGTAAGACGGAACCACAGTACATCATCACGGCAGCAACCACACCGCCGCCGGGGGAGACTGCCCACCTCTGCTGCGGCCCCTGGCTTGTCAGACTCTGCAAGCAAGTTGCTCCCTACTGCATGGGTCATCAGGGTAAGCCTGAGCCCATGGAGGAGAGAAAGCCCTCGTCAAGGACTCGCTTCGCTTGACCAGTGGGTCACTTCCTGCCAACAGGGCCTTGCTTGGCTGGTTTTTCAGGTGGCCGGGATGGAGAACTATCTTTTCGGGGCTTGGGCCGGTATCCCTCATTCAAGGACCTGGGCTGATAACCTTGTAACTCTACCGTTTCCCCTACTTGCAGGGCTGTTGGGATCTGCGGGGGTGTTGGACGTGGTGAGTCAGCCGACTGGTCACGCTCGCTCATTGCGGTCTTCTCCCTTGGTAGTGGGTTTAGCAACCAATTCTATCCTGCTGACTTGCCCACTGGCAACAATTACACTTGTTCGATTTCGCAAGTGCTACGTGCATCATTTCTGGACTCGTCCAGACCTCCTATGAGGCTGAAGAAAAAGTCGGCCAGACCACTGGAAACCGGGAATCGGGCCGGGAATCAATGGGAGGCCAATTCGCATAAGACAGCTTGACATTGTTCCAAATCCCGGTCAGGGAACGGAGTTTGGCTCATTGGCTGGCTGTACAGGATGATGCCGTTGATGCAGAACCCTGACGGTCAATCTGCGCACCGGCAGGAAAATGACCGTTCTTGAGGACTTTTCTTCAGCCTCCTATGGCCACTCAGGTGCCAGGCTTATGCAGTTGCCCCAATCCCGCAGGGCCAGAGTTTCCCTGGCCCATGCCAGAGAGAAGTCCCTCAAGTATCCGCCAGTCAGCGCGGTGACTTCCTTCCAACCGGACCTTGATTTGGCGGGTCTCCAGGTGGCTCGGACGAAGAACCATCCTTCCGGGGCCGGGGTCGATACCCCTCGGTCAGAGGGTAGGTCCGGTATCCCAACTTCTCCTGCAACCACCCTGTTTGCCGAGTGGTTGGGCGTGGGGAGTCAGTTGGCTGGTCGTGCTCACTCATTGGTCACTCTCCTTTGATGATGGGCAGATAAACTCTATCCTCTATGTCATAAACCTGTTGAATGTAAAGATCCCGCTCGTTGGGTTCAGAGGATATGAAAGATTCCGTGCTACAAAATCCCCCAAAGTAGGTGCCGTCCTTAAGTGTAACGATGACCCACTGGCGGTCTTGCATGGGATTAAACTTCCAATCCCATGCTGTTTCAATAGGATGGAGAGTTTTGTTGAAGCCCCAGCTTTGCAGCAAGCTATGGAACCAGTTTCCCTGGACGCTTACTCTTCCAAGCAAAAGACCGATTACTGCTGGAACACCAGCAATCAGCCCAAGCTAAATTATTACATCAATAAAGCTGAGATCTGCAAAGCTGAAATCTGATTTCAATGAAAAATAAGAAATAAGAGGATAAACAAAGGCGTCATAGATGAACGAAACAGTCACATAGACCAGCAGGGGTGTTCCGTGGGATGCACTTCGCCCCATCAGAAACTGTGACCGGATGGACACGATAATAAAGCCGGGGACAACAGAAATCAGGATCAGGGGCAGGTTGTTGAGAGATGCCAAGTTCAACACAGCTCAGAGTTTCCCCCAGGTCCGGTGGCTAGCGCCCAAACCGTAAAGCATCGGGTGTAGACACGTGATGACGCCAAGCTCTGCATCGGCAGGGGCTTGGCTTGGGCCGTCTGCGTTCGCTGCACCCCAGCACGGCCATAGCTACATCCGACCATAGGCTCCACCCGCTCCAAGGACCTTGCGCTTCAAAGCATCCCGGGAAGCCAGCGACGAAACCATCTCACCGCCCACATCAGACAGCCTCGCCAGATCTCCTCTTGGCAACTTGGACTGGTTTTCAAAAACCAGGATAGACACAAAACGCAACTCGTGCCGGTGGAAGTGGGACAACATGATGGTGGTCAAGCGGGCTTTGTCCTGATTCGGCACGCCATAGAGGAAGAGGGGGGTGTCACTCTTATTCTCAATGCGGTAATCCACTAGGTAATGGTCGCCATTGGGCACATTCGGCTGGTGGTTGCGCTCAATTTTTTCCTCGTCGACCATGGTGAGCAGCAGGTTGTTCAGGTCCTCATCAAACGTGGATCTGACGTTGCTTCGGGACAGCAGGGTCAGGTCGTACACCCTGGTGAGTGCCTGGCCAAAGGTGAACAGGGCCTCCGGCAGCCGCTCGGGCACCGTGTCCAGGCAGAGCGCTCCGCCGTCCCCGTCCCAGCACAGCCCTGCTTCGTTGATGATGCGCTCAAGGACCATGCCTCGCGTTCCCTCCAGGAAGGCATCCACGTCGTGTTCGTAGCTGATGTGCATGAGCGTGTGGCCACGGTCGGACAGCCGCAGCCCACCTGCAGGAGACTGGCAGAGATGGATGGGGTAGCGGTCCCCGTCGGGAAAGTGGAAGTTGGTGCGCAGCATCAAAGCGCCGTCAGGACGCTCCTGGACGCGCACATCCTCACAGAGGCGCTGGCACAAGAGCTGCCGGAGTGCTTCTGTGTCAAGTGTGTCGAGGGCCATCAGACCTGCAGCCTCAATTGGGGGTGGCTGTCTTTTGAGTTCAATCCACAGACATTAAAGTCTTCCACCAGACAGGCAAGCGCCCCCTCCAAAGATTGAAACCGGTCCGTCTCTGTCGCGTGGGACTCGGGCTTCCTGCCTGCCAGAATGGCCCTCTCCGAGGCGCGGTGAATGTGCGGGCGGTAGGCAATAGAGCGACTATCCCCCCATGAGCCTGTCAAACTCCGCCTCCATCTCGTATGCATCGCGGAACTCCGCAAAGTCCCAGCGCCCGTAGTCCGCAAGCTGGTTGACGGCTGGCAGCCAGCAGGTGGTCATGGTGTTTTTCTTCTCCTTGGCGTCTTCTTGTCGGTAGCCCTTGATCTCCACCACCAGGTGCAGGAGGTCCTCCTCCCCATGCCCGTCCTCCGCCAGCAGGATGAAGTCCGGCCAGTACATGCGGCGCTCCCCTTGAAAGCGATAGGGGACCTCAAAGCCAAGGCCGTGGTTTTTTGCGTAGGCCCGCACCCGAGGATGGGCCTCGGCTACGCGGCAGAACTCTGCCTCCCATTCGCTGTCATAGACCACCCAGTTCACGTGGCACCGGCCGGGATCCGTGCGCCAGCAGGTTCTCTTCGCCGTGGCGAAACGGACGTGAACGGTGGAGCCCGTGGGGTTATAGGAGTCAAGCAACGCCTGGACAGGCCTGTCCTTGCAGGCGGGGGCAGCCATGATCGCTGTTGTGATGCGTCCGCAGGCGGTATCCGCCAGACTCTCCATCAACACCTGGGCGGGATAGGCGCCGCCCTTGCACACCAGGTGGCTCTTCAGCCACTGGCCCGTGATCCGCTTGAGCTGGCCAAACAGATGCCATTTCGGGTCTTCATTGCCGTCCCGCCACCTGGTTTCCAGCAGCCGTTTGGTGAGTTTGTAGGCAATGGTGGCGTGGCGCATGTTGTCGGGATCGTCAGGTCTCAGATCCGTTCCTTCGCCAAAGATGCCCTCGTTGCGGGTGACCGTGGGACCCACCAGATCAGGGGTGAGCTCCATGGTGGAGTCAGGAATAAACTTGGCCGATAGCTGCTCCCTGGGCAACTCCACCCGATACCCCTGCACACGGGGAAAGCGGATCTCGCACCCGTCCCGCCCTGGCGTTACGGCCTGGACCTGGAGCACCTCCCGCGGCGGCTGGGGCGGGGCCACCACGGGGCGGGCCGTGAAGTCAAAGGGGATGCCCAGAACATCGGCGTACTCCACAGTGAAGAGGCCTTCATCGTTCACGTCGTAGGACTGCCGGCGCAGCGCCCTGCCCACCACCTGCTCACAGAGAAGCTGGGTGCCGAAGGCCCGCACCCCCAGCACGTGGGTGACGGTGTTGGCGTCCCAGCCTTCCGTCAGCATGGAGACTGACACCACACAGCGGGTCTCGCCACCCAGGCGCCCGGCCTTGCCCACGGTGTTCATCACCTCCCGCAACAGGTCCGCATCGGACATGGTCTCGGCCTGCCGGCGGTCCCCGGTTCGTTGGATCCTGTCCTTCCGAAACCGTTCAATCTCGTCAGCAGCCGCAGTGCGGAAGCTCGGGTCAAGCGCCTGGCCGGACTCCAACTGTTCGCTGTCAATGAGCAGGGTGCGGGGGCGGGCCAGCGGCCGACCGTCCTCGTCAAAGTTCCGGAACAGTGGCAGCTTGCCCGGATGCAGTGTGGTGAGACCGTCTTGGGTTGGGCGCTGGAAGCCTGAGATGTAGTCGTAGATCAGCTTGGAGGTGGAGGTGTTGTTGCACACCACGATGAAACAGGGTGGAACCGGAATACCTGCGGCCTGCCATTGCTGGAAGGTGCGGCTGTAATGGTCGTAGAGGGCCTCCAGGGCAGTTTGCAGATCCGGCGGGATGCTCAGCGGATCCAGCGCAGTGGCCTTCCTCCGGCCTTGTTTCGGCATTTTCCTGCCAATGTGATCCCAAAGATTGCGGAATCTGGGCATCTCCCCACTGGGGATGTTGTCCGCCACTGGAACACGGGGTAGTTTCACAATGCCGCATTCGATGGCGTCCATCAGGGAGAAGTCGCTCACCGTCCAGGGGAAGAGCGTTCCTTCCGCATAACCGGACCCCCGCAAGAAAAACGGGGTAGCGGAAAGGTCAATCACGCGCCCAATGCCCAACCGGTCCTGAACGGTTTCCAGGCTCGATATCCAGACCCGGGCAGCTTGCCGGTTTTTTTCCGCCTCTTTTTTCTCTTCGCCTCTCAGAACGTCTTCCTCGCTTTCCTCGGCTGGTTTCTCCCGGTAGCAGTGGTGTGCTTCGTCATTGAGCACCAGGATGTTGTTCATACCCATCAACTCCGGCATCACCCGCTGCAGCATCTGCCCCTTGCTCTCATGGGTCGTTACCTGTGGTCCTCGCCCCTGGAGGAGCGCCCGGCCTCCTGGGGAGACGTCCAACGTCTTCCGTGGCGAGAAGGCATGGTAGTTGGTGATGACGATTGCCGCCCGCTCCAGGTCACGGACCATGTCCAGCGGCGCCAGGTCGCGGCTTTGATAAATGCTGTCGGGATCGTTGGGCTGGAGCACCCGCAGGCGGTCCCGGATGGTGATGCCGGGCGTCACCACCAGAAATCCGTGCGTGAATCGCCCACTGTTGGGATGGCGCACCGCGTTGATGGTTTGCCAGGCAATGATCATGGCCATGACCGTGGTCTTGCCGGCGCCGGTCGCCAGCTTCAGCGCCAAACGGGAAAGACGGGGATTGGCCTGCTGGTTGGCTGCGGCCAGATGGCCAAGGAAGTCACGGCCTGTTTTGCCCAGCTTTGGCGCCACTTCCGTAAGCCAGATGACCGTCTCCACCGCCTCCACCTGGCAGAAGAAGGGGTGAAACCCGTTGTGGCGGGGTCTCTGCCGACGCCAGTGCCGGAGCAGGCGGGTAGTCTCCCCAGTTACGCGCCACCTGGCAGGATCCGCAATGGCCCGCCACTGGTTGACCTGGGCGCGGAGACTGCCAATCAGTTGCTCCAGGTTGTAGTGCTGATGCTCCGTCTCCAGGGCTGGCGTCTTCTCGCTGAAGATGATCTCCTGCTGTGATGTTTCCCCTCTGGCTCCCCGCTTCTTCGGCTTCGGGATCGGCGTGGTGAACGTGAAGTGGCGCCGGTTCTGGCGGATCGTTCCTGTTGGCTGACCCTCCTCGTCCAATTCCCAGTGCCTGCGGGGAATCTCGTAAGGCGAGTTCAGAATTGGCTGCCCATGGAAGAATGTTGAGGGCGTGACTCCTGAAGGCTGGCTGGCCTGGCCCGGGTCGCCGTCTTGCATCCTCTCCTTGCCCAGGCGATAAGGGTTCACCATAGCCAATGCGCGATAGCCGCGAGCCGCTACGAGGTGGGCTTCAGCCCCCATGACCTGCGCGACGACAACCCGGCCAGGAGATCACCCCCCGGTGATGGGGGGCAAAAAGGCCAACTCGTCATCGGGTTGCAGCAGGTGGTCCGGTGGGGCAAAATCCTGGTTGACGGCCCAGCGCAGGCCAGGGCAGTGGATGCCCAAGGCTTCTTGGAGTTGGGCCGCCGTGGTGGCGGGACGGGGCAATTCCACCCGCCGCTCGCGCCAGCCGTGCTCCTCCCGCAGCCGGCCAAACAACAGGACCCGCACGGTGGCCGTGGTCATGGGTTGATCAGTGTTGGACACAATTTTGGAACATGCCGGCTTGGGGCATTCTGGGAGGTCAGCCGCCGCAGTTGGCCATGGCCTGTCTTCCCGTTGCCTTGCTCACAGTGTCGGATCGCCGCTCCATGGCGGAGGACGACTCCGGCGCGCTGCTGGCGCAGCGCATCCACCAGGCAGGGCATCAACTGGTGGACCGGCAGTTGACGCCTGATGATCGCTACCGGATTCGGGCCGTGGTCAGCGGCTGGATCGCGAATTCAGGGGTTGCGGTGGTGATCAGCAGCGGCGGCACTGGCTTGACGGGACGGGACGGCACACCGGAGGCCATCGCGCCCCTCCTGGACAAAACCATCACCGGTTTTGGCGAGTTGTTCCGGGTGGTGTCGTTTGCATCCATTGGCACCAGCAGCTTGCAAAGCCGCTGCCTGGCGGGCGTGGCCAACGGCACGGTCCTGTTTGTGTTGCCGGGCTCCCTGGATGCGGTGACCACCGCCTGGGATCAACTGATCCGCCACCAACTGGATGACGCCACCCGCCCCTGCAACCTGGCGCAACTACTGCCGCGGCTGCGGGAGTCCGCGGATCAGCCGCCGATGTAGGCCATTTCCACGGGGCGGGGCCGTGGGGCGGGGTTGACCTGCTGAGAGGCCCGTTCTTCACTGTAGCGATCCTGGCGCTGTCGCCAGAGGGAGCCCAGTTGCTGCATCAGGACGGCATCGGGCTGCCGGGGGTCCAGAGCGGGCTTTAGGTCCTTGCCCTGGCTGGCAAAGAGGCAGGTGTACGCCATCCCGTCAGCGGTCACCCGCAACCGGTTGCAATCACCACAGAACGGTTCGCTGATGGAGGCAATGGTGGACACAAATCCTCCCCCATCCAGATAACGCCAACGCCGTGCGGTGGAGCCCGGCCGGCGACCCACGGGCTGCAGGGACCAACGGCGGGCAATCCGGGCGGTCATGGCGGCGGCAGTGAGCACCTGCTGCGGCCGCCAACCGTTGCGGTTGCCCACGTCCATGTACTCAATCAGCCGCAGCTCCACCCCCAGCTTGCGGCAGAGGCGCGCCATGGGAACCACTTGGTCCCCGTTGCCATGGGCCATCACCACCATGTTGATCTTGACGGGAAGACCGACAGCCTGGGCATGGCCAATGGCTGCCAGCACTTGGGTAAAGCTGTGCCCACCCCCCATGCGGAGCACAGCCTGGGGATCTGCGCCGTCCAGGCTGATGGTGACGCGGTCCAGGCCCGCTTCCTTCAAGCGCCGCGCCAGGGGACGATCCAGCAGCACCCCGTTGCTGGTGAGGGCCACGTCCTCCACCAGGTCCAGGGCTTTCACGGCCTGGATCAAGGGCACGAGGCCCGGGGCCAGCAGGGGTTCTCCACCCGTGAGCCGCAGGCGGCGGCAACCCAGCTGGGCCGCCACGCCAACGAGCTTGAGGCGTTGCTGATGGGTGAGCAGCGTCCGGGGATCCTGGTTCTCGGGACGGCAGTAGCGGCAGGCCAGGTTGCAGCGGGCCGTGAGGGAGAGTCGCAGAACCCCCAGGGGGCGCCCCAGGTGATCAAGGGTCCTTGTTGTCATGGGTAGCGGCAAGGTCCTGGGGATGGTTCAGGTTCACCAGCGCTGTGGAGGGAACCCGTAGCCACTCCACCTGCAAACCGGGCAGCCACTGGCGAAAGCTGCGCACCCCGGCCGCCACAGCCTGGTGGAGGGTGGCCGCCAGATCGGCGCCATAGCTGGCCAGCAGAGGCTGCTGTTGCGCACCATCGGTTGCGAGGCGGGCATGACAGGGCGGCAGTGGAGCGGCCAGGGCGTTGAGCAGGGGTGGACTGAGATTGGGGAGGTCGCAGGCCAGCAGCAGCATGGGACAGCCTGGGTAGGTGATCATCAGTTTGGCCAAGGCCAGAAGGGGACCCTCCCAAGGGGGGGGTTCCTCCAGGACGGTCACCTGCTGCAGCGCTGGAGCAGTGGCCAGGTGCTGGCGGTGACCCTGGTCAGGGCGGCTCAGGCAGATGGTCTCCAGCCCGGCCGCCAGGGCCAAGGTGCAGGTGTGCTGCAACAGACTGCCGCCGTGGGGGTGGGGCAGCAGGGCCTTGTCGCGCCCCATGCGACGGCTCCGACCACCGCAGAGAATCGCCGCCGGGGGACGCCCAGGGCAAGAGGAGGAAGGCATCCATGACGGGCGCCATGCACGCATGATCAAGAGGGTCGTTCCTATCTATTTCATCCTGGTCATTTCCTATATCTGTGTAGTTGTCTGTATCTGTCGCTACATTACACAACATGAGACCGATTATATCCCAGGCTTGCCTCGGATCATCGTGATGGGAGCCAGCGCGCCACGTCAAGATCTTGTAACAACAACCACATTCTTCGGTAAAGTTAATGGTTTTCATGATGGGAATCGATTAGCCCTGTGCATCGAGCTAGACCCCTGGTCGCTTTTTTCCTGACGCCAGGGTTTGATGAATCTCTCAACTTCCATGCTTGGTGAACTCTGGTCTCTTCAGGGGAGGTACAGAACGTTGCACCTCACCTGGTTTGCGTTCTTTCTCACCTTTGTGGTGTGGTTTAATTTGGCCCCGTTGGCCACCACCGTGAGGGAGGATATGGGCCTGGAACTGGGACAGATCCGCACCATTGCCATCTGCAATGTTGCCCTCACTGTGCCAGCGCGAGTGATTATTGGCATGTTGCTGGATAAGTTTGGCCCGCGTCTCACGTATTCCGCCATTTTGGTGTTTGCGGCGATTCCCTGCCTGATGTTTTCCACAGCCCAAAGCTTTGGCCAGTTGGTGGTGGCCCGGCTGCTGCTCTCCATTGTGGGGGCCGGCTTCGTGATCGGGATTCGCATGGTGGCGGAATGGTTTCCTCCCAAGGAGATCGGCTTGGCCGAAGGCATCTATGGGGGATGGGGAAATTTCGGTTCCGCGTTCTCCGCCCTCACCCTCGTGATTGTTGCCGGCTGGCTCAGCTTTGCCGGTGGCGCCCAGATTGGCGACGTGGTTCTCAACTGGCGCGGCGCCATTGCGCTCACCGGCATCATCGCCGCGATCTACGGAGTGTTCTACTTCTTGAGCGTGCGGGACACGCCGCCTGGGAAAACCTACCAGCGACCCCACAAAACCGCTGGTCTGGAGGTGACGTCTATGCGGGACTTCTGGGGCCTCATGGGCATGAATGTTCCCTTTGCAGGCATCCTGGCAGTTCTGGCTTGGCGCCTCAAAACCGTGGGTTTCCTCACTGAGGCCACCTATCCCATGACCCTGCTGGCCATTCTGGCATGGTATGGAATGCAATCCTGGGGAGTCCTTCGCACCAATTGGCAGTTGGTCACCGGTAAGAAGGTCTATCCCAAGGAGGACCGCTATGAATTCAAGCAGGTGGCTATCCTGGAGCTCACCTATATCGTCAACTTCGGTTCCGAGCTGGCGGTGGTGTCCATGCTGCCCAGCTTCTTTGAAACCACTTTTGCGCTGCCCAAGGCCTTGGCCGGCATCCTGGCTTCCTCCTATGCCTTCATGAACCTGGCCGCACGCCCAGGGGGCGGCTTCCTCTCCGATCGCATGGGATCCAGGAAAAATACCATGGCCTTTCTCACCATTGGCCTGGGGGTAGGCTATCTGCTCATGAGCCTTATCCAACCCGGCACCTTCACCGGCACTGTCGGTATTCTCCTGGCCATGGCGCTCACGATGTTCTGCTCCTTCTTTGTACAGGCCGGGGAGGGATCCACCTTTGCCATGGTTCCCCTGGTGAAGCGCCGTGTCACTGGCCAGGTGGCCGGGCTGGTGGGGGCCTACGGCAATGTGGGCGCCGTCGCCTATCTCACCATCTTTGCCAGCCTCCCCGCGTGGATGGGGGGTGGAGCAGACCCTTCTCCCGCCGTGGTGGCCGCCTCCAACAGCGCCTTTTTCCAGGTGCTGGGGATTGCCGGGTTGATCGTCGGCTTCTTCTGCATGTTCTTCCTGCGGGAACCCAAGGGCTCCTTTGCTGATCTCCATGAGGGAGAGCTTGCAACCGCCTCGTAAGAACCTGCCCCAGGTCGGCGCCATGGAACCTCCTCTGCGCTCCCAATGTCCCTACTGCGGTGTGGGGTGTGGCCTGGAGCTGCTGCCCCCTGCCGCCAAGGGGCGCGCCACCATTCGAGGCCAGGACGGTACGCCGGTGTGGGGAGTGCGGGGAGATCGTCACCATCCCTCCAGCCTGGGCCAGGTGTGCATCAAAGGAGCCACGGTGGGGCAAACCCTGAGCAACGGGCGCCTCACCCACCCCCTCTATCGTCCCCGACTGGATCTGCCCTTGCAGACCATCAGTTGGGATGCGGCCTTCACCGTCCTCCTGGAGCGCATTCACAGCACCATGGCCGAGAAGGGGCCCCAAGCCCTGGCCATGTACGGCTCGGGGCAGTTTCACTGCGAGGATTACTACATGGCCCAGAAGCTGCTGAAGGGGGCTCTGGGCACCAACAACTTTGACGCCAACAGCCGCCTCTGCATGAGTTCGGCCGTGGCCGGCTATACCCGCAGCCTGGGCTCCGATGGTCCGCCCTGCTGCTACGAGGACCTGGACCAGTGCGATCTGGCCCTGCTCATTGGCGCCAACATGGCGGACTGCCACCCGGTCCTGTTCCAGCGGTTGGCCAAGCGGCGCCGCAGGAAAGATCTTCAGATCGTTGTGGTGGACCCCCGTCAAACCGCCACCAGCAGTGCGGCGGACCTGCATCTGGCCATTCGACCGGGCACGGACCTGGTGCTGCTGCACGGCATCGGTCACCTGCTGCTGCGCCAAACCACCCTGGACTTCGACTTTATCGCAGGGTGTACAGACGGGTTCTTCTCCTATGCCAGGCTGCTGCAGGACTGGACGCCAACCCGGGTTGCGTCCATCTGTGGCATCAGAAGCAGTGATCTGCGCCTGGTGGCGCGCCTCTGGTCGCGCAGTCGGGCGGCCCTCAGCCTGTGGTCCATGGGGGTGAACCAGTCTGTGGAGGGGACCGCCACAGTGTCCGGGCTGATCAATCTCCACTTGCTGACGGGGCAGATCGGTCGCCCAGGCGCGGGACCCTTCTCGCTGACGGGGCAGCCCAACGCCATGGGTGGCCGTGAGGCGGGTGGTCTTGCCCACCTGCTGCCCGGCTACCGCCAAGTAAGCAACCCGCAGCACCGGGCCCACGTGGAAGCCCGATGGAGGCTGGGACCCATCGCAGCAGCACCGGGCCTCAGCGCTTGGCAGCAGATTGAAGCCATGGAGGCTGGCGCTCTGGATCTCTGGTGGGTGGCCGCCACCAATCCCCTGGTCAGCATGCCGCAACTGGAGAAGGTGAAAGCGGCCATGGCCCGCTGTCCCCTGGTGGTGGTGAGCGAGGCCTACAGCAACACCGAAACCAGCCGCCATGCCCATCTGGTGTTGCCCGCAGCCCAGTGGAGCGAGAAAGACGGGGTGATGGTCAACTCGGAGCGGCGGGTCACCTTTTGTCCAGCGTTTCGGGTGGCGCCGGGAGAGGCGCGAGCAGATTGGCAGGTGTTCGCAGAACTGGGACGACGGTTGGGTTTTGTCGAGCAGTTTTCCTACGGGTCCGCAGCAGAGGTGTATGGGGAGTTGGTAGCGCTCTCGGCCGGACGTGTCTGCGACACCTCCGGCCTGAGCCATGCGCTGTTGCGCCAGGAAGGCCCCCAGCAATGGCCGTTCCCGGCTGGCGCCACCCCCGGCAACGGCAGTCGCCGGCTTTACGAGAAGGGCGCCTTCCCCACCCCCACGGGTCGCGCTCGCTTCATGGTGGATCAGCCGCAGGGCCTGGCTGAACCCCCCAATGAAGCCTTCCCTCTGGTGCTGACCACTGGCCGCTATCTGGGGCATTGGCACACCATGACCCGTACCGGCCAGGTGGAACGTCTCCGACGCATGCACCCTGAACCATTGTTGGAAGTGAATCCCGTGGATGCGGCAGTGGTCGGACTGGTGGACGGGGCCCTTGCCCGCATCCGCTCCCGCCGTGGCCAAGTCACGGCGCGGGTGTCCATTCGGGATCAAATCCGCCCAGGCACAGTGTTTCTGCCCATGCATTGGGGGACGAGCCAGGGCGATGCCTGTGCGGTCAATGACCTGATGCATGCCCTTGGCTGTCCCGTCTCCCAACAGCCGGAGCTCAAGGCCGCCGTTCAGCTGGCTCCTGTGGCCTGAGTGTAGTTTGTACTACGCGATTAGTCCTTGACACAGCCACCAGCCTCACTCACAATGCCAACAGGCTGATCATGAGCTGACACCATGGCTTCTCGGATTATTGAGGTTTTTCAAGAACTGGAGGACCCCCGTAGGAGCAATGCGACCAAGCACGACTTTGCCGAAACGCTCACTTTGGCCGTCATCGCAGTGATTTGTGGGCATGGAACATGTGTGGATATGGAAAATTTCGGTAAGGTCCATAGGGACTTTCTGCACACCTTCCTCAAGTTGAAGCATGGTATTCCCAGTCACGATGCCTTCTCCAGACTGTTCAGGGTCCTGGATCCCGAGGTCTTCGAAGGATCGCTTCTGAAGTTGGTGGATATGTTTAATCATCATCTGCCTGGTCATGCAGATGTAATTGACATCAATTCTCTGATTAAAAAATTTAATCAACCCTCTCGTAAAAGTGCAATCTACCTGTTAAATGCATTCGGTTTGTCTGTACGGGCGATCTTTGACGGCTCTCCTGGTCGCGAGGCGCAGCAAACCACTGCAGTGGACACCATAATCCTTCCCTATCTACAACAATTCTGTACAACGGCCCATGATGAACCCTAGGGAAAGCCTGGACAATGCCCGAATGGGGCAACCGCAGCGTGTGGAGGCAGCCCTTGATCTGGCTGTGGCGGCTATTCACCGTCCGGAGATGCAACGGGCAGATAACTGCGGTTGGCACCACAGACCAGCAGGACATCGGTCGCCACCGCTGGGCGGCGCTACCACCGTCTTCAGGTTGGCTGCGTTGAGAGCAGACAGGCGATCGCCCATGGTGGAGCCACTCCGGTGGGCCACCGCCAGGATGGGTGCCTGCTGGCGCGAGAGACTCGGACGGGGGGCCACACCGCCGCGATGGCCAGGCGGTCGCTCCATCTGCCCCTATTCCTTGCGCGACTCTCCAGCAGGAAGGCCTCATCCACGGCCATGATCCGGCACCGGGCACGGAGCCGTCAGAAAACGGTGACGCCTCCGATGGGCTGGCTGTGCTATGCACAGTGCCGCAGCGCTCCTTGTGGCGCAGACCGGACAGCTTGGCGCCCGTCAGGCCATGGAAGCTCTTCCCGCCCACACCCTTTGCAGCGGTAGCGCCGCAGATCACGGGCCTTGCCACTGGACACCGCGCCGCTGCAGCCACAACGGGAACACGAAGCTTCTCCTCCACCGCCCGTTCAATGGCAGACTGCCATGCCTCCCCTCCAGCGAAGACGACAACGCTGCTACCGCTTCCTTGCGTTGCAACGCCGTCAGCCCGTTCACACCAGAGAATCAATATAGCCAATCACCCACTTACTTTCCGAGCAATATAATAACAATAGCCGACAAATGACGTATGTCGTTCATAAAATGAAATCTCATTCTCTGCAGCTTCAACGATTGCTCTTGCTGAATCAGAGTTTTTATGCTGCTCAAGAAATTCAGCGAAGCGCTTCTGCATTGGCCAATAGTAATTTTCAAGCCAGCAGTTTTCGGGTAACACAAAATAACCTGTTGGCGAGAACCCAAGGCGTTCCAGGATAGCCATCTTAGCAGAAGCCGTATCGACCTTCGGGTACTCTCTATCCCAATACACCTGAAGTTCCTCTGGGCGCTCATCACTCAGCCAGGTCAGCTCGGATACAGCAAGGATACCGCCCAACTTCAGATACTTCCGCCATGCCTCAATCCCTTCTGCAAACCCCATGTTGTAGATCGCCCCCTCCGACCAGACGGCATCCAGCTCTTCCTCCGCAAAAGACAATTGCTCCATGGACTCTGTGCGCGTGACGACGTGATCGGCAACCCCGCTGCGGCTGGCGGCCTCTGCGAGTTTGTTGAGAAATTCCGGGACAATATCAACGGCAGTGCTGGCCCAGCGCCCATGGGGCTGGTAGGGGGTAACCTCTGTGTAGGGATACGGTTATGGCAAGAGCCCTTAAATGGTGAGCTATCTTACCCTTATCCCGCAACAAGAAGAGTCTTACGGAATGCGGTGGCAGAGCAGTAGGTTAGAGAAATCCTACCATTAGCCTATCCTATCAACATCACCTCCAGTTCCATGGGCTGAGCAGTGATCAGCCCAGCTCTTCGCTTTGGCCAGAACCAGTCTTGATCGCAAGCAAGTCTCACAAGTATGGTAGTTGGAGGGAATGCAACTGCCCAGCAATGTTCACGTGCTGCCAGTGCTGTTGTGCCGCTGCTGTAACTTGGCCTCTTTGCTGCTGAGTCCGATGGTTGGGATAGTCACAGGCTTTGTGATCGCAGGCGCTGCTGTTTTCCCAGCTTCTGAGTTGCCAATACCCATTAAATGGCTGGCCCATCTCTAAGAATTGCCCTGATACGGTTTGTGAGATCCTTTTGCAGTTTTTCAAGATCCTTGTCTTCCCATAGAATACAATTGTATTGACGAATGTCGAAATGAATCTCCTTAAGGCAGTCTTTCCGACATGTAAAAATCACAGGGATACCAAGACCATGGGCAAATCCTGCTTCATAGTAGACGCCGCCCCGTGCTCCCCTTTCATCTTGAGTGAAGTCTGCTACTATAAATCTTGCTCTGCGTATCTCGGCAATAATTTCATCGTCAATTTTGTTCACGTGTTGCTGTTGATCAATGCGCACGGGATCGTATCCAGCTTTCCTGATCCCGGGTTCAAATCCCTCTTGCCATGCTTTATCCATAGATGGGTCAAACCACATTGCCATAAATCCTCTTGAAGAATCTTTCCTGATTTTCTGAATCTCTGCCAATCTGGTGTAACCTTCAACAGTCAAAGAGCAAGTGCGATGACCACTATTATATTGGTCATATTCATATTCAATCCAGTTGTGTTGCTTCAGATATTTCATTAAGGAAGCCAATCCGTTGTTATTAGATTCATAGTTATCTGTGCATTCAGAAAATGCAAGTAATTCACAGTAGTTTATTTTCCATTCTGACATTAACTCTTGAAAGGAAAGTTGAGCTTCTGCTCTGAATAAGAACTCTTCATGCTCTTTAATCGAATCATTACTGTCATAGATAAGAGCTTCACCTGACTCTTTTATTTTAGACGCAATATATTCAAGAATCGCATCAGCACGATCAGATGCTGACATGTCTTTCCGTTGTTTCATAAGTTTAATTATGCTTTCAGTGATCTCTGGGCATTCGTTCCCAAGCCGTCTCTGCTCAATGAGCCATGATGTTAATAGCGCCTTCTTACGCAAGTCGTCATCTTCTTCTAAAATGGTCAATACTTCTCTAGAAATAGAATAAAGCCCGCCACAACGTGATGAGTAAACTGTAATATACTGATGCTCTCTGGGAATCTCAGTAGCAAGAGTGTGCCAAAGTGGGCAGAAAACAGGTTTTAGGTATCTATTCATTTCTCTACCCCCCTCCCTGAAGCCCCAAAATCCCCCCAATTCTACGCCCCACCTCCGCAAAATACAGCACTTCCTCAGCCCGCAGCGCTCGCCCCAGCACCCCCCGCTCCCTGTAGGAGAGCCATTTCTTGAGCACCTGATAGCCTCCCAGCTTGTAAGTCCAGACGGGAAGCGGCAC
>JXQG01000076.1 GCA_001007665.1 Candidatus Synechococcus spongiarum SP3 | reverse complement strand
CCACCAGTGACCGATCCTTGAACGTGAACCTTTGGGATCTGTGCGTTCTCGATGACATTCAGCCCAGGTCCCACTACATCCACCTGCTCATGCGATCCATGCTGCTGAGGCTGCGGCGTGATCTGGCGGGGTGCAGTATTTCCATGATGACCAGGACAGAAGACGTGCCGGAACTGGAGCGTTTTGGTTTCCTGGAATCCCCCAACGGGATTCGCGCCATGGCGCTTCAACTCAGGCCATGAGTCGGATCGTGGATGTACAGGGAAACCTGCCTGAGAAAGCGGGCATGGAAGGATTCGAACCCTCGGCTTTCAGAACCGGAATCTGACGCTCTATCCAACTGAGCTACATGCCCATGGGCTCCATTCTAATCCACCATGCCCTTCCTGTCCAGATTTGAACTCCAGCATTTTCGCAGCTATCGGACGGCGTCACTGCAAGTGGAGGCCAATCGGGTCATTTTTGTGGGGTCCAATGGAGCCGGTAAGTCCAACATTCTTGAAGCTGTGGAGTTGCTGGGAAGCCTACGCTCCCATCGAACCGCCGCCGATGCGGACTTGATCCAGTTGGGGCGGACCGACGGCTGGATTCATGGATGGATCGGGACCGACGGGCTGGACCACATCGGGTTGCATCTGCGCCAGCGTGGTGGGCGCCAAGGGTGGCGGAACCAACAACCCCTGTCCCGCACAATGGATCTTCTGGGGGCACTCCGTTGTGTGTGCTTCAGCTCTCTGGATCTGGCTCTGGTTCGTGGTGAGCCTGTGCTCAGGCGTCAGTGGCTCGACCGGGTGGTGTTGCAACTGGAGCCCCTCTACGGGGAGTTGCTCGCCCGGTACGGCAAACTGCTGCGGCAGCGCTCCAGCCTGGTGCGACGCCATGGGGGGCGCGCCCCCCATCATCACCTGACTGCGCTTCTGAATGCCTATGACCAACAGATGGCCAACCTGGGTGCGCGACTCCACCGGCGCCGTCAACGGGCGCTGCTGCGGCTCGATCCCCTGGCCCGGAGGTGGCAGAGGCGGCTGAGCGGCGAGCAGGAAATCCTCAGCCTTCTCTACCGCCCTGGCACGGATCTCCCCCCAAGCCCTGATCCGGACCAGGGAAACCAGGAGTTGGTGGCCTGGCAAGGGGCTTTGCGGCAGCAGTTGGCACACCAGCGGGAGGTGGAGCTACATGTGGGGTGCTGTCGCATCGGACCCCAGCGGGATGAAGTTGTGCTGCAGCTCAATGGACAAGCGGCCCGCCGTTACGGATCCGCCGGCCAACAGCGCTGCATGGTGCTGGCCTTGAAGATGGCCGAGGTGGCACTGGTGGCTCAAGTGAGTGGCGAGGCGCCGGTGCTGCTTCTGGATGATGTGCTGGCGGAGTTGGACCCCGACCGCCAGCTCCTGCTTTTGGAGGCCATTGGTCAGCAGCAGCAATGTCTACTGAGTACAACACACCTGGATCATTTCATTGACCCATGGCGCCATGACGCCCAATGCATCGGCGTCCACCAAGGCGGGGAAGGCTCAATGCTGAGGCCCTTGTCAGAGGGCCTGGTTTAGGGCTGGGGGCTGCACCGTGGCTTCGTCGGAAGGGGTTGGTTGCTGGCTGCCCAGAAAGAGCCATGCGCCTCCCGCAGCAACCAGAATGACCAGCACAATCAGCACCAGTTCCCCCACGGTCAAGCCTCGTTCCCGTAGAGAAGGCGCAAGGAGAGCGCGTGAAGAGCGGAAGTTGGAAGAGGCTGGCGGAGTACGCATCAGGGTGAGGACGGCTATCACTGTTGCCTAAAGCCTGCCGGTCATGGGATGCAAAGGCAAGCTGAAAGGTTAAACCAGGCCATCCCCCAAGACAAGCCCCGTTTCTTAACGAACAGGCCACCCCACTTGCCAAGATTTGGTAGCAACTGCTACCATTTAATTCTCGTTGACCTGATGCTCAGGCGGAAGTAGGACCTCTTGGCCCGAAGCAACGCACCCTGTCCCACACAACTCGGAGGTGCATCCCATGTCCATCATCACTGTTCACTATCTGCAGCGGCATCGTGAAGAAGCTGCCCGTCGGGCCAAGGAGATGGCCTACCGTCGCCGCGTTGATCTGAACGAGCAGTCGGTCTGCTTCGGCTGATCCGCCGTTCGCCATGGCCCAAAAAAGCTCCCCAACGGGGAGCTTTTTTGGGATCCAGGATCAGCCAGCCTTGGCCTGGTCGTTGGCCAGCACCTGCTCCAGGGCCGCCATGTCCTCATCGGTGATCTTGGTTTGCATGGGGCAATGCTTGGGACCACACATGGAGCAGAACTCCGCCTGCTTATAGATATCGGCCGGCAGGGTTTCATCGTGATAAGACCGAGCCCGCTCCGGATCCAGGGAAAGCTCAAACTGGCGGTTCCAGTCAAACGCGTATCGAGCCCGGCTTAACTCATCATCGCGATCCCGGGCCCCGGGGCGATGGCGGGCAATGTCTGCGGCGTGAGCGGCAATTTTATAGGCGATCAGGCCTTCCCGCACGTCTTCGGCGTTGGGGAGCCCCAAGTGCTCCTTGGGGGTCACGTAACACAGCATGGCTGTTCCATGCCAACCCGCCAATGCCGCGCCAATGGCCGAGGTGATGTGGTCATAGCCGGGAGCAACGTCGGTCACCAGGGGACCCAGCACATAGAAGGGTGCTTCCGAGCACTCTTCCATCTGCTTGCGTACGTTAAATTCAATCTGGTCCATGGGCACATGGCCCGGACCCTCCACCATCACCTGAACGTCATGCTCCCAGGCGCGACGCGTCAACTCTCCCAAGGTGTGGAGTTCCGCCAACTGGGCTGCATCAGAAGCGTCGTGTTGGCAGCCGGGGCGCAGTGAATCCCCCAGGGAAAAACTGCAATCGTAGCGTTTGAAAATCTGGCAAATATCGTCAAAGCGCGTGTAGAGAGGATTTTGACGGTGGTGGTACAGCATCCATTGGGCCAGGATGCCGCCCCCACGGCTCACAATCCCGGTAATTCGCCCCCGCACCTTGGGCAGGTGCTCAACGAGGAGGCCGGCATGAATGGTCTGGTAATCCACCCCCTGCTGACAGTGCTTTTCGATGATGTGGAGAAAATCGTCCTCATCCAGCTTTTGGACCGATCCGTGGACACTCTCCAACGCTTGATACACGGGCACGGTGCCGATGGGCACAGGAGATGCCTGGATGATGGCTGTGCGCGCCTCATCCAGATTGACGCCACCGGTGGACAGGTCCATCACGGTGTCGGCCCCGTACCGAACCGCCAGATTCAGCTTCTCCACCTCTTGCTGCACATCCGAGGCGGTGGGAGAGGCGCCAATGTTGGCATTCACCTTGCAGCGTGCTGCAATGCCAATGCCCATGGGCTCCAGGTTGGTGTGGTTGATGTTGGCGGGGATGATCATTCTCCCCCGGGCCACTTCTTCCATGATCAAGGAAGGGGGGAGGTCTTCCCGTTGGGCCACATGGTTCATCTCTTCCGTCAGCACCCCCTGACGGGCATAGTGCATCTGGGTTACGTTGCCCTGGCCTTGGCGGGTGACCACCCACGTGCTGCGCATCGGAAATCCTGCAAAGAGCCCACCAGAAGCCAGGATCACGACAGGCTCACTTCCCTACGGCGGTGCCAACCGCGTCAGGTTCGGAGGGTGTGATCTCAGCCGCCAAAGGATGGCGGCACCCCTAGTGATGATCAAAATCTAGAGGGAAAGTCCCGACCGTGGGCCACTTTCCAACTTGAGTACGGACTCCATGCTCGCAGCCACAACCCGATGGTCGGGATCCTGGCGCAGTTCAAGGCATCGTTGGCGGGCCGCGTCTCCGGGGAAGTTGCCCATGGTGCGGGCCGAGATGCGGCGGATCCAGGGGTTGTCGTCATGGCTGGCTGCCAGCAGCAGTGCTTCCGCCGCCGCCTCCAGGGGGGACCCCACCAACACACCCAATAACTCCAACGCACTGCAGCGCACCGTATCGTCATCACCCGCAAGACCCTGACGCACCACTTGCAACTGTGCGCCGGGATCTCCGCATTCGGACAATGCCGCAATGATGCTCTGGCGCACCAGCCAGTGATCGTCCCGGGAAAAAAGCTGGAGCAGCAGGGGCGTGCAGCGCTCAAAGCCAAACCAGCTCAGCGCACTGGCGGCCTCGGCGCGCACGTTGGGATCCTTGTCCGCCTGTGCCCGCTCCAGGAGGGCGCGAAAACCGGCTTCTGTTCGCTTTTGCCCCAGACCCATGCAGGCAAAGGAGCGAACGATAAACGTGTCGCTCTCCAATGCCGTCAGCAAGATGGGCTCTGCATCGGCCGTACTGTGATGCCGCAGCGCCACCAGTGCTTGTAACCGCTGGCTGTGGTCGTGGCCACACAGGGCGGCACGAATGGCTGGAAGGTTCACGGTGACAGGGCGCAAGGGCCTCCATCTTCTTGCTGAACCGGACCCACCGCGAGTTCGGCTTGCATAACGTCTGCAAACGGTCCAGGCTCTGCCCTGATCGCAGTGGAGTCAAAAAGAATCGGGCTCCTGATCGGGAGATCCGGAATCGTCATCAGGAGAGCCCGATTTCCTAATCTTTATCTTTGTCAATCTCCTTTATGACTGCATGGGTTGCCAGCCAACCAACCGTCCCCGCAACCACCGCAACTGGAAAGGTCCCTGCGATGGCAGTGCCCCAAGCTGCGATGCCAATACCAGAGCCGATCCAGGCTCCAACGCCGCTTGTACCAACAGTAACCACTCCCTCGATTTCAGCCTTCCAGTGTTTCTTGATCCAGCCCAACTTTCTGGTTTTTCCTGGCGATTCCGCTGGCATGGCAACTCCCACAACAGGGTCATGTGACTACCGCCAAGGATTAGCACGAGTAGATCCCTGTGCGCCCTCTCACAGGAGAGAGGGATAGAGAACAATAGGGAGGAAGCGCCAGAAAGGGCCAAGTGCTGGCGGTGAGCACCCCCACTGCACTGCCAGCGAGCAGGCGAAATCCGGAAGGAGTATGCGGTATCAGGTCGGTGAACGGGGCGCCTGTAATGGAGGAACCGATGTGATCCCAGGTTCTGCGACGCCTGTAGCCTGCCCAGGTTCTGCTTGGATCGCAGTGGAGTCGGCAGGCGGTCTCATTCACCGCGGTTGAGCCGCCCATGTCTGGGCTCTGTCCTGGAGACTGGTGGTCCCAGGAAGCGGGCGCATCAAGGGTGGAGTGGTCCGGAGTTGCCAAGCTGTTGCAGCGCCATGGCCAACTGGGGACTGGCCTGCGCCGACCAGGCTCCTTCACAGCCACGGTCTGTGTCCGTCTCCAGGAGAAAGCGGAGGGACCAGGACGCTGCTGTCCCCCACAACTCCAGCCATAGGCCACATGATTCATGGCTGATGGTGATGGATTCTTCCGTCATGAGTTGCCCGGCGATGGCACGGTGTTGGCGCACCAGCACAGTCACGCCATGGCACAGTGCTTGGAGTTCAGCGGCGCGCAACTCACAGGCCCAACCCTCGCCACCCACCATGGCCACAAAGGGCTTGGCAGGATCCACAGCCAGGCGCCAGCCGTCCCCCTCCCGTTGGAGGGGCGAAAGACTAGGCCAGCAGCTCCGGGGTGAGTTGCTCGTCGTAGAGTTCAATGATGGCCCGCTGCACGGGTTTGACGTCGCTCTCTTCCAGCAGGCCCTCGAAATCATCAAAGTGGCGCTGCTTGGCACGAAAGGCAATCCGCACCGTGGTGAGGTAGCGGTTGTGCGCGTTGGAGATCAGCGACTCCGTGCGCCGAGAGAGATCCTTGGCCGAATACTGTCTGGTCATGAGCCCAGTCTAGCCGGCCGGCGCACAATGGGTTCACTCCCCCCTTCCACGTCGTTGCAGGTCACCTTCCTGGGCACCAGTTCTGGTGTTCCAACCCGTCAGCGCAATGTGTCGTCTCTAGCCATCCGTCTTCCCCAGCGCAGTGAGCTCTGGCTGCTGGATTGTGGAGAGGCCACACAGCATCAACTGTTGCGCAGTCCCCTACGGGTGTCCCAACTGCGGCGCATCTTCATTACCCACATGCACGGGGATCACGTCTTTGGCTTGCCGGGGTTGCTGGCCAGCCTGGGCATGGCGGGCACATCAGCGGGCCTGGACCTCTATGGTCCACCCCCGTTGCAAAGCTTTGTGGAGTCAGCCCTGCAGTTCTCCTCCACCCGCCTGAGCTATCCGCTGCACTTTCACGCCAATATCCCTCCTCCGGAGGGTCATGTCCTCTTTGAGGATGACGATCTGATTGTGGAGTCTCGTCCGCTCTGGCACCGCATCCCGGCCAGCGGGTTCCGCATTGCGCAAAAGCCGCAGTCGGGGCGGTTTGACGTGGAGAAAGCCAAGGCCTTGGGCATTCCCCCCGGCCCCCTTTATGGCTGCCTCAAGAGAGGGGAAACCATTGCCGTGGGCGGCCGCGCCATTGCGGGGTCCAGTCTTTGCGGCCCTCCCCGGCCAGGCGTGAGCCTGGTGTATGCCACCGATACAGTGTTCTGTGATGCAGCTGTGGACTTGGCCCGTGGGGCAGACCTTTTGATTCACGAGGCCACGTTTGCCCACAGGGATGGGGAGATGGCCCTGCAGCGGCTCCATTCCACCACCACCATGGCAGCGCAGGTGGCCCTGGCAGCAGGTGTGGGCCAGTTGGCGTTAACCCACTTCAGCCCCCGCTATATGCCTGGACAAGCCGTTGGCCCCGATGACCTGTTGGCAGAGGCCCGGTCCATTTTTCACGCCACCATCCTGGCCAGGGACTTCCTCACCCTGGAGTTGACGTCCAGACCAGACGGGTCAAGGCATGGCATGGCCGCACCATGACCCGTCTCTGAAACACTCTCTGACGAGTTGAACCCGATGGCGGCAAGGAGGCTGGATTGCGTGATACAAGGGATCGTGGCCTATCAGAATCACCCACCGATGAACAGCTTTTTGCACCGCCTCACCACTGGTGGACTGGGTTCCATGGTCAGGCGCTGCGGTGCGCTCTTGGCGGTGTTCTTGTTGCCCCTGGTAACGCTGGTCTTTCCCGCTGCGGTCCATGCGGCCAACTGGAACGCGGACACGTTGACCGTCCCTCAAAATGCTCAAGGCGACACAGCGCTTCTGACAGAAGCCGAGGTCAAATCAGGCAGGGCCACGTTCAACCAGAGTTGTGGAAGCTGCCACGCCAGCGGAATCACAAAGACAAACCACAACGTTGGCCTGGATCCGGAGACCCTCGCCCTTGCAACACCGCCCCGCAACTCCATTGAGAGTTTGGTGGACTACCTCCATGACCCCACCTCCTATGACGGGGAGTACTCCATCGCCGACCTGCACCCCAGCCTTCGCAGCAGCGACATCTTCCCGAAGATGCGTGATCTCTCCGAGGACGACCTGCGTCTCATTGCCGGTTACATCCTTGTAGCCCCCAAGATCCAGGGAAATTCCTGGGGTGGCGGCAAGATCTACTTTTGACCCATGACCTCTGCAAGAAAAGAGGCTCATGGCTGACCGGAGACGGTCAGCTATGGGCCTCTCCGGTCTTCGGCGGGGGAGGGTTGTATGCAGCCCTGCCAGGGTGACGAAGGGAGTACCTGCTATACCACCATTCCTGTAGCTCCGGGCTCAGTCGCTCCGCAAACAGGGTGAGAACAGTTTTTGTGGGCCGTAGGTCAGGCTGGGTCAGCTCAACGGCATAGCTGGGGCTGCGGCTACAGGCCAGGTCCGGCACAAAACGGCGACCAATCCGCCGCCAACTGGGCTCCTTGCCACGCCATTGCAGGCGACAGCAGGGCCAGGGCAACTCTTCCCGGTCAAAAAGACGACAGCAGGGCCCCAGAACCTGGAAGCTGTACTGACCACCAGGACTGGGGTGCTGGCTGCGGTGGGAGAGCAAGTCACGGGTTGGTCCCATCGCAGTGACTGGAAGAAGGAGCACCACCCGCTAGTGATGCGGGTGGTGGAGAGAGAAGACCTGCAGGGAACTCTTAGTAGAGGTCTTCCTCCGCATGGGTGGTAATGACGCAATCCGAGGTTGGATACGCCACACAGGTGAGCACAAAGCCTGCCTCAATCTGGTCGTCATCCAGAAAGCTCTGGTCTGATTGGTCAACGGTGCCGCTGGTGAGCTTGCCAGCACAGGTGGAGCAAGCGCCGGCACGGCAGGAGTAGGGCAGGTCAAGTCCTGCTTCTTCCGCTGCATCAAGGATGTATTGGTCATCCGAGACATCGATGGTCTCGTTCAGACCTTCGCTTTCGTTAATGAAGGTGACCTTGTAGGAAGCCATGAATTCAGCTTGTAGGGCAGAGCCTGGCAAAGCCGGGTCCTGCGGGACGACACACTTTTACCCCCACTTGTTACCAATCTCACCCCCTCAGGGGCGAATTTCCAACAAGATCAATCGATCGATTCATGGCTGATAAGTGCTCCTTATTGCCGCAGACCCACACAGGCCTTGATTTCAGGGGCGCCCGCAACGGGTGAGGGCCAGCAATGCCCAGTCCTGTTGGGTTGCTGCCACCTCAGCTCTCCAGCCCAGGCCCGCCAAGTGTTCTTGCAAAGCATCAGCCTGGCTGAGCAGCAGCCCACTGAGCCAGCCGCGCCCCCCACCCGGCTTCAGCAGTTGGGCAAAATCAGGGGCCAGCTCCATGATCACCGGAGCCAGGATGTTGCACAGCAGCACATCCGCACCGGGTCCTACCCACGGGACGATCTCCCTGCTGGAGCCATGGACCACCTGCAATTGTTCAGGACCATGGCCGTTGAGCGCCCCGTTCTCGCGGCTTGTGGAGACCGCCATGGTATCCACGTCACTGGCCACCACACGTGCTGCCCCCAGTGCCAGGGATGTAATGCCAAGAATACCGCTGCCACAGCCCAGATCCACCACCAGAGCATCCTTCACCAACTCCTGATGTCGCTCCAGCGCCTCCATGCAGAGGCGGGTGCTGGGATGCTCTCCCGTCCCGAAGGCACGGCCTGGGTCCAGACGCAGAGCCTGACGGTGGCGCTGCTCAGGGGGGCAGTCCAGCCAGGAGGGAAGCACCAGCAAGGTGTCGCCAACGGGATCCGGCCGCCAGTGCTGCTGCCAACTGCTGGACCACGCCTCCTGGGCCTGCTCCGCAAGGTAGAACCGGAGCGTAGGCGCCTGGAAGATCTCCGCAAGTGTGGTCAAGGGCGCCGCCAGTGCGCGGACCTGCTGCTCGGACCACGCTTGGCGATCAAGCCAGGCCAACACTGTGACAGTTTCCTCTTCGGGCTCACGCACCGTGGCTGTGTGGCGAATCCCCAACTGCTCCAGCCGCCAGAGCAGAGAGTCTTCCACTACAGCGCTGCAGGTCCACGCCAGCCTCCACAAACCACCTGCCTGGTTAGAGGCTGACGGTATGGGCTTCGCGAATGCCATCAATACTGGTGATGTCGTCCAACAGGCTCTCCGGGATTGGATCATCCACGCTTAACACCATCACCGCATCCCCCCGCATGATGCGCCGCCCCACCTGCATGCTGGCAATGTTCACGTTGTGCTGTCCCAGCAGGGAGCCCAGCCTGCCAATGATGCC
>JXQG01000075.1 GCA_001007665.1 Candidatus Synechococcus spongiarum SP3 | reverse complement strand
TATGCCGCTATCTGGAACCTTGTGGCGGCCCTTCTTGCATCACGCTAAATCCTTTTTGTCCACAGGACCCAGGACAAGGCTTGGTCGGCTGCTCCTTTGACCCGGCCTGTTCCTGGTCTCTATCCCCCTCCGCACTGAAGGAACGAGTCCCTCCCTCCATTTTGATGGATCTGTGTCGCGCCGAGGGTGCGAGAATCAAACCCTCAGCCAAGGCCAGGAGCCACGCCCGACACAGACCATGGCCAGCAACGGAGCATTGAAGGCAGCGCCACCGGCATCCCAGGAGGTGCAGGTTGCAGCCATCGACATTGGCAGCAACTCCATCCACATGGTTCTGGCAACGGTGAACCAGCAACTGCGCAGCTTTTCCGTGCTGATCACGGAGAAAACTTCCGTCCGTCTGGGGGAGCGGGATCCGGAGACGGGAGACCTCACCATTGAAGCCATGGAGCGGGCCCTGCAGGCCTTGAACCATTACCGGCAACTGGCGGAGAGCCATGGGGCGCAGGCCGTGGTGGCCGCAGCCACCAGCGCGGTGCGGGAAGCGGGCAATGGGCGGGACTTTCTGGCCATGGTGGAGCGGAAACTGGGCCTCCCGGTGGATCTGGTGAATGGACGGGAAGAAGCCCGGCTCATTTACCTGGGTGTGCTCTCGGCCATGGATTTTGCCGGTGAGCCCCACTTGATTCTGGACATTGGCGGGGGATCCACGGAGTTGATTCTCGCCGATCGCCGTGACACCCGATCCCTCAGCAGCTTGCGGATGGGGGCCGTGCGGCTGGCCCAGGATTTTGGTGTCCAAGGCCCGTCAACAGCCGAACGGGTTCAGTTCCTCAAGACCTTCATCCAAGGCATGTTGGAGCCCGCCGTGGTGAAGGTGCAGCAACGCCTCGCGGTGGGCGAGTCGCCCGTGCTGGTCTGCACCAGCGGCACCGCCATGGCTGTTGGCAGCCTGTTGGCCCTCCGTCTCGGGACAACCTCCCAGAACCTCAATGGCCTGCGCTTTGGCCGTGGCCACGTGCAGGAATTGATGAGAGAACTGGTGAAGCTGAACGTGGAGCAGCGGCGCCAATTGCCCGGTCTGAGTGAACGGCGCGCCGATATCATCGTGACGGGGGGGCTGATCCTGGAAACCGCCATGGAGCTGCTGAACCTCCAGGAGATGGTGCTCTGCAAGCGGGCCTTGCGGGAAGGCCTGATTGTGAACTGGATGCTGCGCCACAACCTGATTGTGGATCGCTTCAGCTACCAGAGCAGCATTCGGCAGCGCACCATTCTTCACCAGGCCCACAAGTACGGCGTGGACCGAGAACGGGCCGAGCGGGTCGCCCGTCATGCCCTCGTCCTCTTTGACGCCTGCCGCCCCGATCTGGATCCCGTGACAACCGAGGCGCGCGAACTACTGTGGGGCGCCGCCATGCTCCATGCCTGCGGCAGGCACATCAGCAGCGTGGGGGGCTACCACAAGCACAGCTGGTACCTGGTGCGCCACTGCATCCTTCTGGGCTATTCCGAGGCGGAACACCTGATCCTGGCCGCCCTGGTGCGGTATCATCGTCGCAGCTCACCCAAGAAGCGGCATGAGGCCTGGCTCTCCCTCCAGGATGCCAGCCAGCAGTGTTGCGTTCAGCAGTTGAGTCCACTGCTGCGCATTGCGGTAGCCCTGGATCGCCGCCCCCAGGCTGTTATCCAGCACCTGGATGTGGTGCTCACCGCCAGGACCATGACCATTCAACTCACACCCTTCCCCGGCGCCAACGTGAGCTTGGAATGCTGGAGCCTGGACAACTGCCGTGCAGAGATTGAGCCCGGCCTTGGCCGCAACCTCTGCGTGGAGGTGGTGGAGGCTCTGGCCACGGCTTCATCAGGCTGATCCAGCGTCGGCGCAACAGCATTCTGTGGAGAGGCTGGATCAACCGCGGCTAAGGGGCTTCTGGTGGAGGCGCAGGGACGGGGGAGACAGGATCCAGGGGAGGGGCTTCCCGTGGGGCAGGGACCACCGGGTCGGCGATCAACGCTATCCAACCGTCTGGTTGGCTCTGGGGCAAGGATTGGGGAGGTTGTCCCGGTTGCTGCCAGCGCACCAGACCGGGACGGCCCGCACGAACACGGACACCTGCCGCGATGGGCAGGTCCACACTGGTGAAGGGCTCCGGAATGTTCTCGAACAGGAGCACGCCACGGGCGTTTTCGACACGAATCCAACTGGAGCGGCCATCAT
Source organism: Candidatus Synechococcus spongiarum SP3 (assembly GCA_001007665.1). Classification (GTDB taxonomy): domain Bacteria; phylum Cyanobacteriota; class Cyanobacteriia; order PCC-6307; family Cyanobiaceae; genus Synechococcus_B; species Synechococcus_B spongiarum_B. The sequence continues at coordinate 7,471 of JXQG01000075.1, read as the reverse complement.
CCACGTCAGCGGAGAAGGTGAGCCGCACAGCTCCCGGCTCCGGCTCCCCAAGCTGTCCATCCGGAGAAACCGGTGATGGGTCAGGGATGTCAGGGATGTCGGGGATCGGCTGCTGCTGGATGGCAAGGGTTTCCGAAGCCTGGTCCTGTATCCCTGTGGCCGTTTCTCCTTCTGCCTCTTCTACTTCTGCCTCGGGATCCGGGGTGAACAATCTTGAGCGTATGGCGAGCCAAAGTTCATTGTTCAACAGCGCCGCAGCAACAAGCGCCAAGCCCATCACACCCCCCACCAGGACAATGACGCCATCACCCTTCCCTCTGTCGGGACGTCTCTTTGGTTGTGGAGCGGCCATCGCCTCAGGGTTGGGCGGCTCACTGCTCTGCCGTCGAGGTTCGGGGGCGGCGTTGCGCGCCTGGACAACTTCTCCGACCCGGGGTTGATATTGATGGATGGGCGGCTGCCCTTCTCGCTCCTGAAAGGCCTTGCAGGCCTGGATCATGGGCTCGGGGTCAACACCTACCGCCACCCCCACCTTGCGGTACATGCTGATCACGTAGGGGATTTCCGGAAGCATGCCGGCCTCGCCGGCCTCAAGAGCACGAATGAAGTGGATGGGCAGGAACAGCTTTTTAGACAGTTGTTTTTGTGTCCATCCCTTCTCCTGACGTCCAGCCAACAACTGCTGACCGTAAGTCCTCAGCTCCAAACTTTCCGGGAACCGCATGGTGAACAGGTTGCAACTGGAGTTGTCACTCAAGCCTCAGGATAGCCAGGTTCGCGCCCACTGCCCCTTGGTCGTTGTTCAAGCCTTGGCCGAAATCTTGCCGCGGGTGAGACAGCGAAGTTTGCGCAGAGCTTTAATCTCCACCTGCCGCACCCGCTCACGGGACACATCCAGCATGCGCCCGGTGTCGGCCAACGTGTACCGCCGTTCACCATCCAGGCCAAAGCGCAACTTGAGCACTGTGCGCTCCTGCTCGCTCAGGGTTTCCAGGCAGCGGCCCAGTTCCTCGTAGTGGAGACGCTGCTCCACCAGTTCCAGGGGTTGTGCCGTGGTGAGATCAGCCACCAGCTCCGTGAGCAAGCTCCGGTCATCTTCGCTGCCCACAGGGGTATCCAGGCTGGAGGTGGTGAGGGCTTGGCGCATGAGGCTGTCCAACTCCTCCACCGGCATCTTGAGGGCAAGCGCCACCTCGGACCGGCTGGGCATGGAACCCTGCTTCTGCGCCAAATCCGTGGTGACCTTACTGATGGTAGACAGCCGCTCTCCCAAGTAGAGGGGCAGGCGAATGGTGCGGGATTGGCAGGCAATGGACCGGGTCATGCTCTGGCGAATCCACCAGAAGGCGTAGGTGGAAAACTTGTAGCCGCGGGTGGGGTCAAATTTCTCGACGGCTCGCTCCAGGCCCAGGGAGCCCTCCTGGATCAGGTCAAGCAGGTCCATGCCCTTGCCCTGGTACTTCTTCGCGATGCTCACCACCAGGCGCAAATTGGCGTTCATCATCCGCTGCTTGGCCCGTTGGCCAATGCGGAGGTATCGTTTTTCCTGACAACTCAACTCTCGCTCCTGACGCAGTGCCTGCAGCGTCACCATCTTCTGCACCCGATTGCCCAACTCGATTTCTTCGGCTGGGCTCAGCAGAGGGATGCGTCCAATGGAAGAAAGATACCAGCTGACGGAATCGGAACCAGCCTGTCGTTTGGACCGGCTCCCTGTTGAGGCGGACGACACCATGGAGGACACCATGGACACACGGAATTGCTGACAAGAACCTTCCTTGACGAGTCACAATTTCCACCACGCTTTCACTAATGCTTTAGATTAATGCGTGGAAACACACACATATTCTATGGCTGAATCAGGGCAATCCTGGTCCAACCCTCTTATTCCGCCTGCCGACGAAGGCGCTCAGCCACCATTGGGGGAGACGGATGCATCCAACCCTCCCCCGCCAACTGTTGAGCAGCATGCATATGGTCAAGGGCCGCCCGCGCCAACTGGCCATGGTCCAGGGCTCCAGCGGCAGCGGCCATGGCGCCCCGGCCCGCGGCAAAGCCCGCCAGCACGTCCCCCAAACCGGCCCGGGCGGCAGCGGGAACCCCCTCCAGCAACTGCCAACAGCGCCCATCCGCTGCGGCAACGGCTGTGCGTGGACCCTTGAGCAACACCGTGATCCCGGCCGCACGGGCGGCAGCCGCGGCCCGCTCCAGGTGATCCCCATGGCGGCAGGTGGGGAAGAGCCGATCAAATTCCCGGACGTGGGGAGTGATCCAGGTGGGCCCACGACGCCCCTGCAGCCATGCCACCGCTTCGCTCTCCGGCGCAGAGGCCAGCCGGTTGAGCCCGTCGGCATCCAGCACCAGCAATCCGGCAAACTTCTGCAGGGGCTTCCAGGCATGGGCCACAAAGGGGGCAGAATCCATACCCGGCCCCAGCAGAACGGCGTCATGGCGATCCAGGTCAGGGAGTTGGCGCCACACCAGCGGCCCGGACTCCAGAGGTGGGCACAGGTCCGCCGCCGCGTTCAGCACGTGGGGATAGCCGTCACCAACCCGGCGCGCCACGTCCGGCTCCATGCAGATGGCGACGGCGCCAGCCCCACTGGCATCGGCCCCGGCCGCAGCCAGCACGGCGGCGCCCGGATAGCGCTGGCTGCCGGCCAGCAGCAACAATCTGCCCCGGCCGTACTTGTCCGCGGCGGACGGCGGCTCGGGCCATGGCGCCATGGCGCGATCCGCAGCGGTCACACCGCACGGGAGGGGACCCTGCTCCTGAACCAGGTCCAGCGCCCAGTTGGGTACGCCAATGTCCACATGCTCCAGCCGACCCACCGCAGCCAAGGCTTCGGCCTGCAACAGGCCACGCCTGTAAAGGCCTAAACAAAAGGTGCGCTGGCTGTGAAAACAGGCGCCCAGGGGTTGACCATGGCGATCATCCAGGCCGCTGGGCGCGTCCACGGCCCAGATGCCCTGGCGCGCCAGCCGGGCTTTGTGGGCCAGGGCGGCCAGTTGCGAAGGCAAAGGCCGGGACTGACCCAGGCCAAACAGGGCATCAATCCACAACTGTCCCTGGTCCGGCTGGGGAGCCTCCGGCAGGCGGGGCACACCCAGCTTCTCCAGATACTGCAGGTGGGCGGCAGTGAGGGGCTTGTGGCGGGGAAACGGACTCCAAACCGCCACACCCCGGCCCGCCATGTGCAGTTCCCTGGCCACCACGGCCCCATCTCCGCCGTTGTGGCCGGGCCCGATCAAGACCACAACGGGCCGGCTGCGTCCCCAGCCAGCATCAGCGGTGCTCAGCAACGCCAGCACCCGGCGGCTGACGGCCAGTGCCGCCTTTTCCATCAGGGCGGCCTGGGGCATGCCCGCACGGAACATTGCCTGCTCAATGGCCTGCATCTGCCGAGGGTGAACCAGCAGATGGGCGGCGTCCGCAGCAGGCCATTGATGGGCAGGCCCGTAATCCATGCACGGTGTCGTCCAGAATCAGACCATCATGGGATGATCTCCCCCAGCCCCAGCCATGACCAGGACCATGGGGTTCGCTCCCCCCACCCCGTCCGCCACAAACCCTCCCGGTACCGAAGGAGGCCGCCGCACCCTGGAGTTGCTGCAACAATGGCCGGGAGAACACCAGGTTGCCGTGGGGCTCTCCGGTGGGGTGGACAGCTCTCTCACCGCTGCCCTGCTGCATGAAGCCCAGTGGTCCGTCACCGGCGTGACCCTTTGGCTCATGAAGGGGCGCGGGGCCTGCTGCTCCGACGGGTTGGTGGATGCGGCCGGGGTCTGTGAACAACTGGGGGTGCCCCATCACGTCCTGGATGCTCGTCAGACCTTCCGCCAGGAGGTGGTGGATGTTCTGGTGGAGGGCTATGGCCGGGGCGTCACCCCCCTCCCCTGCTCCCGCTGCAATCGCCACGTGAAAGTGGCCCTCCTGCTGCAGTGGGCGGAGCGGGAGATGGGTATCTCCCATCTGGCCACGGGTCACTATGCCCGCCTGCGCCGTCACCCTGACAACGGCCGCATGGAGCTGCTGCGGGGGCGGGATCGTCACAAGGACCAGAGCTATTTCCTCTATGACCTGCTCCAGGAGCAGTTGGAGCACCTGGTATTTCCCCTGGGGGAGTTGAGGAAGGCGGAGACCCGCACGGAAGCCCATCGCCATGGCCTGCGCACGGCCGCCAAGCCGGAAAGCCAGGACCTCTGCCTGGTGGAGCACCACGGTTCCATGGCGGCTTTTCTGGAGACCTACTTGCCGCCACGGCTCGGGGAGATCGTGCTGAGGGACGGCACGGTGGTGGGGTCCCACGACGGTGTGCAACACTTCACCATCGGCCAGCGCCGTGGCCTGGGGGTGGCGTGGCATGAGCCCCTCCACGTGGTGCGGCTGGATGGGGCCATGAACCGTGTGGTGGTGGCGCCCCGCAACGAGGCCACGCGGACGGATTGCGCCGTGGCCGCCATCAACTGGGTGTCCATCCCGCCAGCGGTGGCGCCTATGGAGGTGCAGGTGCAGGTGCGCTACCGCAGCGAGCCCGTCACCGCCCGGTTGATCCCCAGCGACACAACCCGGGCCAGGCTGGTGTTCGAGACACCGCAGTTTTCCATCACCCCCGGCCAAGCGGCCGTCTTCTATGCGGAAGACGTGCTGTTGGGAGGCGGGCTCATCACCCGTGAAATGGGCTAGGCTGGAAGCCGTGATGGATGTGTCGGGGCGTAGCGCAGCTTGGTAGCGCGCTTGCTTTGGGAGCAAGATGTCGCAGGTTCAAATCCTGTCGCCCCGACTCTGTCCCTTCAAGGGATAACCACGATCACCAGCCAACCCCACTTCAAGCTCAGGCCGGGGGCCGTGGTCCGTGAGAGGGAGATCGACTTTGCAGTGCTTGGGGAAAGCAGCTGGGAGGCCGTGACCCAGCGTGGATTCGACCAACCCGGGCAGTTCGCCACTTACATCAACACTCTGCGTTGGAACTGTGTCACCGCCACGGATGCCCACCTTTTCCAGGCCCCTTACAGGGCAGGAATTGATGTTAAGGCCTACCAGTTGGAACCACTGCGCAAGGCCCTGCAGATGCCGCGGGTGGGTCTGTTGATCGCGGACGACGTTGGTTGGGGAAGACCATTGAAGCTGGCTTGATTCTGCGGGAGATGCTGTTGCGGCAGCGGATCAGGCACGTCGTGATCAGTTGCCCCCCTTCGGTGCTACGGCAGTGGCAGGAGGAGATGGCGAACCGCTTTGGCTTGGCGTTCACGGTGATGGACCGGGCCTATGTGGCCAAAGTGCGCCAGGAATGTGGCTACGGCGCCAACCCGTGGAGCACCCACAGCCGCTTTCTGATTTCCCATGCGCTCTTGCGTCATTCGGAATACGCGGCGCCGCTGCGGGTGTGGCTTGAGCAAGGCAAAAGTGGCGAGAATCAGGCGCCGCTGCAGTCGCTGTTGATCCTGGATGAGGCCCATAATGCTGCACCAGCCGGCAACACCCGGCGCTATGCCGTTGATTCAGGTCTGCCGCGCAGCCTCAGGGATCTGGCGCCCCTGTTCGAGCACCGGGTGTTCCTCTCGGCCACTCCGTATAACGGCCACAACAACAGCTTCACCAACAACAGCTTCACCGCGTTGTTGGAACTGCTGGATCCAATGCGCTTTGTGCGCGGTGTGCCGTTGAATCCCAGTGATCTGGATCATGTTCTGGTGCGGCGCCTGAAGGACGATTTGCGACGCCTTGGCGAGGAATTCCCTGAGCGTGTGGTGCAGCCGCTCACCATTCCCGAAGGAAGCCTGCCAACCGAGACCCCGGAACTGAAACTCTCACGGTTATTGCAAACATACTGCAAACAACGGGAACAGCGCCTGATTCAAGAGGGCGCCAGCCAACACCAGCGCAATGCTGACCGGTTGGTGGCCACCCATCTGCAAAAACGTCTGCTCAGTTCCATTGAGGCCTTTGCGCGCACGCTCAAAGTGCATCGCAACACCATGAAAGCCCAGCAGCAGGAACGCCATGGGACTTTGGCAGGTGCGGGAGAATCTCTGGATCTCCTGCGGGGTGGCGCTGATCAGGACAGCGCCACTGCCGACCTCCCGGAAGACGAGCTGCTCACCATGGAGGCCGCCCAGACCCGCGCTGCTCTGCGGCAGACGGTGGACACCAATCAGAGCGATCTGGACAGACTGGAGGCCATGTGGACCATCGCTGAGGCAAATCGCGATCGTCAGGATCCACGCATCCACAAGCTGGAGGCTTTTTTACGCCAGCACTTCTGCCCCAATCTGGGCGAGGCTCAGGCAAGGTGGGCGTCAACGCGCCTGTTGATTTTTACCGACTACATCGATACCAAGCGCTATTTAGAGCGTCAATTGCGTGTACTGCTGGGGGATGACGACGCCAATCGGCGCATTGCTTCTTTCACCGGTGGCATGGGCAACGAGAGCCGGGAGCGGTTGAAGGCTCAATTCAACGCTGACCCGGAAGAGGAGCCGCTACGGATCCTGATCCCCGGTGTTGCCGCGCAGCGGCAGTGATCTCGTTGAGCGACAACAGCGCTATCGGGATGCCCTGGAACCCCTCAATTCCGGTGAGGAGGCTGATCTGGACGACAACGGCCTGGGGTTCTCCCGTCTGAACGATCTGTTGATGGAGCACCTGGGCTGGAGCGATGCTCAAGTCCAGAGCGATCCCACCCAGCTTGAGGCCTACAGCAAGGCACTGCCAGAACTGGGTGAAACCCTGAAGCCCACTGCCGTGATCCCCGCTGTGGCAGGCGACAGGGCGCAGATGCTGGTGAAGGTGTTGCCACCGCTGACCCCAATGGACCGGAAGACCAGCGATGGGGAGCATCACTGGCGCGCCATGCCGCAAGAGCGCTTTGAGCGATTGCTGCGGGAAACCGGCGTCGAAGCAGGGCTCCTTGTTCAACGGCGGTCAACTGCGCCTGGTGGTGGCGCCCAAGGGGGAGAGTTCCGGCCATCTCACCTTCCCGCTGCAGAAGTTGGCAGAGGTGGGCGGCCGGCTGATGTTTTCCGGCCTGGATCTGCTGCTGGGCCAGAGCCGTGTGTTTTTTGATCCCGATGGCGCCCGACTGGCGGACGTGCTGAAGGCAAGCCGCAGCTTCCAGGCGGTGGTGAGCAACACCCTGGCGGATCGGTGTTGGCAGCGCTATGGGACCTACTGCGGGGCTTTGCGCAGGCAGACCAACGCACCCGGCGCCAAGGGAAAACGCTGCTGGGTCCCATGGCGGACGAGGACCCGCAACGGCTCTACGGCGGTTTGATCACGGTGTTGATGCGCCTGGTGTTTCTGCTCTACGTGGAAGACAAGGCCTTGATGCCGACTGATGCGGTGTATGAGCAGAACTACAAGGTGAGCGGCATCTTTGCGCAACTCCAGCAGGATGCCGCCCAATTCCCCGACACCATGGGGCAGCGCCATGGCGCCTGGGCCGGACTGATGAGCCTCTGCCGGCTGGTG
>JXQG01000074.1 GCA_001007665.1 Candidatus Synechococcus spongiarum SP3 | reverse complement strand
ATGCCCCAAAGCCCGTGCGCCACTCCCTAAACCATGGCCAACAAAGGAGGCGTCATGGGCAATGCCGTGGCCAATGCCCACCGCTCCATGCCCCAAAGCCCGTGCCCCATTGCCCAAGCCATGGGCAATAGAGGAGACGCCATGGCCTATGCCACGACCAATCCACTCAACTCCATGCCACAGGGCTTGAAGCGGACGAAAAATCTCGTGGGGCAAGGTGTGAAGAGGCTTGAAAAGCCAGTGCAAGAATTGAGTGACCACATAACCGATAAAGGGTATAAGATAGGGAAGCGCTAACCTGATTAAAATTATTACCAGGATTATTGGCAAGATTTTTGATAGGAAAGTCTTGACAAGCCATTTCCCAAAAGCTCATACGCTACGGCCCGTATATTTAATTACTTCAAAAATAGCCTGACGAATGTAGGGCCATAATTTCTTTATTGCACTCAAGAGAAATGCTACAATCTTTCGGACGGAAGGTTTATAATTTTATTGAAAAGTTGCTGTCCCAAGATCCATACACCACGTCCCATATCATTAGTCTTTTCAAAAAGAATCTGACGAATATGAGGCCATGGCAATGTTGCTTCCCCATGCCCAGTTTGATGATTGGACTGTTGTTGAGGCTGCTCGTCCAAAGAAGCATCATGACCGGGAACAGTGACCAATCCCGAGTGGCGCAGCAGCGGTTCCGTAGATGGTTCACGCCCGCGGAAGGCGCGGAACACTTCTCCGGCGTGCCGGCTGCCCCCCAGGCTCAGCACCGTATCCCGGTATTTCCTGCCCAGGGCGCGGATGGCCGCTTCATTCTCCAACCCCACCTCCTCAAAAGCGGCAAAGGCGTCCGCACTCAACACCTCGGACCATTTGTAGGCGTAATATCCTGCCCCATACCCACCTGCAAAAAGATGCTCGAAGCTGCAGAGGGTGGCGTCTTCGGCAATGGGGGGCAGCACGGCCATGGCTGTGGCAATGCGGCGCCATGTTGCTTCCGGTGATTCCTCACCGTCAGGCCTCCAGCGGGCGTGAAGATCCAAATCACCCTGGGCAAAGCCCAGTTGTCGCAACATTGCCGTGCCGGCCATGAAGGTGCGTGCGGCCCTGATTTTTCCGAACTCGGATTCCGGCAGGGGCGCTCCGGTTTGCCAGTGGCGGGCCATGGCCATGACGGTGGGCTGGTCGTAGCACCAGTTCTCCATGAACTGGCTGGCCAGTTCGATGGCGTCGTCCTCCACCAGATTGAGGCCGGCAGCCTGGGGGCGATCGATGGTGGTGAGCATGTGCTGCAGGCCATGGCCGAATTCATGGAACAGGGTGCGCACGTCCATGAAGGTCATCAAGCTGGGGGCGCCGTTAACCGGTGGCGTTTGATTGCAGATGAGATAAGCCACGGGGAGAACTACTTGGCCCTGGTGGTTTCGCTGCCGCACCAGACACTCGTCCATCCAGGCGCCACCGCGTTTTTGTCCGGGCCGTGCGTAGGGATCCAGATAGAAGGCAGCGATAGGGGTGTTCTGCTCCTGATCCACGACCCGGAAAAAGCGCACGTCCTTGTGCCATGTGGGAGCCTCGCCGTCGGCCGCCAGGATGCGGACGGCAAACAGCCGTTCAGAGAGGCCAAAGAGTCCCTCCAGCACCTGCTCAAGGGGAAACCAGGGGCGCAGGGCTTCGCTGTCCAGATCAAAGCGGCGGCGGCGCAACTGCTCGCTCCAGTAGGGCACGTCCCAGGGCTTCAGGTCCTCTCCTTCAGGGGCGTCCGTCTCCCTGGCCAACTGGACCAACTGCTCCAACTCCACATCCGCCGCCGGCCGACTGGGGCGGCGCAAGTCCTCGACCAGTTGCTCAATCTCTTCCACGGACCCGGCCATCTTGCTCACCAGGGACACCTGGGCCCAGCTGCTGTAGCCCAGCCGTTGGGCTTGCTGGCGGCGAAGGGTGAGGATCTCGCGGATGAGGGGATGATTGTCCGTATCCCCAGCGGATGCCCGGCTCACGTAGGCGCGGTAGGCCTGCTCCCGCAGGTCCCGCTGGCGAGCGTAGCGCAGAAAGGGGCCGTAACGGGGCAGATCCAGGCCCAACTGCCATGGGCCATCCGCAGCGGTGGCCTCGCTGTGGCCTGCCTCACGGGCTGCTGCGGCCATGAGTTCCCGCAGGCTCTCCGGCAGACCATCCACCTGCCGAGGCTCCTTCAGCAAGAGGCTCCAGGCCTTGGTAGCATCAAGGACATGGTTGCTGTAGCGGGTGGACAGCTCCGCCAGGCGGGTGCTGGCGGCATTAAACGCCTGACGCTGCTCCGGCTCCAACCCCACCCCCTGCAACTCCATGGTCTGCACCGCCGTCGTCAGGATGCGCTGCTGCGCCCCGTCCAATGGCAGCGCCCCCTCCCGGCGCCGCCGCTGCAACTGCCGCAGGGCATTGTAGAGGGCCTTGCTTTGGCCCAGGCGGTTGTAAAAGCGCACCACGGCAGGTTGCTGTTGGCTGTACACCTGACGCAGGGCGTCGCTATCGCAAACCCCCGTCAGGTGATTCACCACGCCACATGCCCAGCGGAGCCGCTCCTCAAGGTGGTGCAGGGGATCCATCACCTGTTCCCAGGTGGGGTCCTCCAGGGTGGTGATCTTGGCTTCATGGCGGGCAAGCGCCGCCTCCAACTGCTGGAGAAGCTCCGGCATCCCTGCCCCAATGGCCTCAGGCGTGAACTGCCCATAGGGGGGAAGGCCGTGGCCAAGAAGCAGGGGGTTGATAGCGCTGGTCATCAAATCCTGGATCCGGGGACCGGGTCTTCGTTGTCGGCCCAGATGTAACGTTTGAGAGAGGATGGCTGGGGCTCCGGAGCGGCAAGCGCGAACTGCACCGCATCCGCGACCCGCGCTTCCTCTTCCTTGTCGATGGCGGCCAAGCGCTCAGGACTGGCCAGGTCATGGCGGATCAGTTGAGCCGCCAGAGCCGTAACGGGATCCCGTTGTCCCCAAAAGGCCTTCTCTTGCTCGTCCCGCAATTCATCCGGATCCGCCAGAGAGTGGCCACGGTAGCGATAGGTGAGGCACTCCAGCAGTGTGGGTCCCTTGCCGGAGCGGGCCCGGTCAATGGCACGCTGGGCCGCGGCGCGGACGGCCAGCACATCCATGCCGTCCACTTCCTCGCCCACCATGCCGAAGGCTGCGGCCTTGCGATAGATCTCCGGATTGCTGGTGGCCCGGTCATGGGCCATGCCAATGGCCCATTTATTGTTTTCAACAACGAAGACGATGGGCAGCTTCCAGAGCTGGGCCATATTGAGACACTCAAAGAACTGCCCGTTGTTACAGGCGCCATCCCCAAAGAAGGCCGCGGTCACAGCATCACTGCCGGTATCATCCAGTACTTCGCGACCATAACGGCTGGAAAAGGCAGCGCCCAGGGCCACGGGGATCCCCTCACCGATAAACGCGTAGCCTCCCAGCAGGTGGTGTTCCCGGGAAAACAAATGCATGGAGCCGCCGCGCCCCCTGCTGCATCCAGCTTCCTTGCCAAACAGTTCCGCCATCACCTGCCGTGCGGGCACACCCATGCTCAAGGCATGCACGTGGTCACGGTACGTGCTGCAAACCCAGTCATGCTTCCGTTGCAGGGCCTGGATCACACCTGTAGACACAGCCTCCTGACCATTATAAAGGTGGACAAAGCCAAACATCTTGCCCCGGTAGTACATCTCCGCACACGTGTCCTCAAAGCGGCGCCCCAGCACCATGTCTCGGTAGAGGGTGAGCGCCACATCCTGTGAGAGGGTCCAGGCGTGGGTCTGCTGCCCAGCCTGACGCTGTTCTCCACCTGTCGTTTTTGCCAGTTCCTGAACCATTTCAGTTGTAGTATGGTGCTTGGCCACACAATAGAGCGCTCCCGACGCCCATCCACTGAAACGTTGAGATGAAGCTGCCTCTTGACCACTTTCGCCTGCTTGGGGTCAAGCCAGGGGTCAGCAGGTCAGAGATTGAGCAGGCTCTCGTCGAGCGTCTGAAGAGCCCGCCACCCGAAGGCTACTCTTTGGACACATTGGATGCTCGCGCCGAAGTTCTGCGGGCCAGCGGTGCGTTTCTCCTGAATGGGCAGAGCTGCCAGCCCGACGGGTGGCAGATGGAGATCACCCCTGACGAGGGCGGCACTGACGAGCGGGGATTCCCCGGGATCGAGCTTGAGCCTGGCCAGGAGACGGTCGCCCCTCTGCTGCTGCTGGAAGCCCAGGACAACCTCAAAGCCTTTGAGTTGGCCATGGAGTTGTTGTCTCGGCAAGGAGAGACGGCAGCGTTCCACGACCATCGGCAGGCGGATCTATTGCTGATGGCCGCCTTGGCGGCACGGCGTACGTCACAGCAGATGTGGACAAAGCGCCTCTACGATCAATCGGCACAAATCCTGGAGCGCGTCATCCAACTGCTGGCGGGCCATGCCTCCCAAGCCAGGCGCAAAGCAGTGTTGGAGGACGACCTGAACAAAATTGCCCCGCTCCAGGCTTTAGATCTCCTGAGCCAGGAGTCCTGCACCACAAGGGAGCGGCAGCGGGGCCTCAGCAGACTCAAGGCATTGATCGACCACCGCGGCGGTCTGGATGCGGATGACGACGAGCAACGCTCTCCCATCCTGTTCCAGGATTTTTTCAAACAGATTCGTCCCTGCCTGACCATTGATGAGCAGTTGGAGCTTTTTGAGAGCTACAGCCGCCAAGAGGCATCCACCGCCACCTTTCTCCTGGCTTACACAAGGGCTGCTGCTGGCTTTCAGCGCCGCCAGGCCGCCTACTTCGATGCGGCCCTGGCCGCCATGGAGGCGGTGGATGCAGAAGGACTGGAGCCCGAGAAGGCCTGTTTGCTGTTGCTGCTGGGTCAACCGGACGCCGCCCAGGCCATGGTGAAGTCCTGCCAGGATCCCCGCCTTTGTCAATGGCTTGCGTCTTCTGCATCCACGTCCGATAGTCTCCCGGGCCTGTGCAGTTTCTGTAGCCAGTGGCTGGAGCAGCATGTGCTGCCCTGTTACCGGGATGTAGACCCTCACACCAAGGTTGACCTGGACGCTTATTTCCTGGATCCCGACGTTCAGGACTATATCAAGAGCAAGGATGCTCTCTCGACGCCCCATCATGATCCGGCGGAGAGCAGGCCCAACGGACCCAATGAAGAAGAGAAGCCAAAACAGACAAAGGATCTTGCCTTGTTTACCCCCGCCAAGAACGCCAAGGAAGCCAAGTCCGCCCCCCAGCCTCGGCAAACAGGGCAGCGCGAGCCCTTGCCGGCGCCGCCCCCCAACGTCCGGCCTGACGTATCCCCAAGTGCCGCCGCACCTGCCGCCAGAAGCAACAGGGTGACGGATTCCGCTCCCGCTTCGCCTCCCGCCTCGCCTCAACGCCAAACGCTGTTGCCCCTTATTGCAAAAAGCGCCCTGGTGGCTGGCGTCGCCACTGTTCTGGTAGCCCTGCGCCCCTGGTCCCTGCTGACCACCACAGCCAGGACCCCGGATCCGCCGCCACCGCAGCCTCCATTATCTCCCCCGGATGCGGGAGGCATCAATCGTCTTCCTCTTCCTCCGGTGCCGGCATCCCCGGCCAACGCGCCAACGTTGTTCGATCGTGCAGAGATTCAGGTGGCGCAAGAGGCCGAGGCGCTGGATCTTGCGGGCGTGACCATTCTTCTGAGGGCCTGGCTCGACGCCAAGGCTGCGGTTCTGGGCAGCAGCTCCACCGCCCAGATCGGACCAGAAACATTGAACGTGCTGGCGCTGTTGGCCATGCCTGAGCAGGTTACGGCTGTGATGAATCAACATCAGTCTTTGCGGGAGCGCGGCGAGCAGCTGAACGTGCGTAGCACACTGGATGATATTTCCCTGCTGGCCCAGAGCCCCAGTGAAGTAAACGCCCGTGTTGTCTTAACGTATACTGAAAGCACACGCAATGCTGGTGGTTTCATTACCAACACCTTTGGGCCAACAATTTTAAGGAATGATTATATGTTTATTCGTGAGCAACAGGGTTGGCGACTGCTGCGTTTTTCTCCTTCACCGCTTTCACAGGTCTCATCCCGTTCAAGGGGATCCCTGCCCAACAGCACCCGCGCAAACCCCAGTGCTGATGCATCCTAGGGTGGAGTTCCCGACGCCGTCCGCCCCATGTTTGAAGAACTCAGCCAGCGCTTTGAGGCCGCCGCCAAGAGCCTGCGGGGCCAGGACAAAATCAGCGAGACCAATATCGAGACGGCCCTCAAGGACGTGCGCCGGGCCTTGCTGGCAGCGGATGTGAGCCTATCTGTGGTCAAGCCCTTCCTGGCCACAGTGCGGGAGCAGGCCCTTGGGGCAGAAGTGGTTCGCGGGGTGAGCCCTGACCAGCAATTCATCAAGCTGGTCCATGAAGCATTGGTGGAGGTGATGGGTGGGGCCAACGTCCCCCTCAATCGATCGCCCTCGGGTCCCAGCGTCATCCTTCTGGCAGGTTTGCAAGGGGCCGGGAAGACCACGGCGGCGGCAAAGCTGGGACTTCACCTGAAAGAGAAGAACCTGCGGCCTTTGCTGGTGGCCGCCGATGTCTATCGCCCTGCGGCCATTGACCAACTGCGTACCCTGGGCAGCCAGATCGGCGTGAGCGTGTTCAGCCTCGGCCCCAATGAACGGCCGGAGACCATTGCCGCGGCAGGTGTGGACAAAGCGAGGGAGGAAGGCTTTGACACGGTCCTGGTGGACACCGCCGGTCGCCTGCAAATCGACGAGGAGATGATGGCGGAAATGGTGCGCATCCGCGCCGCCGCCAACCCCCATGAGGTCTTGCTGGTGGTGGACGCCATGATTGGCCAGGAGGCGGCTGTGCTGACCCGCGCCTTCCATGAGCAGGTGGGCATCACCGGCGCGGTGCTCACCAAGCTGGACGGGGATTCCCGCGGCGGCGCCGCCTTGTCCATCCGCCAGGTGAGCGGAGCGCCCATCAAGTTCATTGGCATCGGCGAGAAGGTGGAAGCGCTGCAACCGTTCCATCCGGAACGCATGGCCAGCCGCATCCTGGGCATGGGAGACGTGCTGACCCTGGTGGAGAAAGCCGCCAGGGAGGTGAAGGTGGCGGATATGGAAAAGATGCAGAAAAAACTCATGGAGGCCCGCTTTGATTTTGCGGATTTCCTGCAGCAGATGCGCCTGATCAAGCGCATGGGGTCGTTGGGGTCCTTAATGAAAATGATCCCAGGCATGGCCAAAATTGACGACGGCATGCTGCGCCAGGGGGAGGCTCAGGTCAAACGGGTTGAGGCCATGATCAGTTCCATGACCGAAGTGGAGCGGAAGGAGCCCGACCTGCTGGCTGCCAGTCCCGGTCGACGTCGCCGCATTGCCGTCGGCAGCGGCCATACTGCGGCGCAGGTGGACAAGATGCTGGCGGATTTCCAGCGCATGCGCAGTTTGATGCAAAAGATGAGCCGTGGCGGCGGCTTTCCAGGGGGGCCTAGCGGCGGGCTTCCGGGCCTGTCCCCATCCGGTCCGGGAGGTGGGCCAGGCCTGCCGCAACCATCCAGGGCCAGAACAGGCAGCCGCGGCAGAGGGGACATGGCCATGCGCTCTCGCCCCAAAGCGGGGCGCAAGCGCAAGGGATTTGCCGATCTCTGAACGACCGGGCGGGAATCACAACTGGCGCTTCCTCCGGTTGTCCTGTCACCACAGCCCATGGCACACTAAGATGATGATTCCCATCGGGAACAGATCATCCTTCCCGTCTTTCACCGTCACCGTCCATGATCAAACTCCGCCTGAAGCGCTTTGGCAAAAAGCAGGAAGCCAGTTTTCGCTTGGTGGCCGTTGAAGCTTCGGTGCGTCGCGAAGGACGGCCTCTGGAGGTGTTGGGCTTCTACAATCCCCGCAACAAGGAGACGCGCCTGGAAACGGAAGCCATTCGGCGGCGACTGGAGCAAGGGGCCCAGCCCACGGAAACGGTCCGCCACCTGCTGCAACGGGGTGGTCTCCTGCCCAAACCCGAGCGGCCTGTCAAGGCGCCCCAACCCAGCCAGGCCTGAGGTGTTCCATGCAGGGGCCTGGAGCTGAGCGCCTCCTCCTGCAGCTTCCCTCACCGGATGCCGCCGTTGCCCTGGCTGGCGAAGCCGAATGCAACCTTCGGCAGTTGGGGGACGCCACGGGTTCCCATCTTGTGCTCCATGGTCTGGCCCTGCAGATTCAGGGACGACCATCCCAGGTGCGACGGGCCACCCAGTTGGTGGAGCTGCTCAGACCCCTGTGGAGCACGGGAGAGCCTCTCACCCCAATCGACCTGGCCACGGCGCTGACGGCACTGGACACGGGCCGGGGCCAGGAGCACCAGGACCTGGGCCATACGGTCCTGGCCCGCTCCCAGACGGGTCGCCTTCTCCGTCCCCGCACCCTGCGGCAGAAGGCCTACGTGGAGGCCATTGAGCGTCACGCCCTCACCTTTGCCCTCGGCCCTGCCGGCACGGGCAAAACCTTCCTGGCCACCATTCTGGCGGTGCAGATGCTGAACGCCCGCAAGGTGGAGCGCCTGATCCTCACCCGTCCGGCTGTGGAGGCGGGGGAGCGGCTGGGGTTCCTGCCGGGAGACCTGCAACGGAAGGTGGACCCTTATCTCCGCCCCCTCTATGACGCCCTGCACATGCTGCTGGGGCAAGAGCGCACCGGCGCGTTGCTGGAGAAGGGGACCATTGAGGTGGCGCCGCTGGCCTATATGCGGGGCCGCACCCTTTCAGATGCCTTCATCATCCTGGACGAGGCGCAAAACACCAGCCCCGCCCAGATGCGCATGGTGCTCACGCGTCTGGGGGACCACTCCCGCATGGTGGTGACGGGGGATCCCTCCCAGGCGGACCTGCCCCGACATCAGCGCAGTGGCATTGACGAGGCCAAGGCTGTCCTCAAGGGGGTGGAGGGGGTAGCCATGATCGAGCTCACCGGCGCCGACGTGGTGCGTCATCCTCTGGTGCAGCGCATCGTGGAGGCCTATGGGCGCTTTGACCAGCACAACCGCCAGGCCCTGGTCACTGCAGGCCGCTTTGTGGAGCGTCGCCGCCATTGAACGGGCGCAGCGATCTGTGTGGGAGGGGAAACCCTATCCTCTCCTCCGTGAAATTCCTGGCAAAATTGGGACAGGCTTTCCCAACATCACGATGCCTGCGCAAAGCAATTTTCAAGCCGCCATCCGCGAGGCGCAAGCCAGCGCCCTGGTGGGACCCAACGTTGTGAATAAAGCCCTGCCCTTTGTGGGCGGCGGCATGATCCTTACGGCTGTGGGCACGTTTGGGGGGTTGTCCATGATGGGCTCCCCCGCCTTCATGACCCTGTTCTGGGTTGCCTTGATTGGCAACCTGGCGCTTTTCTTTGTGGCCCAGGGCGTCGCCGTCCGCGGCAACAACAGCATGGCCCTGCCCCTGCTGGCCCTGTACAGCCTGTTGACCGGCTTCACCCTCAGTGGCCTGGTGGCCATGGCCCTCAGCGTCGCGGGGATTGGCGGCGTTGGCACTGCGGCCCTGGCCACGGGCGCCACCTTTCTGATCGCCTCGGTTTATGGTCGCCGCATGAGCGACAGCGTGGGCCAGGCCCTGGGGCAGGTGGTGGTCCTGGGCATCATCGGCCTCCTCATTGCCATGGTAATCCAACTGGTGGGGGGCCTGTTCCTGCCGGGGTTTGGCGGCAGCGGTTTTGAGTTGATGATTGCCGGTTTTGGCACGGTCCTCTTTACCGGCGCGGCCTTCCTGGACTTCTACACCATGCCGCGCACCTATCGGGACGATCAGTACCTGGCCGGCGCACT
>JXQG01000073.1 GCA_001007665.1 Candidatus Synechococcus spongiarum SP3 | reverse complement strand
GTTGGTGGTCCCACTGCTGATTAACTGTCATACCAGTCAGGGCACTTCTCATAGCAGGCACTGTTGCTGGGGATCATCGGTATTTACCGGGGTGGTGGGCATGGGGGTGTGCTCACGGCCATGGCTTTCATGTCCACGGCCATGGGAGCCATTGAAGCCAAGCAGTGAGGCCTGGCTTTTCCGGCTATCACGGGGCTGGCTGTTGTCAAGAAGAAGGATCAGTGCCTTTGCTCAAGATGGCCAGATCTTGCCCATCAGCAAACACACGGCCGCGACGTCGCCCCGTCACCTCCCCCAGCACCCCGCGGCGGACCAACTCAGTGAGGACAGCCTTGACCGTGGGCGCAGACAGATCCGTTCTCTCCATCAATTGCTTTGTCTTCAAGATTTGTCTTCAAGAATGGATGCCGCTGAAACCGGTCATGGATCACCAGGGCTGATGTGGCACGGCTACTCCACCAGAGGGCCACCGGGTATAAATAAAAGTTGACTACCGAGAGAAAGAGAAGAAAACATGTCAATATCTTCTACGCCCAGGATCTACCACATCGTCCATGGGGACCGCCTGGCCTCAATCATTGCCGATGGCGTCCTTTGGTGTGATGCGGAAATGCAGAGGAATCTGCGACCGGGAACGTCCATTGGCATGTCCACCATCAAGGAGCGCCGCTTGAGGAAGCGTCTCAACAGTTGCCCCGGTCTCCGTGTGGGGGACTGCGTGCCGTTCTACTTCTGCCCGCGCTCGGTCATGCTCTACGTCATCTATAAGAAGAACCACCAGGAACTTCCCTGTCGAGGTGGCCAAGAGCCCATCGTTCACCTTGAAGCAGAAGTGCAAGAAGTGGTGGACTGGGCCGAGCGAAACGAACAAGGAAGGGAAGCAGGCGGAGTTTCTGGTTGAGCACGCATTTCCATGGTCACTGGTCCAGCGCATCGGTGTGGGTTCCGTGCAGATGCTCCGTCACGTCCAGCAGCAGGAGGCTTGGAAGACGGCCAGGCACCAGCCCGCCGTTGAACTCAAGAGGTGTTGGTATTATTAACTTGAGAGCAAAGGCTGCCGATGCTTCGCTTCACCACGGGTGACATCCTTGCCGAAGACGCCGAAGCCCTTATCAATACGGTGAATTGCGTCGGTGTGATGGGACGCGGCATTGCCCTCCAGTTCAAGAAGGCGTTTCCAGAGAATTTCCGCGCCTACGCCAAGGCTTGCCAGCGGGGAGAGGTGAAGCTCGGCGCCATGTTTGTCTTTGAAACCGGCACCCTCACCAATCCCCGCACCATCATCAACTTTCCCACCAAGCGCCACTGGCGTGGCAACAGCCGGATCGAGGCCATTGACGCCGGGCTGAAGGATCTGGTCCACGTGGTTCATGCCCATGGCATTCGGTCCATGGCCGTGCCGCCCCTTGGCTGTGGCCTCGGCGGCCTTGACTGGAAAATTGTGCGCCCCCGCATTGAGGAGACGTTGGGCAGCTTTACCAGCCTGGACGTGGTTGTCTTTGAGCCCCAGTCTGCGCCGGATGTCCGGAAGGCGGTTCGTAGCCCTGTGGCTCCGAAGATGACCCCGGGCCGGGCGGCGTTGGTGGGCTTGATGGACCGCTATCTGCAGTGTTTGCTGGATCCGTTTGTCACTTTGCTGGAGGTCCACAAGCTGATGTACTTCATGCAGGTTGTGGGTGAACCCCTCGGACTGAAGTTTACGAAGGGACAGTATGGACCGGACCCTATGCGGAGAACCTGCGGCACGTGCTGCATCAGGTGGAAGGCCACTTCATCGTGGGCTTCGCTGATGGGGGTAACATGCCGGGCAAGCCGTTGAGCCTGGTTCCCGATGCGGTCAAGCGTGCAGCGGCCGTTCTCGATAGCTCCGAGGCCCATGCCACCCGTCAACGCTTTGACCGGGTGGCTGGGCTTGTCGCCGGGTTTGAGTCGTCTTTTGGCCTCGAGCTGCTATCCACTGTGCATTGGGTGCTCGAGCAGGAGAAACCCCAATCCCAAAGCGAACTGGTTGCCAGCATTCACGCATGGAACGAGCGCAAGAAGCGCTTCTCCCCCCGCCAGATTGACTTGGCCGCGAACGTGGTGACCGAAAAGGTCGGGCGATAGCGTTGCTGGTCGGTTCGTGGCGACGAAGCCTCCACCCATCCCCCTTGTGGACTCCATACCATGGTTGCAGGTGGAGATGTCCATGACCAACGATCCTTTGCAGAGCCTGCGGCTGCAGATGCTCAACGATGTCCTGCCGGTTGGTCTCGGTGCTGTGGCCCGGTTGCGCTCGGCCCGCGCCGGAGATTTGCTCAATGACCTGCTCAGCGGACAGGACGGTGTTGCCAACCTGCGCCAGGACGGGGAAGATGATGCCCGCCAGGTGCGGGACTTGCTGGATCAACTGGCCCCTGGCTTGGGGAATCCCGTTGTGGAGGTGGACGTGGAGGTACAGTCCCGGCCTGCCGACCCGTCTGGCCAGGAGGAGGATATCCAGGAGTTGCAGGAGCGCCTGGCGCTCATGGCCGAGCGGGTGGCCCAACTCAAAACGGCTCTGCCCGCCACCCGAACCGGGTCTTGATGATTGGTGCTACGCCCATGGAAGAGGAGCCGCTGCGCCAAGTGGGCCTTGGTCAAGGCAAACATGGTCTGCTCCTGCAACTTCTGCTGGCGCTGGTGCTGGTGCTCAGTGGACGGCTCTTCTGGCTCCAGATCGTTCAAGGGGAGCAGAACCGTGTGCGATCCAGGGAAAATAGCGTGCGGGTGGCGCCCAGTCAGCCCATTCGGGGGCAGATGCTGGATCGCCATGGAGAGGTGCTGGTCTCCAGCCACCTGGTTCATAAGCTTTATGTGTGGCCCAAGCAGGCAAACGGCCCCGACTGGCGTCAGTTGCGTCACCGCCTCAGCACCCTGCTGGATGTCCCGGAGGAGGATCTGGAGAAACGGCGGGCCAGTTTTCGTGCAGGGGACTACCGCATCGCCCTGACGGACGTGCTCACCCCAGCTCAAACCATCAAGCTGTTGGAGCAGGCCGACGAGCTTCCGGGGGCGGAGGTGGGCGTGGACTACCTGCGGGCCTATCCCCACGGCATGACAGCAGCCCATGCCTTGGGGTACACCAGCCCTATCACGGACGAGGAGTTGTCCCATCTGACGGGCCAGGGCTACCAGATCCAGGACCGTATTGGCCGCACGGGTCTGGAGGCTGCCTATGAGCAGCACCTGCGCGGGCAGTGGGGGGGACGCACCCTGGAAGTCAGCGCCAACGGGGATGTGCAGCGTCCATTGGGGGAGAAGCCCTCCGTACCGGGCAAGGACTTGACACTCACCCTGGACCTCGCCTTGCAGCAGGCGGCGGAGAAGGCCATTGCCAAGTATCCCGTGGGCGCCGTCGTGGCCATGGATCCACGGGATGGGGCCATCCTGGCCATGGTGAGCCGCCCAGCCTATGACCCCAACTTCTTCTCCCAGCCGGTCAAACCCCAGACGCAGCTGGATGCCTTGTTTCGCTCCAGCGCCCTGCCCATGCTGAACCGGGCCCTGAATCCCTATAACCCGGGAAGCGTGTTCAAGGTGGTGACGGCTGCTGCGGGGATGGAATCCGGGATGTTCCCCCCGGAGACGACGCTGCACACCACCGCCTGCATGGTCTATGGCAGCCACTGCTTCCCGGATCACAATGGCGAGGGTTTTGGCAACATCGGCTATGAGGATGCCCTGCGCTTCTCCAGCAACACCTTTTTCTACCAGGTGGGTGTTGGCTCAGGCTCCATGGAACTCTATGACGCCGCCGTGAAACTGGGCTTTACCCAGCACAGCGGCATCGAGATCGGCTTTGAGGAGGATCCAGGACTGGTGGGCAACGAGGAGTGGGCCGCCGCAGGCCGTGGCTGGGCAGAGCCTGGTCAAACCCCCTGGATTCCCGAAGACATGGCCAGCGCCTCCATTGGTCAGTCCGTGGTGCAGGTGTCTCCCATGCAGGTGGCCCGGGCCTATGCCGCCATTGCCAATGGGGGCTGGCTGGTGCGACCCCACCTGTCGTCCCTGAATCCCCAAACGGGTGAACCGGTGGATTGGCTGTCCCAACGGCAACCTGTTGCCTTTGCGCCTGAGACCTGGACCACCCTGCAGCGGGGGTTGCGCAAGGTGGTGGCGGACGGCACCGGTTACGGCATGAACAGCGAGACCCTGCCCCATGTGTCCGGCAAGACCGGCACCGCGGAAGACAACTCCTCCCACGGTGAAGACCACGCCTGGTTTGCCAGCTATGCTCCCTCCGACAATCCGGAAGTTGTTGTTGTGGCTTTTGCCGCCAATAGTCCAGGGGGCGGCTCCGTCCATGGATTGCCCATTGCCAAGGCAGTGATGGAGGCTTATTTCAATCCTTAGGAGAATGTTGAAGCGTCTCTATAATAGCAGAGGGAATATGAACGTGTATTTAATAAGGCTAAGTAGTCTATTTTGGCCAATAGACTGAACTAGGATTCATGGATTTGACGGGCGGTCTGCCAAAGACCCACAATGACCCTCATTCGCTGTAGGCGAATGGTTGATACAATCGGCTTTTCCATTCTGCCGAAACAGAGGGTGGAATCAAAGACCCGTTGCAGGTCTTTTTTGCACAGAGCTTCTTGTTGCCTGATCAACGTGACCTGGCTGCCATTGCTTGCAGTGTCCATTAAATGCCTCTGAAATGCGAGAAACCGGTGATTCAGCTTAGAAGAAAGGTTGGGCCATCGTCAAGGCACACAGAACCGGGTGTAGGCCAATGGCACATCTGCACACAGTCGATGGCGATTGGAGACGGCTCAATCCACCGTACCGCCAGCGGCCTGAACCCGTGCCCGGGCACGGCTGGCATTCTGCTGGGCCTGAAGTTTTTCCGGGGTGTTGATTTGCTCTGCAACACGGGCCAACTCCTCCCGCGCCGTGGCAAAGGCCTGCTCAGCTTCGCCGCGATCAATATCGGCGCCCAGCTCAGCTCCATTGACCAGCACGGTGACTTCATCGTCAATCACCTCGGCAAAGCCCCCCATCAGCGCAATGGAACTCCACGTGTACCCCTCCCGTAGCCGCAGCACGCCCACATCCAGGGCGGTGAGCAGGGAAACATGGCCCTTGAGCACCCCCATTTGACCGGTGGTGCTGGGCAGGATCACTTCGTCAGCCGTCCCATCAAAAATTTTGGTGTCTGGGGCGAGGACCCGAACGGTGAGGCTCATGGCAACACAAAGCAGCAGGGAGAACGTTGAGGAGGACCAGCCCTGGGGTTCCGGAGTGGTCCCAATGGCATGGGCGGGGTTCAGGCGTTGGTTTCAGCCTTGATCTTCTCCGCCTTGGCTTTCACCTGAGCAATGCTTCCCACCAGGTAGAACGCTGCCTCCGGCAAATCATCCAGTTGGCCGGAGAGGATTTCCTGGAAGCCCTTGATGGTGTCCTCCAGCTTGACGTACTCCCCGGGCTGACCCGTGAACACCTCGGCCACAAAGAACGGCTGGGAGAGAAACTTCTCGATCTTGCGGGCGCGATCCACGGTTTTGCGGTCCTCCTCCGAGAGCTCGTCAAGGCCGAGGATGGCGATGATGTCTTGCAGTTCCTTGTAGCGCTGCAGAGTGGACTGCACGGCCCGGGCGGTGGTGTAGTGCTCGTCACCCACCACGGAGGGCTGGAGCATGGTGCTGGTGGAGTCCAGGGGATCCACGGCGGGGTAGATGCCCTTGGATGCCAGGGCGCGGGAGAGCACCGTGGTGGCGTCCAGGTGGGCAAAGGTGGTGGCAGGCGCTGGATCCGTGAGGTCGTCCGCCGGTACGTAGACAGCCTGGATGGAGGTAATGGAGCCTTCCAGGGTGGAGGTGATGCGCTCCTGCAGCTCACCCACGTCAGTGCCCAGGGTGGGTTGGTAGCCCACGGCGGATGGCATCCGCCCCAGCAGAGCCGACACCTCGGAGCCGGCCTGCACAAAGCGGAAGATGTTGTCGATGAACAGCAGCACGTCCTGCTTGTTCACATCCCGGAAGTGCTCCGCCATGGTCAATGCGGAGAGGCCCACCCGCATCCTGGCGCCGGGGGGTTCGTTCATTTGCCCGTAGCAGAGGGCCACCTTGGATTGACTCAGGTCATCGGCATTGATAACGCCGGACTCCTTGAACTCCTCATAGAGGTCGTTCCCTTCCCGGGTCCGCTCACCCACGCCACCGAACACGGACACACCACCGTGTTCCTTGGCGATGTTGTTGATCAACTCCTGAATGAGCACGGTTTTGCCCACTCCGGCACCACCGAAGAGGCCCACCTTGCCCCCTTGGCGATAAGGGGCCAGCAGGTCGATCACCTTGATGCCCGTTTCAAAGACGCGGGGTCTGGTTTCCAGGTCCGTGAGACTGGGAGCAGTGCGGTGGATGGGGGCAGTCCGGGTCTGGTCCACCGGACCACGCTCGTCAACGGGCGCCCCCAGGACGTTGAAGATGCGCCCCAGGGTGCATTCACCCACGGGGACGGAGATGGGTTTGCCCGTGGCGGCGACCTCCATGCCCCGCACCAGGCCATCGGTACTGCTCATGGCCACGGCCCGCACGGTGCGGTCCCCCAGAAGTTGCTGCACCTCGCAGGTGACCGCCACACTCTGCCCCGCCGGGTTGGTGGCTTCAATGGTCAAGGCATCGTAGATGCTGGGCAAATCACCAGAGGCAAACTCCACATCAACGACAGGGCCAATGACCTGGCGGATGGTTCCTTGGGCTGTAGGCGCAGCAGCGGTGGCGGTCATAAAGCGGGGACTCGCGGGTGGAGGGAGGAGAGTTCATGAGCAATTTACCACTGCACCCATCGGGCCGTGGGGAGAGTTCGGTCAACCGCACAGACCGGCCGTTGTTGGCGCCCCTAACTTGGCACTCAGGCGCCGAGAGTGCTAACTCTGGCGTCCATCCATGGCTTGCCTGATCAGGGCTGGCCAGTCCAAGGCCAACCCAACCCAGGAACCACCTTGGTTTTTTGATGCTGAAACTCCCTTTTTCCCATGGCAGCAGTCAATCTCAGCGTTTCCACCGTCAAGCCCCTCGGTGACCGCATCTTCGTGAAGGTCTCCGAGTCTGAAGAGAAGACCGCCGGTGGCATCCTCCTCCCCGATACCGCGAAGGAGAAACCCCAAGTAGGCGAAGTGGCCCAGGTGGGCCCTGGCAAGCGCAACGATGATGGCACCCGGCAGACTCCGGAAGTGAGCGTTGGTGATCGTGTGCTCTACAGCAAGTACGCAGGCACAGACATCAAGCTGGGCGCCGATGAGTACGTCCTGCTCACCGAGAAGGACATCCTCGCCATCGTCGGCTGATTTCTTCCGTCTCTTTTTTCCCTTTCAACTTCTCTGAACAACACTTCCCATGGCCAAGCGCATCATCTACAGCGAAAGCGCCCGCCGCGCTCTGGAAAAGGGCATCGACACCCTCAATGAAGCCGTTGCCGTGACCTTGGGGCCCAAGGGCCGCAACGTGGTGCTGGAAAAGAAATTCGGCGCACCCCAGATCATCAACGACGGCATCACCATTGCCAAAGAGATCGAACTGGAAGATCACGTTGAAAACACCGGCGTGGCCCTGATCCGCCAGGCGGCTTCCAAGACCAATGACGCCGCTGGTGACGGCACCACCACCGCCACGGTGCTGGCCCACGCCATGGTGAAGTCCGGCCTGCGCAACGTGGCCGCCGGCGCCAATGCCATTTCCCTGAAGCGGGGCATCGACAAGGCTGCCGATTTCCTGGTCAGCGAGATCGAGAAGCACGCTGTCCCTGTGACGGACAACAACGCCATTGCCCAGGTGGGCGCCATTGCCGCTGGCAACGATGCCGACGTGGGCCAGAAGATTGCCGACGCCATGGACAAGGTGGGCAAGGAGGGCGTCATCTCCCTGGAAGAAGGCAAGTCCATGAGCACCGAACTGGAGGTGACGGAGGGCATGCGCTTTGACAAGGGCTACATTTCCCCCTACTTCGCCACCGACAACGAGCGCATGGAGGCGGTGCTGGAGGAGCCCTACATCCTGCTTACCGACAAGAAGATCACCCTGGTGCAGGATCTGGTGCCCGTGCTGGAGCAAATCGCCCGCACCGGCAAGCCCCTGCTCATCATTGCCGAGGACATCGAGAAAGAAGCCCTGGCCACCCTGGTGGTGAACCGTCTGCGGGGTGTGCTGAACGTGGCTGCCGTCAAGGCGCCCGGCTTTGGGGACCGCCGCAAGGCCATGCTGGAGGACATGGCAGTGCTGACGGGTGGTCAGATGATTACCGAGGACGCTGGCCTCAAGCTGGACAACGCCAAGGTGGACATGATGGGCACAGCCCGCCGGGTGACCATCAACAAGGACACCACCACCATCGTGGCCGATGGCCATGAGGCCCAGGTGAAGGAGCGCTGCGAGCAGATCCGTCGCCAAATCGACGAGACGGAGTCCTCCTACGACAAGGAGAAACTGCAAGAGCGTCTGGCCAAGCTGGCTGGCGGCGTAGCCGTGGTGAAGGTGGGCGCCGCCACGGAGACCGAGATGAAGGACAAGAAGCTCCGCCTGGAGGATGCCATCAACGCCACCAAGGCGGCTGTGGAAGAGGGCATTGTTCCAGGTGGCGGCACCACCCTGGTGCATCTGACGCCCCAGCTTCAGGCCTGGGCCGAAGAGAACCTGGCCGGTGAAGAGCAGACCGGCGCCATGATCATGGCCTCCGCCTTGAGCGCTCCCCTCTGCCGCATTGCGGACAACGCCGGCGTCAACGGCGCCGTGGTGGCGGAGAACGTGAAGGGTCGCCCCTTAAACGAGGGCTATAATGCCGCCAAGGATGCCTACGAAGATCTGCTGGCCGCCGGCATTGTGGACCCGGCCAAGGTGACCCGCTCCGCCCTGCAAAATGCCGCCTCCATCGCCGGCATGGTGCTCACCACCGAGTGCATCGTGGCCGACCTGCCCGAGAAGAAGGAGGCTGCCCCCGCCCCCGCTGGCGGCGGCATGGGTGGAGACTTCGACTACTGATTCCCACAGTGGCCCGGGGTCCATCCCGGGATCTCTCTTCCGGCGCCTCCTGCGGGGGGCGCTTTTTACTTGCGGAGGGGCAGGGCGGAACCGCAGCGCTGGGCGTTGGGCATCTCGGCATCAAAGATCTTGTTGGCATCCGCTTGGGATGGGGCATCAACGATCCGGTCGTAGGATTGGGACGTGCCGATGCGGTAGCGAACGGTCCATCTCCCCGTTGTCATGGTTCCCACGGGTTGCACAGACACGCCCATGGCGCCATGGGGTTGGATCAAGTCTTGCTGCGGTGGTGGCCCACGATGACGCACATGATCAGATTTCTGACAAAGTTATTGTCATGATGGCGCGGTGACTATGTCTTCTCTTGATCGGATCAAAACGTAGACCAGTTTCCTCCCATTGACCCTCCCCATCCAGCCACTCAGCGGCTGGCCAAGTGAGGAACTCCCGCGTCGTGAAGGGCTTGATCGCGGATGCGGCAGCTGTCGCAACGGCCGCAGGGCTCCTCTCCACTGCCATAGCAACTCCAGGTGGCGGCAATGGGCACGTCCAGAGCCAGAGCCTGCTCAACGATCTCCCGCTTGTTGAGCCTGAGCAGGGGAGCCCAGAGCTTCGGGCCGTGTCCCATGCGACCGGCTTTGGTGGCCAAGTCCGCCAGGGCCTGGTACTGGGTCAGGTAATCACCGCGACAGTCCGGATAGCCGGAGTAATCCACCGCATTGACCCCCAGCACCAACCGATGGGCGCCTCTGGCCTCAGCCAGGCTCAGACCCAAGGCAATGAACACCGTGTTGCGCCCCGGCACGTAGGTGGTGGGGATGACGTG
>JXQG01000072.1 GCA_001007665.1 Candidatus Synechococcus spongiarum SP3 | reverse complement strand
ATCACAAAGCGGTGCTCGCTGCTCATCACAGCCTCCATCTCTAAAGGTTGAAACACCCCTACACCCACCTCTCAAACCCTTTTTGTCCACAGGACCTGGGGGAACCTTTGAAAAAGCCGGAATCACGCACCAGCAGGCTCTGACTCCCCTGTTTTCACAAGACTTTTCAAAAGCCCAGCAAGGGCAAAAGAGTCTTGTTCAGAGGTGCCCTGATCCGGAACCAAAGTTAGATATGAAACAAATCCGGCACAATCGATTATACATGAATTCTTGAATTTCAGAAGAATTCATCTGTTGTTGGGCAATTCAAAATTCTTCTGGAAAGAATCTAAAATTTTCCCCATTCACGTTGTCAATTTTCGCGAGGAGGGTCAAGCATTTGCGAAGCTACTACTGTCTCGCGATTTTGCCGACGTTCAATGCACAGCTTCTCCCCGTCTCCTCCTTCGTCCTGTAACGGCCATCAAACCTGGCTCACCTTGACAGAGCTTGGTCGACATTTCGGCATCTCCGCTGTCCACTGCGGTCATCACCTCAGTCAGGCGGGGCTGAGGGACGAGGATGGACTTCCTCTCCCCAGAGCCATTGATCGAGGCTACGCCTACAAGCGACCTGAGCAAAACGCCAATCGTAGTGTGCTCTGGAATTACGATCGCTGCAGTAGCCTCCTGCGGGAGCAGGGTCTGCACTCCGCTGAGGAGCAGCGACTGGTGGAGCAGTGGGCCGATTTCCTGGAGGCCCTTCATGCTGGATCTCCGGCCATTCTTGTCACCCCCCAGGAAATGGCGGATTCGGACATGCCCCACCACATCCGCACTTGGGTGAACCAGTGCCTTGCTGCACGGGGTAGCCAACTGCACATCAGCCAGAAGAACCCTCGGACCAGTGGAGATTCCGCAAGAGATTCCATCCACAAAAATCAGATCCAGGTGTCACCACTGGCTGCGGCTTAGGGGAAGGAGGGGCAGGATGCTCAATAGGCATCCTGCAGTTCGTAGAAATCCGGCTGAACATAGTCTTTTCGCAAGGGCCAGCCTTGCCAATCCTCCGGCATCAGCAGCCGTTCGGGATGGGGATGGCCCTCGTAGCAAATTCCGAACATGTCGAAGGATTCCCGTTCCTGCCAGTCAGCACCGCGGTACAAGCCGTAGAGGGACGGCGCCGCGGGTGTCGCCCGATCATGGAACACCTTGAGGCGGACCTCTTCCGCACAGCCTTCCCCCGTAAAGCTACCCATCTTCACCAAGTGATAAAAGCTCACCAGGCAGCGCCCCGCCCCTTCGTCATAGGCGCCCTGACACTGTAGATAGTCAAAGCCGAACGTCTTG
The DNA here is from genome assembly GCA_001007665.1 of Candidatus Synechococcus spongiarum SP3. Classification (GTDB taxonomy): domain Bacteria; phylum Cyanobacteriota; class Cyanobacteriia; order PCC-6307; family Cyanobiaceae; genus Synechococcus_B; species Synechococcus_B spongiarum_B. The sequence continues at coordinate 8,629 of JXQG01000072.1, read as the reverse complement.
AGCGCCGCGGCTACGGGCTGGAGAGCCAGCGGCTCCACGGCGATGGTCTCCACCCCCAAGTGGTCCGGTTCCAGCACTTGATGGTCAAAGTCCTGGCGACTCAGCCACCGGCTGACCGGCCCCGGCCCCGGCTCAGGCACAGGAGGCGCTTCCTTGGGGGGGATGGACAGTTCCGGGGTGTTCCGGGCGGGCGAGACGTTTTCACTCATGGGGTGGGCTGTCCAGCGGACGGGGATGCGCCAGGGCTGGTGGGCAGGCTCTCAGCCCTGGACTCGGATTGGGACCGGGGGGGCGAATCCAGCGTCGCCAAAGAAGGCGCCTGGGAGGCAGCCAAGGCAGCCAACCGGCTCTCCGCCTGAAGGTAGCGACCCGTGATTGCGGGAGCCACGATTTTCATGGCATGGGGCACGGTGCAGTAGCGGTGGGTGGGCAACGTGTTGAGGCGCTCCGCCACGGACTCGTTGGCCACCTTCTTGCGCAGCTTGATGACAGCGTCAAAGATGGCCTCTGGTCGGGGTGGGCAGCCGGGGATATAGAGATCGACAGGAATGAGCTTGTCCACCCCGCGCACCGCCGTGGTGCTGTCCGCGCTGAACATGCCCCCGGTGATGGTGCAGGCCCCCATGGCAATCACGTATTTGGGCTCGGGCATCTGCTCATAGAGGCGCACCAGGGCCGGAGCCATTTTCATGGTGATGGTGCCGGCGGTGATTATCAGGTCAGCTTGCCGCGGTGAACTGCGGGGCACCAGGCCAAAGCGGTCGAAGTCGAAACGGCTGCCAATGAGGGCGGCAAACTCGATAAAGCAGCAGGCCGTGCCATACAGCAAGGGCCAGAGAGAGGAAAGGCGGGCCCAATTATGCAGGTCGTCCAGGGTGGTGAGAATGACGTTCTCGGAGAGATCACGGGTCACCTGGGGCTTGCCTACAGGATTGCAGGCCTCGTCCCGCAAGCTGCGCACTTGGGCAAGCCGCCCTGGCGGAACCAGGGGCTGCATGGGGGAGGTTGAAGTTGAGGCGGGCATTTATTCAGGTCCGGATAAAGAAACAAGTGGTGCTGGACGGATCCTATGCCTGGGTGGAGGATCGCTGCAATCATGACCACTCCAGCGCACCCTTGCGCCAGGCATAGGCCAGGGCCACCACCAGGATGGCGATAAAAATCAGGGCCTCCACAAAGGCCAACAACCCCAAGCGGTGAAAGGCCACGGCCCAAGGGTAGAGAAACACCGTCTCCACATCAAAGACCACAAACACCAGGGCAAACATGTAATAACGGATATTGAACTGGATCCAGGCGCCCCCCTGGGGCTCCATCCCCGACTCGTAGGTGGTGGTCCGCTCCCCCTGACGACGGCGAGGGCTGATCAACTGGTTGGTGACCAGCGCCAGCGCCGGCACCGCTGCGGCGATGAGCAGAAAGCCCAGAAAGGCGTCATACCCGTCGAGAACAAACATGGGTGGCTGTTCACAGTGCTTTGGCATTGCAGTCTGACACTGCAGGGGGCGGGATTGTGTGGCGCCTAACCCAGCTGCTGCGGGATTCCGGCAATACAGTCCTCTCAGCCGCGTCCAGAGAACAGCCGCCATGTCGTCCAACCACAACTTCTCCTCGCCAACTCCAGCGGAACCCCACTCCTCTACCGGGGCCGCCCCGATCACCAGTGTCCAACGGCCACGCATCACCCGAGCCGCAGAGGCCGAGGCCATGGCCGGGCAACTGGAGAGTGATCCCGGCGGTCACAGCTATGAATGCCGCAGTTGTGGCTATCGTTATGAGCCTGCCGAGGGTGTGGCCAAGCTGGGCATCCCCCGGGGCACCGGATTCACTGCATTGCCGGATTCCTTTCTCTGTCCTGTTTGTCGCAGCCCCAAAGCCGCTTTCGTGGGCGTGGGTCCCCAGAACCGACCCAGCGGCTTCACCCAGAACCTGAACTACGGCCTGGGCGTCAATCGCCTGACCCCAGGCCAGAAGACCATCCTCATCTTTGGTGGTCTGGTTCTCGCTGCCGCATTCCTGCTGTCGTTCTACTCCCTGCACTGATCAGCGGTGTCTTCTCCCTGCTGAACACGCCCCGTTCTTTCCATCGCTCCACCCCATGTCCCCTCTGCTCCGCTCCCTGCTCAGCCTGTTGCTGGTCTGTGGCCTCCTCAGTGGCTGCGTCAGCACCAGGTTGGCCACCGCTGCCGAGAGTCCTTGGCAAGCCGTCCCCCTGGGCACCCGCTCCAGCGGCCTGGACCTGGCGTTCAGCGACGAGAATCACGGCATTCTTGTCGGCAGCAACCGCCTGATCCTTGAGACCAACGATGGTGGCGAATCTTGGCAGGAGCGAGATCTGGATCTGCCCGCCGAGGAAAACTTTCGCCTGATCAGCATCGACTTCTCCGATGATGAGGGCTGGATCGTGGGGCAACCAGGTCTGGTGCTCCACAGCACCGACACGGGCCAAACCTGGACCCGTCTGCTGTTGACCAGCAAGCTGCCGGGTGAGCCCTATCTGGTGACAGCCCTGGGTCCGGAGTGTGCGGAGCTGGCCACCACTGTGGGGGCAATTTACCGCACGGACGACGGGGGTGAGCATTGGACTTCCCTGGTGGACGATGCCACTGGCGCCGTGCGGGATCTGCGTCGAGATGAGACCGGCGGCTACGTGAGCGTCAGCAGTCTGGGGAACTTCTACGCGGATTGGCGCCCCGGCGAGGCCGCCTGGACCCCCCATCAGCGTCCCGGCAGCCAGCGGGTTCAAGCCATGGGCTTTACCCCCTCCGGCACCCTGTGGATGGTCAATCGGGGCGCCCAGATCCGCTTCCCCGACCTGGGATCCACCCCTGCAGACACGGGCGATCCCGCCTTTGGTGATGCCGTGATTCCCATCACCAACGGTTATGGCTATCTGGATCTCGCCTGGGCGCCAGATGGCGGCATTTGGGTGGGTGGCGGTAACGGCACCCTCCTCTCCAGCCATGACGATGGGGCCACCTGGCTGTGGGATCCCGTGGGCCAGCAACAGCCCAGCACCTTTACCCGGATTCTTTTCGTCGGTGACGACAAGGGCTTTGTGCTGGGGGAGCGGGGCAACCTGCTGCGCTGGGTTGGCTGAGAGGTGTTACAGCTGGCCAGAAAGATGGCATGGATACCCCCTGGATGGAACTTTTTTTGCGTAAACTCTGGCAGCGAGTCGTAAGAGGCCATGGCTGCCGGTTCCACCGGGGAACGTCCTTTTTTTGAGATCGTCACCAGTGTGCGCTACTGGGTGATCCACGCTGTAACCCTGCCGTCCATCTTCCTGGCCGGGTTCCTTTTTGTCAGCACTGGTCTGGCCTATGACGCCTTTGGGACACCCCGTCCCAATGAGTATTACCTCAGTGCTGAAGTGCGGCCTCCCGTCGTGAGCGACCGCTATGACAGCAAACTGCAAATCGATGAGCGCCTAAGCACCCCCACCCCATGACTTCCAGCCTAAACAACTCGGGGCAAGCACCCCGTATCTATCCAATTTTCACCGTCCGCTGGTTGGCGGTCCATGCTCTAGCCGTGCCCACGGTGTTCTTCCTGGGGGCCATTGCCGCCATGCAATTCGTTCGTCGCTGAGGCTTCAATACAACCATGGAACGGAACACCAACCCCAACACCCTTCCGGTGGAACTCAACCGCACCAGCCTGTTTCTGGGCCTGCTGCTGGTCTTCACCTGTGGAATTCTCTTCTCCAGCTACTTCTTCAATTGATCCGAAATCTTTCTTCCCATGAGCAACACCCTGAAAGGCCCTGACGGTCGTATCCCTGACCGGCTTCCCGATGGCCGGCCGGCTGTTCCCTGGCGTTCCCGCTGGACGGAGGGTGCTCTACCCCTGTGGATCGTCGCTACCGCTGGAGGCATGGCCGTGATTTTCGTGGTGGGCCTGTTCTTCTATGGGGCCTACACGGGTGTTGGCTCCGCCTGAGATTGACCCGTCAGCAGCCGTTGCACAGTCCTGGAAACGGCTGCTGACGGCAGGAGCCATTCTTCGCCCAGGCTCAGGTCTGAGCCATGCCGCGGGGGGTGATGGAGCCACTTCAGCTTCACCACCCCGGCCTGGGCCTCCTGTTCACCGATGATCACCGCCAGCCGTCCTCCCAGGCGGTCGGCCCGCTTGAATTGGCGGGCAAAGGTGGCGCCGGAAAGATCCAGCTCCACTTGGAGGTTGGCCTGCCGCAGTTGCCGCGCCAGGACCAAGGCATGCACCTGGGCGGCGTCTCCCCGATTGAGCACCACCACGTGGGGAGGGGTTGCCGCGCTCTGCTGCCCGAGAAGCAACACCAGGCGCTCGATCCCCATGGCCCAACCCATGCCTGCCGTGGGGGGACCGCCCAGTATGGCCGCCAAGCCGTCGTAGCGACCACCACCACAGACCGTGGCTTGCGCACCCAGTTGATCAGAGGTGATCTCGAAAGCTGTGTGGGTGTAGTAGTCCAGGCCTCGGACCAGTTGGGGCTCTACCACAAAGGGAATGTCCAGGGCCTGAAGCAGTTGGCAGACACTCTCGAACCGCTCCCGGCTCTCCTTGCCCACCGTGGCCAGCAGTTGGGGCGCCTCTGCGAGCAGGTCCTGGGTGGCTTTGTTCTTGCTGTCAAGAATGCGCAAAGGGTTGGTGGCCAGACGGTGCCGGGAATCCGGGTCCAGTTGATGGGCCCGCCGCTCCAGCCAGCTCACCAGATGTTCCCGATAGCAGCGTCGATCTTCAGGGGTTCCCAGGGTGTTGACCTGCAACTGCAGTCCCTGAACCCCAAGATCACCCAGCAGGTCCCAGGCCATGGCCATGGCGTCCACGTCACTGCGTTCGTCGGCAATTCCCAGCAACTCCAGGCCAATTTGGTGAAACTGCCGCAGCCGCCCCGCCTGGGGCCGCTCATAACGAAACATGGGGCCCATGTACCACAGACGCTGGGGTCCTTGACCAAGAAGGCCATGCTGAATGGCGGCCCGCACCACGCTGGCGGTGCCCTCTGGCCGCAGGGTGCAGGAGCGCTGGCCACGATCCTGGAAGGAGTACATCTCCTTGCCCACTACGTCTGTGGCTTCTCCGATGCCACGGGCAAACAGCGCGGTGGCTTCCAGCAACGGCGTGCGGATTTCCCGCACCCCGGCCCGCTGGAAGTGCTGCCGGGCCTGCTCCTCAACCTGTTGCCAGACCATGGTTTCCTGGGGCAGCAGATCCACCATCCCCCGCAGCGTTTGCAGCCGTTCCAACGCCATCCTCGAGACTGACCCCATGTCTAAGTCACACCTGGCAGCCATGGCGCCGCTGATGCCAGACCCAGGCATGGCGCACCATGGTGGTGAGTTGGGCATACCGGGCAGACCAGCCCAGCTCCCGCTTTGCCTTATCCGTGGCGGCCACCAACACTGGTGGATCACCAGGACGCCGCGGCGCCACGGCGACCGGCAGGGAGCATCCCGTGACGACCTCCGCTGCAGCGATCACCTCCCATACGGAATAGCCATGGCCTGTACCCAGGTTGTAGGTGAGCACTTCTTGTCGGTGGCCGGGGGCTTGCCGGCAAACGGCTTCCAGGCCCAGCACGTGGGCATGGGCCAGATCTGTCACATGGATGTAATCCCGTAAGCAGGTTCCATCCGGTGTGGGGTAGTCGTCCCCGTAAATCGTCAACGGCCCGGGACGTTTGCCGCCGATGGTGTGCAGCACCCGCGGAATCAGGTGGCTCTCCGGCGTGTGGTCTTCACCAAGGTCGCCGGCGGGGTCAGCTCCTGCTGCATTGAAGTAGCGAAGGATCACTGCGGGCAGCCCGTAGGCAGTGGCGCAATCCCGGATCAACATCTCCACCATCCATTTGCTGCGACCGTAGGGATTGATGGGCTGCTGGGGGCAGTCCTCGGTGATGGGCATCTGCTCCGGGTGGCCATAGGTGGCGCACGTGGAGGAGAACACCAGGGGCATCGGCGGCGTGCGGCGGCGTTGAGCTTCCTGAAGCATGGACTCCAGCAGCACCATGGTGTCCCCCAGGTTGTTGCGGTAATAGGGAGCCGGATCCACAACGGACTCCCCCACAGTGGTGTAGGCGGCAAAGTGGAGCACCGCCTCAACGTGCTGCCGGGTCAGGACGGTCTGCAACTGTTGACGGTCTCCCAACTGGGCCACCACCAGTGACGCTTGCAGCACCTGCTCAACCAGGTCACGATGACCATGAACCAGGTTGTCCAACACGATGGGGTGATGGCCAGCGTTCTGAAGAGCTCGAACGGTGTGGGAGCCAATGTAGCCACCACCACCAGTCACCAAAACGCGCATTTGTGCCGGGACACCATGATCCGTGTCAACTTTAGGCCAGAGGGCGGGAGGGTCTCGACATGACGGCTGGACATCCTGATGGTCAGCAGTTGGTCCTGGCGGGTGGAGGCCACAGCCATGCCCTGATGCTGCGCCACTGGGCCATGGATCGCTGTCGCTTGCCGCCTGCCACAGCCGTCACCCTGGTGAGCCGCAGCAGCACCAGCCTCTACAGCGGCCTGATTCCTGCTGTGCTGGCGGGTCAGGCCCCCCGCAGCGCCTGCACCATTGATCTTCGCCGTCTCTGTGCCGCTGCGGGGGTGAGCTTTGTGCAAGCCGAGATCACCGGCCTGGATCTGAAGCGACGGCAGTTGCAACTGCACGGCAAGCCGGGCGCCCCATCGCCGATCCTGCGTTCTCTACGTTGGGATTGGCTCAGTCTGAACGTGGGCAGCGTGACCGCGGCGCCTGTCGGGGTGGCTGGCCTGCCCATTCGACCCCTGGAGCTCTTCCTGACCTGGTGTGACAATTTGCCCCCCGCGGTGGAGGTGATGGGCAGCGGAGTGGCTGCGGTGGAGGTGGTTCTGGCCTTGGCGGCCCGCTGCCGACGCCGCCAGCAGCCGTGCCGCCTCAGTCTGCGCACCGTTCCGGGTGGTTTACGGCTGGGCAATGCCCCATTGGCGCGACGCCTGGAGCAGATGGTGCAGGCCCAAGGCATCACCATCTGCTGCAGGGCGCGCCATGATCCAGCGGCCCCTGGCCGCGCCACGGTGCTATGCACGGGTGGTCATGCACCGGCCTGGCTCCAGGACAGCGGTTTGCCCTGTGATCCGCAGGGCCGCATCCTGACCCATCCCACCCTTGTTGTGCAGGGTCATGGGCGGATCTTTGCAGCGGGGGATTGTGGGGTGGTGGCCTGGGCCCCCCGGCCGGCCGGGGGTGTATGGGCCGTACGGGCTGCCCCTGTGCTGGCCCGCAATCTGCAAGCCGCTCTTCTGGGCCGACCCTTGCGGTCCTGGCGACCCCAGGTCCATGGTCTGGTGCTCCTGGGAGATGGGCAAGGGGGGGCCGTTGCCGAGCGGGGTTCGTTCTGGCTGGGTCCCCATCCATGGCTCTGGCGGTGGAAGCAGCACCTGGACCACCGCTTCATGGCCATGATCAATGACACCACGGCCATGACAGCACGGTCCAGGCAGGCCATGGTCTGCCGCGGCTGCGCCGCCAAGCTCCCGGCCCAGCCCCTGGACGGCGCCCTGGCCCAGCTCTACGGTTCCCTTCCACAACCCCAGGACGCCAACAGCCTTGCCCGGATCACCCCAGACCAGTTGCTCCTGGCCAGCCTGGATGGGTTCCCGGCCCTGGTGAGCGATCCCTGGCTCAACGGACGACTGACAACTTTGCACGGGGCCAGTGATCTCTGGGCCAGTGGCGCCTGTCTGGACGGCCTCCAGGTCCTGGTGACCTTGCCCCGCTGCAACGCCGCATTGCAACGGGACCTGCTGGCCCAATGCCTGGCCGGGGTGCGCGCCACCGCCCAGGAGTTGGGAGGTGAGCTTCTGGGTGGGCACAGCCTACAAGCCATGGCTGATCCGGATCCCCACGAGCCCCTGGCCCTCCAGCTCAGCCTGGGGGTCAGTGTCCATGGCCGTGTGCATACCCACCGGCGCTGGCGCAAAGGCCCTCTCCACCCAGGGGACGTGTTGGTGCTCAGCCGTCCTCTGGGCAGTGGGGTGATCATGGCTGCTGCCCAGGCCAATGACGCACCTCCGGCCTGGGTGGACCAGGCGCTTGCCGTCATGGGCCGCCCCCAGCAGGACCTGGTGCAGCAGCTGCACCGCCATGGATGCCGCGCCTGCACGGACGTGACCGGCTTCGGACTGTTGGGGCATTTGGGGGAGATGGTGCAGGCTTCTCCCCCTGGCATTCGGGTTCACCTGGATCCCCGAAGGATTCCCGCCTATGACGGCGCCCTGGAGCTGTTGAGGGCTGGCCATGCCAGCACCCTGGCGCCTCATAACGCCTCTGCTCTGGAGTTGTTGTCTCCTCAAGGAGCAATCCAGCTACGGTGGGAGCTCGGCTCTGCCCTGCGTGCGTTGTTGGTTGACCCACAAACTTGCGGCCCCTTGCTGGCGGCTGTGCCAGCCCGTCAAGCCGCAGCCCTATTGGAAGCCATGGCGGACAACTATCCTCAAAGCGCCATCATTGGAACCGTTGAAAATATCTAAGGCTCCCGGTTCCTGCAAGTCCCTCCCGCGACTGACGCGACTGACGTTCACGGGGGAGAGGGCATCCTGCAGGGAAGGTTGAATGAGGCGATGCCTGATCTTGGGAGCTTCCCCTCCCCCCATGGCAAAGGCTGGCA
>JXQG01000071.1 GCA_001007665.1 Candidatus Synechococcus spongiarum SP3 | reverse complement strand
CCATCGACCTGCGGTCCTTGACAGTTCAGTTGGGGCCGGAATTGACGTTGGAGGCTTCGACAGTGGCCAACTTCACCATCGCTGGACAGGTGCGCCTCTCCGGATCCATGGGTCCTGATCTACAGGCTGTTGGCCTGGTGGAATTCCTCCAGGGCCGGGTCAACCTGTTTACCAGCCGGTTCCGTCTGGATCCGGACGCCCGCAACGTGGCGCTCTTCACCCCGTCATCGGGTCTCATTCCCTATCTCGACGTAGCCATGTGGTCCGAGGAGGCGGATACAGGCCAGGGGCAAGACCGGAACTTGGCTGCCATCAGTGCTGACGAGGTCGCCGGAAGCACCACCGCCTTTGATCACCTGAATCTGGTGCGCATCCAGGCCGTGGTGGAAGGTGCTGCAGACGACTTCCCCACCACACTCCGCTTGCAGAGCAAACCGCCCCGCTCTCAAGAGGAGCTGGTGAACCTGATTGGTGGTAATTCCGTGAACCGGCTGGTCCAGGGCAGCACGAACTCCAAGTTGTTCTCCATCGTTGGCCAGCCCCTGCTGGAGCCCGTTCTGGGTCGGGTTAGCCATGCCCTGGGTCGGCGGGTCATTTTTGCCATCACGCCCACATCCTTCACTCCCCCCACCGACAACGACAATGGGCCCCCGACACCGGAATTTGTTCTGGCGGGGGAGGCGGGGTTTAACCTGAGCGACCATGTGGACCTTACCGTTTTGGGCGCCTTGAACCGGAACGACTTACCACCACAAGCCAAACTGAGCATCCAGCTTGCACCCTCCATGGCCACCGAGATCACGGCGGAGCGGAATGGTTACATCAAGGGGGTCCTGCAGCTCTCTTCCCGCTTCTGATGCCCCAGGTCATTGGCGTGGATATCGGTGGCACAGCCCTGAAGCTGGGCCGCTTTGGCGGCACGGGCCGGTGCCATGCCCACCTGGAGTTGACCACTCCTCAACCGGCCACGCCAGGGGCAGTCACCACCACCCTGCTGGAGGGTCTGGAGCGCCTGGATCCCCAGCACCAGACGTCCGCCATTGGGGTGGGCGTGCCCGGTCCAGCGGACAAGGCAGGCCGGGTGGCCCGATTGGCCATCAACCTGCCCGGTTGGCGTGACGTGCCGCTCGCGGATTGGTTGGAGGCCCAGCAAGAACGCCCCGTGACGATGGCCAACGATGCCAACTGCGCTGCCCTGGGAGAGCTCTGGCTCGGCGCCGGGCGGGGCACACAGGACCTGGTCCTGCTCTCCCTGGGGACTGGTGTCGGGGGAGCCGTGATCATGGGGGGTAAATTGCTGATGGGGCGCTTGGGAATTGCCGCGGAGCCCGGCTTGATCCTTCTGAACCCCTCTGGCCATCCCTGCAACAGCGGCAACCATGGCTCCCTGGAGCAGCACTGCTCCATCGCTGCCCTCAAGCGCCTCTCGGGGCTGGAGCCTGCCGCACTGGCTGAGCGCGCTGCGCAACAAGAGAAAACAGCCCTTGCCCATTGGCAAACCTATGGACGCCATTTGGGGATGGGTATCACGTCATTGGCCTATCTCTTTACGCCAGAGCGGGTCCTCCTGGGGGGAGGAATCGCTGGCGCCTTGCCTTATTTCCGCACCGCGCTAGAGCGGGAGTTGCAGCAGCGGCTGCTGCCGATGTTTCGGCAGGATATGGCCGTCCTGCCCTGTGCATTGGGCAACGGAGCGGGGCGGGCCGGTGCTGCCCGCCTCGCCCTGGATCACCTTTGCCAACCAGAAGATGGTCCGCCAGAAGAGGAAATCTGAAAGACAGTGTGAGCTTGGACTAGCCAGAGTCGGTTTGTCGGGTTTTGAGCACCTCGACGCACTGGGTCACGCATTCACCATCGTGGAGGGAGCACTCGGAAATGCAGACGAAGTACTGCTCAATGGCGTCCCAGCGCTCCACCTGTGGTTCTGTGTGTTGCATGGGGTCGAAAGCCTCCTCCAAAAACTGATTTGATGCATCCAACCTATGGAGATCCTGCTTTCCTCACAAGAAAAATAAGTCTTGTTGCCTAGATTTCTATTGCGAATGATTGCGTCACGTCGTACGGAAGCTGATGCATCTTCCCTGAAGAAGACCGGGCTGTCCATCCAAAATCCATGCAATGCCATAGGCTTGAAGCCGAAGTCAATGGTGAGGAGGTGCTCAAACGACTGGAGCAGGTCTCCGCCATCGTTGTGGCTGTAGGCCTGGCCATGGTGAGCTATTGGTTATTTTTTAGCTGGGCTGGAGGCGGAGGTGCTCAAAATCGCCAACGCCCCAGGTCTCAGGAAGTCCACCATGCACCGTTGAGAGGTGAGGTTGTCCCGGCCATGGCCACACACCCCAACGCCGAGCCCTGAGTCGTTAAAGACCCCCACGGGCCTTGTCCAACCAGCGGCGACTACCGGGATCTTCCAACTCTGCCACAAAGCGGCGCACGTCTTCTGCCGAGACGGAGAGGCCCCGCTCAGCAGCCAGGGCCACCAAGCGCTTGACCGTGCCGCCAGGGTCGTTGAGTGCCTGGCGGTAGAGGGAGGCCGTGAGCTGCCGATCCTGACGGATGATGTCATACAACTGGCGGCTGGGGTCCATTGGGTTGACGACCGAATGATGGAGAGCCTAGGCTAGGCTCCGCCTTGACACGCGCCACAATGGATCAGCCCAACCCCTCCTTGCTCAGGGGTGGAAGGGTGGTCCAGCCAAGCCAGCAACAGCGGTTGCAGGTGGAAGGGCTGTGGCACCGATTTGGGGGCAACGGGGCGCCATGGGTCCTGCAAGGGATTGACTTGCAGCTACAGGAGCGGGAGCTGGTGGGACTCCTTGGCCCATCCGGCTGCGGTAAAACCAGTCTGCTGCGTCTGATTGTCGGGTTCGATCGTCCCTGTCGGGGACGGGTTCTGCTGGATGGACAAGAGGTGTCGAGCCCCACAGGGTTGCGACCACCGGAGCGACGCAACGTTGGCATGGTGTTTCAAGACGATGCTTTGTTCCCCCATCTCTCCGTCTGGGACAACGCCTGCTTCGGCCTGGGGCTGGGCCAGGACCGGAGCCGGGCCCGTTGGTTGCTGGAGTTGGTGGGCCTGGCGGGGCTTGAGGAGCGCTATCCCCACGAGCTGTCCGGCGGCCAGCGGCAGCGGCTGGCCCTGGCCCGTGCCCTGGCGCCCGCCCCCTCCCTGGTGTTGCTGGATGAACCTTTCAGCAATCTGGATGTGGAAGTGCGGCTCCATCTGCGCAGCGAACTCCCCGGTGTGCTGGCATGTTGCGGCGCCACCGGTTTGATGGTGACCCATGACCCTGAGGAGGCGTTGGCCATCTGCGACCGTGTCGCCGTGCTCCATGAGGGGCGCCTGGAGCAGTGTGCCCAGCCACAACAACTGGTGGAGGCCCCCACCACAGGGTTTGTGGCCAGCTTTGTGCTGCAGGCCAACCTGTTGCCGGCCCAACGGGTGGACGAGCAGACCGTGAGCACGTCCCTGGGGGTGCTGCGCTGTCCGTCCGGCGCCCCGCCCATTGACCCGAACGGGCCGTTGCAGGTGTTGTTGCGGCCAGAGCAGTTGCAACTACAGGCTGATGACCAGGGTCCGGGCAGCGTCAGCTGTCGGGAATTTCTCGGTCAGGCGTGGCTGTATCGCATCCGGTTGGACCACCTTGTTCTCAAGCTTCGGCAGCCTCTGGACAATGCCTTGATCCTGCATCAGCGTTGCGCGGTCAGCATTGATCCAGCCGCCGAGTTATTCCTGTATCCCCAGAGGCTCCCTCTGGTCCTGGACTGAAGACTCCATACGAGACCATTGGGCAATGTTCCAAAGTTGGCTGTCCCATGGGTTGGGCTCAAATCCCTGTAAAGTCTTGGCGACAACAGAGGTGACACCACGATTGATCAGGGGAATTTCATAGCCCTGTTGAACAATCAGGTCATTGATCTGCTTCACCAGTTGCTGGCGTCCAGGCCCTATTGGCGTTTCCTGTAGTTGATCAAAGAGAGCGTCGTAATTTTTATTACAGACTCGACTGATATTACCACCTGTCCATCTGTTTTCAGACTCCGGGATCGCGTTGCAAAGTCCATTAGCTAAAGATTGTTCCGGGTCAACTTCGTTATTATCTGTAAACATTTGAGCATCTGCAAAGAAGCGAATATAGGTTTGACCTTTTTGTAAGATCGGATCACCGCCAAAGAAGATGCTTGCATCCTGCTGGATCAACTCTGTGGAGATGCCAATCTGCTGCCACCAATCCCGAAGCAGATCATGGGTGGCCTTACGGACGGCATTGGCTGAGGTCTGAAACGTAATGTGCAAAGGAACACCCTGATAATCACGAATACCATCACCATTATCATCAACCACGCCATGGGCATCGAGAAGAGCATTTGCGCCAGCAATATCTTGTAGTAAGCAAGTGTCATTTGCTGTTGAGACATAAACAGGTGGTGCCGCAATGATATTACATTCAGGTCGCCCCGCAAAACCATAGAGTTGCTCTGCAATCGTCTTCCGGTCAATGGCCATGGACATGGCTTGAACAATGGGTGAGAACGTAAGGAAAGGGTGAGGATTTTGGCCATTATTATACTCCGAGCGCTGCTCACCCAGTTCCTGGTTCGGGTTGGTCTGATTCATATAAATGCGCTCCACCCAGCCGCCGAAGGCAACAGCGAGCTGCCCCTGTCCTTTGGCCTCCAGTTCTTGCAACACGTGGGGCTCAGCTTGTATATTCCAGCCGTAGTCTGCTATGCCCTCTTCCAGAACAGCGCGTGCGCCTTCCAGGGCTGTGCCGCCCCCCTTCAACAACACACGATCAAAATAGGGCTGTTGGCCGTGAAAGAAGGGATTTCTAGCGTAGGCCACATCCTGGTTGGCTGTGAACTCGGTGATGCGGTAGGGGCCTGTTCCCAGGGGAAGCCGTTCTTCAGCACAGGCGCGGGCCACCACCCCCAGGCAATCGCCAAACTGGCGCTTACTCATAATGGGCATGGCTGCCCCGGTAAAGACAGTGTAGGGATAGGGTTGGGGTTGGGTGAACTGAATCTTCACCTGGTGGGGATCCACAGCCTCGATGGCGGCCACTTGATCAAAGGCATCCTGCGCCTGCTGGCAGCCGGAGCTATAGGCTGTGCAGTACTTCCAACTGAAGACCACGTCCTCTGCCGTCATGGGGCTGCCGTCGGACCAGCGCACCCCCTTCTTGAGAATCCATGTGATGGTGCGACCATCAGCACTAACGCCGCCAGTGGCGCGGCTGGGAATACCTGCGGCGAGCCGTGGAACCAGGCGGCCGTCGGGTCCATAACTGGCAAGGGGTTCAAGGCTTAGGGAAGCTGCCTCCGCGTCCTTGGTCCCGCTTGAGAGATAGGGAATCAACAGGGACGGGGCCTGCCAATAGTGCAGCGTCAGTGTTTGTCCGGAGGATGAACCAGTGGATGGATCTTCAGCGGTGGCCTGGGCCCTGGTTCCCCCTGCGCCGCTTCCTGGTGCAATAGCCAGCGCCAGCAGCAAGGACAAAACAGCAAGACGCTTCATGGATTGATGGCCTGAATTGTGCAATTCGACTGGATGCTATCTTACAGCACCCTGCTGCAAGCCCTCCACGTCAAGATCAGGAAGGGCGGGCACCGCATCCGGACGCAGACCCAGTGCGGGCGGCGGCGGCGGAACGGCAGCACCCTCGTCTTGCCCGGTAGACCGTGCCGGGAGCAACTCCGGCGGCGGCCCGCCCGCCTGGAAGAGCGGATCTGGATTCATTGTTGACAACGGCGGTAGCTGGGGCTGCCGGTAAAGCGCAGTCCTGCTCTCCGCCGGCGCCGTGGGCGCAACCCCCTGGTCAAGGCCCAGGGTGGGTAGGGATGGGGGCGGGGAGAAGGTTCGCTCCCAAAAGTCCTCGCTGGCATTCCGGGGCACCACAATGGGCTCCGCCATGTCGTCCCGCGCCTCTGCGGGTGTGGTGGTTGGCTCAGCGCCCATGTCCCCGGCCGGCATCCGGTTGGGATCGGGCATCCAGGCCAACTCCCAGGACCGGGGACCGGAACTCGGATCATCCTGGGGCAAGGATGCTGTCGATGTGGCCGGCGGGAACCTCGGTTGGGTGGCCGGTGGATCCGCCGTGATGGGAGGCTCTGGCAGGGACCTCCCCCCCATCACAGCCCCCATGAGGCGATTGAGGCCAGAGAGGGAGCGGTCCCCGGCCCAGAGCATCCCTTCTTTCGCACAGCTCAACGGTCTGCCGCAACCGGGGTCCTCCGGGGCTTGCGGCAGGGCAATGATGGGGCTGGGTTTCAGCTCGGCGGGTTGCCGCCGCCGGCTGATGCGAATCATGTAGGGCACATGCACGTAGCTGACGGACCCCCCACTGATCCAGTTTGCATCCTCTTCGCTGAAGCCTTTGACGCCCGGAACAATAAAGCGGCTCTTGGAAGCATGGTCAGGGAGGTAGGCGGCAACCAGTCCCCGCTTGCGGCTCAGTTCACGGGTTTCTTCCAGGGTGAGGCCATCCTTGCTCATGAGCACGTCCAGGCGCCGATCCGGCCGCAACCCGATCACCACCCGGACCCGGGGCAGATAATAGCGAATCTTTTGCCCCAACCCCTTGCTGTAGGCCCCCTGATAGCCCGGTTGAACGGGCTGCAGGTCATTGTAGAGTACATGGAGGCCGCCGATAAACGTCTCGTAGGTGCGCGCCCGCTCTGCCGTCAGCTCCCCATAGCCAAAGGTCACCTCACCGGCATGATCAATGCCGATAAAGGCCCTTTGGCCAGCAGCAGCCCGATTGAGGCCCCGCCAGATCTCGGGACCAAACTTGAGATCCCCCAGGGGAACAGTGTAACCCTGATCTTGGGCCCGCTGAGGACTGCTGGGCTGCACCGTTTGGTTAACGACCTGCTCAAGCCTGGGGTCGGGCCAGTAGTAGCGCTCGTACATGGGACCCGAGATGAAGGCCAGGGCATCAGGATCCGCAAACGCCTCCTGTTCTCGATCCCAGCCCCGCAAAAGGCCAAATTCCACCTGTTGAGGATCCAGATCCATCTGGTAGAAGTGCTCCCCATCCAGGGTGACGCGCAAGGGCTCCACCACCGCGGGATCTTGTGGCGGCTGGCCCTGACTCTGCCACGTTTCCCCGCTATCGGTCAGGGTTGGAGCCAGGGCAATGAGAGCGCTAACGGTGACGGCAGATACGCCCACAATGCTCACCAATAGCCACAACAGCCACTTCTGGATGGGGGGAACCCTGGTGCGGCGTGCCCTCAGGGTCTCCACTCTGGTGTGCCGCCGGTGTTTGAGCTGGGCGCTCAACCGGTCCTTGACAGGCAAATCACGAAATTGGCGCGGGTACCGACCCAAGGTGGGGAGTCCTGCAGGCAGCGGTGGCAACCGCATTGAAGCAGGCGCCCTCGCGAGGCGCCAGGATCCCCTTACAGCAGAATTCGGATACCAACCACCAGCAAAAACACACTGAAGACCCGGCGGAGTTGGTTCTGAGGAAAGATCCGGCAGAGCATGGCGCCGAGGGGAGCCATCAGTACGGTCGCTGGAACCATCACCAGCACCCCCAGCCAATACACACTGCCCACAACACCGATCAGGGGACCGTCCACAGGGAGTGGACTGAAGCCATACGCCATTGCCCCCATAACGGCCACGGGCCATGTGAGGAAGGCCGTGGTGCCCACCACTTCACGGGGGGTAAGGCCAAGCCAACTGAAGTAGGGAATGGCCAAGGCTCCACCCCCCACGCCAAACAGGCCGCTTTTCAGGCCAATGGCGCTGCCCATCACCATTGTCAGCGCCCCGGGGTGGTCCGTGGCGGGGGAGGCTGTGGCCGCTGGCCGCATAGAGCGGCGCAGCAAATCCACGGCCAACACCAACACCAGCAGGCCGAAGAGTATTTCGAGGACATGGGCGTTGATGATGGTGGCCAAGAGGACGCCCAACAACTCCGACACCATCACCCAGGGCAGCAACCTGCGCAACACGGCCAGACAAACGGTCCCCTGACGCAAATGGGACAGGGCCGAGCCTGTGGCGGTGAACACCATCAGGGACAGGCTGGTGCCAGCCGCCATGAGCGGGACAACACCGTCAGGGTAGCCGTGGTAGCTGAGCAACAGCAGCAGACTCGGCACAACCACCAAGCCGCCGCCAATCCCCAACAGCCCTGCGCAAAAGCCCGCCAGTCCGCCCATGCCCAGCAATGCCGCCAACTCCTGCCAGGGGAGTTGCGCCAGGAGAGTCGGCATGGGGCTTGGGCTTAAATCCATGGGATGCACACGCAATCATAGGGATGGGTGCGGTTCAGGCAGTGTGGCGGATACAGGAGCCTTCCTTGTGGTGTTGAGGAGGATTCTCCTGTCCGCCGGTGACTGGAGGCATCACTGGAAGGATGCGCGCCAACCAGACCATTGCATCCAGGAAGGTGGCTGTTTTCAGCGGCTGTGGCAATGCCCCTGGAGCCAAGACTGCCCTTGATATATTCCATCAACGCCAAGCTCAGGAGGCGGTGTTGGGCGAGGAGTTGGGTGCCTTCCTCGCTCGGGTGAAGTATACGGTCCTGGGCAGAATGCTCTGAAGGGCTGCCGCCATCGGCGCCAGCGTCAGTTCACCAGCACCTTGGCCACGGAGACGATGAGTGTGTCCCGTACTCGCCTTCAGGATGGCTCAGGCCCCACCAGCGAATGGCGTTCCAGGGTGCTGGGCCGCTACCAACGTCGTATCCAACGGGTGGAGGCGTTGATCACGTCGGCTGATCTGGCCGGCACCCATACGCGGCAGGTGTAGAAGACGTGATTCCCCCTCTTCAAAGGAGCCGTCAGGAAAGGCGTGGTGAGCCGTGCTTGGCGCAAGGTGAGGGGGACCCGGGAAGTATGGCGCAATCGCAGCCTGGTACGGGAGGAGATCGTCCATTCGGTGCTGGTGGCCATCGGCGTGCGACGGGAGGGGCGGAAGGCCCTCTTGGCGGTTCAGCCCATGGCAGGGGAGAGCATGGCCGCCTGGTGACAGTTCTTTGAGCATCCGGATGCCCGAGGTCTGTGGCAACCCGCGTTGGTGATCATCGATGGTGCGCCGGGGCTGGAGGCCGCAGTCACCGCCCTCTGGGGAGAAGACCTGCCACTTCAGCGCTGTACCCTTCACAGCCACCGTAACCTTCTGGCTCATGCGCCCAAGCGGCTGCCTGACGAGTTGTCCGCGGGCGACCGGAACAGGATCGATGCCCCGAGCGCTACCAATGTGCAGTGGCGGCGCACAGCCTTCCTGCGCAAATGGCGACCGAACTGTCGCGCTCCCTGTAGAAAGCAGCGCGCACCACCCATGCCATCGAACGACTGGACGGGGAGTTCCGTCACCGGATCAAAACTCAGACCGTCCTCCCCTGTGCCGAGACCGTTTCCATGCTTTTCTGGGGACTGCTGGCGCCCCCGCAGATCCAGATGTGCAAGGTAGATGGTTGGGCCCACCCCATCCAGACCTTTGCCCCTGACTTGGCTGCCGGATAAGGGCTGGATTCTCTCCATCTGCTGCTCACTGAGCCAGAACAGGTGAGCCATCCCCCTCCTGAAGGCCTTTCTCTCCGCTGAGGGGAATCTCTCCCTTCCTTAGTGAGTCCTGACCCTGGGACCAGGGCTCATCCCCAGGAGATGACGGTGGTCCCCAGGAGGACGGCAGAGAGGAAGGGGTTGGCACAGCGGTCGTAGCATGTGAGGTGAAGCCGTACAGGACGTCCTTTCTTGTCGCATACCCCATGGAGCTTGCTGGTCAGCCCCCTTGCTGATCCAGAATTGAGGTTAAGGAAACACTGGAAAACCATGTGTGGGGTCCAGTGTTTCCCCAGGCATGTAAGACCCTTTTTGAGACTGGACGCTGTGGGGTGAGCTTTGGCATACACGGCATCGATTCATGAGCGTTCATGAGCGCCTCTTCTGTCTCTACAGCTCACACCAGGAGACTTGGGGAAATTGGCTCCTGGTTAGGGCACCTCTGAAGAAGTGAAGGTGGTAGTTAGGATGGAGTGAGAGACTGGGATGTGGAAGGAGGCCCGCTGGGATGGAGAGTGTTGGGAGGAGCTTT
>JXQG01000007.1 GCA_001007665.1 Candidatus Synechococcus spongiarum SP3 | reverse complement strand
TGGTGGACGACTACGCTCACCACCCCAGCGAAGTGGCCGCAACCCTCGCCATGGCTCGGCTCATGGTGGAAGATGCTGAAACAGCCCTACCCTTGACGCCTCAACGGGTGGTGATTGCCTTCCAGCCCCATCGCTATAGCCGAACGAAAAATTTTCTTCAGGAATTCGCCTTGACGCTCGCTGCTGCGGACGCGGTACTGCTACTCCCCATCTACAGTGCTGGGGAAGAGTCCATTGCTGGCGTCAGCCATGGGATCCTGGCCAGGGCCATCACCAAGGCTGGAGGCACGGTGCATTGCTTTGACAGCCTGGAGCACTTGGCGCAGGAGTTTCACGGTCACACCCGACCGGGTGACCTGATGCTGGCCATGGGAGCAGGTTCCATCAACCTGTTACCAGATCTGGTGCGTTCCGCTGTCCCCATGGCGGCGTAGGCGATATGTTGCCTGTCGCCCTTCCCGTGGATGTGCTGCCCCGCCAGCCACTGGCTGGCCTGACCAGTTGGAAGGTGGGAGGGACCACCGAGTATCTGGCCCAACCTCGCAGCGTTGCCCAGTTGGCCAGTGTGGTGCAATGGGCCGTGGCCATGGGGTTGACCATTCATCCCATTGGAGCCGGGTCCAACCTGCTGATCAGTGACGAGGGTGTGCAAGGACTGTGTCTTTGCCTGAGGCACCTGCAGGGCGTCCAGATGGAGTCAACGACCGGGGTGGTTGAGGCCTACGCCGGTGAACCTCTCCCGACCCTGGCCCGCAAGACTGCGCGAGCCGGTCTCCACGGACTGGAATGGCTTGCGGGAATCCCGGGGACCATTGGTGGAGCCGTTGCCATGAATGCTGGCTGTCAGGGGAGCTGCCTGGCGGAGCGACTTGTGGATGCCGAACTGCTGGACCCCGCAACAGGCAGGCGTTGGCGCATGCGAGAGCAGGACATGGCGTTTGGCTATCGTCACAGCCTGCTGCAAGACATGGCGGCGGCTCAGCGGCCATGGATCGTGATCTCGGTTCGCCTGCGCACCAGCCCTGGTCATGCTCCCCAGCGCCTTTTGGAGACCATCAAAGCCAACCTCAGTCGGCGCAATCGAACGCAGCCCTGCAATTTTCCCAGTGGAGGAAGTGTTTTCAGAAATCCTCTGCCGATGACGGCAGGTCAGCTCATTGACGGCCTGGGCCTGAAAGGTCGGCGGTGGGGCAATGCGGAGATCTCGACGGTGCATGCCAATTTCATTGTCAATCGTGGTGGGGCCAAGGCCCGACACATCCAGGCGCTGATTCACCTGGTGAGAGACAGGGTCATGGGAGAGAAAGGCATCGTGCTGCAGCCGGAAATCAAGCACCTCGGACAGTTCGACCAATCCTTGCCCAGTCCCGTAGGCTGATAGGAGTTTGGCTTGTCATGATGGCCGGCTTCGGACTCCCCAATTTTTCCCAACTCACTGAAGCCTTCCAGAAGGCCCAGCAAATCCAGAAGGACGCGGTGAGGCTTCAGGAGGAGTTGGACGCCCTGGTTCTGGAAGGATTCAGCCAGGACAGACGCGCACGGGTCACCATCTCGGGCAACCAGGTTCCACAGGGGGTTGTTCTGGATCCCAGTTTGCTGGCCGAAGAGCCGCACGTGGTGGAAACAGCTGTCCTGGAGGCACTGCAGGCAGCTCACCAGCGTTCCACGGAAACCATGAAAGCCCGCATGGAAGAACTCACAGGGGGACTGGGGAACCTCAACATGCCCAACCTGCTGGGGGGCTGACTCTGGCGCTGCCATCTCCCGGCAGCCGGCAGGGCCAGGGGGAGAGGCGGGTGATGAGGATTGTTGCGTCCTGCCCAGAGTCCATCTCCACATCCACCTGCTGCCCAGCTTCGAGAAATTGATTCACCACACTCTCCAGGGGTTCACCGGAATCCAGCTCCACCCGCAGCCCTTCACCCACCGCCAATTTCTCGAACGCCAGTTGGCATCGAACAGCGTTCAGAGGACAGGGAACGCCGCGCAGGTCCAAGCCAATGATGTTCACGGTCTTCGAGAAAGGAGCTTAGAGAAAGCCGCCAAGTCTGCTGCCCCGACTCTGGGCTTTTTTGTCCAACTGTTTGAGCAAGGTACGGCCTTCCGTCGAGAGACCATCGGGAATGTCTTTCCCCGTCAAGGAAAACTTGCCCTTGGGAAGTCTCACCTTGACGGTCAGCAGATGATCACCCCGCGCCACGGGGTTGCCCAGCTTGGGAACGCCAAGACCTGGCAGGGTGAGGACCTGGCCTGGCTGGGTTCCGGCGGGTAGCTCAATGGACTGGTCACCGTCCACCGTGGCAACTGTGATGGTGTCGCCAAGAATGGCTTGCAGATAGCTCACTTCAGTGGTGGAACGGATGGTGATGCCTTCACGCTGGAACCTTGGATCAGATTCCACCTGCAGTTGCACAAACAGGTCTCCGGAGGGACCACCTCGCTCTCCCGCGTTCCCCTCCCCGGTCACCCGAAGCTGCTGGTCGGATTCCACGCCCCGAGGGATGTTGATGCGGAGTTTTTTGAGCGCCTGGGTAGCGCCTTGGCCATGACAAGCGCCACAGCGATCCTCCGGCCTGATCCATTGCCCCCGACCTCCACAGGCGGGACAGGTGCTCACCTGGGAAATCATGCCAAAGGGTGTGCGGCTGGTGCGACGAACCTGGCCTTGCCCCCCACAGGCCTGGCAGGTGCTGAGACGGCTGCCAGGTTTAAGACCACTACCCGAGCACGTGGGACAAGTTTTCCGGTGGCGGATCTGCACCTCCCGGGTTGCGCCAAAAACGGCCTCACGGAAGGAAATGGTCAGAGGTAGGCGAAGGTGCTCCCCTTGGGTTGGTCCTTGTCGACGCCGTGATCCCCTGCCGGCTGCTGCCCCGCCACCAAAAAAGTTTTCAAAGAGATCAGCAAAGCCTCCCATATCACCCATGTCAGGCATGCCGCCGGCCGCTCCGCTCACCCCCGCTTCACCAAACTGGTCATAGCGGGCCCGTTGTTCCGGGTCACTGAGCACCTCGTAAGCCCGGCCAATCTCCTTGAATCGTTCCTCGGCCCCCGGCTCCCTGTTGACGTCGGGGTGGTACTGACGGGCCAAGCGCCGGTAGGCACGTTTAAGGGTGTCCTGATCGGCGGCCCGGCTGACGTTCAAAAGGTCGTAGTAGTCGGCCATGCAGAGGGGGCTTCACTGCGAAAAGAGTTGGATCCATAGCTTACGGATCTGCCGGTCCTCACCGCTCAAGCGGCTGATCTCCGCTACTCTAGGCCAATACGCTTCAGTTGACTGTTGTCCCAAATCCAGTTGTCCCAAATCCAATGGAGTTCTGGGGCACCAGGCAACCTTCACCGATCCTCTCTCATGACCCGCCACCAAGACTGTTTCAGAATGCTGATCCTCTCCTTCGTCTTCTTGCTAACCAGTCTCTCATGGACCCCCAGGGGAGAAGCCCGTCCTCGTACTCTCTCTGATCTTGACCCCCCCCGCATGCAGTTGCTGTGAGATCCCTTGACGAGCCCGCCGATGCTCTTATAGGACTGGGTCACCTCAGAAAGCAGTTCTTTACAAAGACCTTCAGAATCACGGAGAATCTTCCCATCCCCACCACAGACAAGGAGTTCAAGCAACTGCGAACCTTAATCCTCAACAGCCGGTCTGATCCTCACAGTGTTGTTGATGAACTGTTAATGGAGCGTCGCTCTGCAGCGAAGGCGACCGTCTCATGACTGGGAAAGATCATCCTATTCCGGAGAAAGGAGTCGTCCTTGATGCATCGGCTCTTCTTGCCTCTCTTTGCAAGGAAGAAGGGCACGAATATGTGGATGCTCTTCTCAACAAGACAGCTTGTTTTACCAGCAGCGTCAACTGGTCAGAGGTGGTTCAGAAAGTTCGTCAGAAAAGAAGCTCGTCAGAAAAGCCCGGCGCCTTGCTCGCTACTGCGTGCACTGGTGCAAGGCCTTCTCAAGGTCTATCGCCTCAAAATCGAGCCAGTCACCATTGAGGATGGGCAATCGGCAGCAGAGCAGTGGCGTCCTGGCGCCTTACTGTCGTTGGCGGATCGGCTTTGCCTTGCTCTCAGCCACCGAATCAGAGTTCCTGCCGTCACCGCTGACAGAACATGGGGCAGAAGCGATCTGATCATTCAGATTCGCTAAGGCGTAGCCAACGCCAGCGCAACCTGAGCAACTGGATGAGGCCCAGCCAGCCCAGAAGTCCGCCAACGGGATTGTAGTCAGGGAGAGCGGCAACGGGATTGTAGTTGGGACCCACGAGCCAGACGGGGATGGAAGGCTCCAGTCTCAGAAGTCCTGATTGCAGCGCAAACCACCCTGCCACCAACCCACCGTGCAGGCCCACGGCACCGGCCAACAGGTTGCCGTCTTTGCTGCGCTGCCCAGCCAGAACCAGGCCCAGCACAAACATCCCCGGCAACAGCCCAAGGGGGATCGCCCATCCCTGGTCAAAGCGGGTGTGCAGCAAGCCAAACACCACGGCCTGGGCAACAGCAGCCCGGCCCTGGTCCAGTCGCAACTGCAGCTCCCCCCAAAGCCAGCCACGAAACAGCAGTTCTTCGGCAAAGCCAACTCCCATCAAGGCCAAGGCATTGATGGTTTGGCCAGGGGTGAGCCCACTACCCCAATGGGCTTGCCCCAGCGCCAGGAGCAGCATGATCAGGCCCGACAGCAACAGGGCAGCATCCAGAAGGCCATGGACCAAGGCAGGGACGGACCTTCTGAGGGGGGCGTTGAGCCCCAGACAGCGCCAAGGATGAGCGATCCCCCAGACACGACGCAGGCGCAGGGGGAGGCAAACAAGAAACAACACAAAGGCCCCCAGGCTGACCAGCAACTTCACAGTCCCAGGGTCCATCCCCAGCCACAACAGGGGACGGGTGAGCAACCAGGCCACAGCCAGAAGCAGAGGCACAAACAGCAAGGTGCCCAGCCAGCGGGGACCGGGCTTCGCCTCCCGCCTCACGTTTCCGGTTCAATCGTGCTGGTGAGTCCCTTGCTCTTGAGCTGCTCGCTGTAGAACTCGGCAGGCTCCTGGTCACAGACAATCACCAGGCCGACGCCCGTGTTGTGGGCCGCCAACATCACAGCCACGGCATCCTGCTCGCTGAGCTGGGGAACCACCATCTGCAACGTTGCCACCACATAGTCCCGGGTGTTCACGGGATCGTTGTGAAGGAGGACGCGATACAGGGGCTGTCGCTTGCGGGTCCGCTGCTCCTGATGCACCAGGACAGTTGCACTGCCTCCTTGTGAAGTCATGTCGCGGGGCATGATCAACGCCGAGTCTCTGGACAAAATCTTCCCGCTTAACTTAGCCGACCGGTTGGTAGACGGGATGTCATTGCAACTCGCACCGGGCAATCCGGGCCATGGCCGCCTCCACCTGGGCACGGCTGTTAAAGGCTGAAAGGCGCAGGTAGCCCTCCCCCGCAGCGCCAAAACCAGCCCCAGGTGTGCCCACAACATGGGCCTTGTGGAGAAGTTGGTCAAAGAACTGCCAGGAACTCATGGAAGCAGGGGTCTTGACCCAGACGTAGGGAGCATGTTGCCCGCCGTACACCGCCAGACCCAGGCGCTGGAGTTGCTGTCGGATAATGGCGGCGTTTTCCATGTAAAAGGCCACCAACCGGGCCACCTGGGCTTGGCCAGCGGGGGAATAGACGGCCTCGGCGCCCCGTTGCACCACATAGCCCACGCCGTTGAACCTGGTGCTCTGGCGACGGCTCCAGAGCTGCCGGAGGGACACGGCATCCCCGTCGCGGGTGTGGCCGCTCAGGGCTTTGGGGACCACGGTAAAGGCGCAACGTGTGCCCGTGAAGCCAGCATTCTTGGAGAAGGAGCGGAACTCGATGGCACAGTCTCGAGCCCCGTCCACTTCAAAAATGGAGTGGGGCAGCTCCGGATCCTGGATAAAGGCTTCGTAAGCCGCATCAAAGAGAATCAGAGCCCCATGGCTGCGGGCATAGTCAACCCAACGCTGCAGGGCAGCACGGGTGGCCACCGCCCCGGTGGGATTGTTGGGAAAGCACAGATAGATCAGATCCGCCGGCGTTGCCGGCAGGGGGGCGCAGAAGTGGTTGTCCGCGGTGAGAGGCAGGTACTGCAAGCCGCCGTAGCGACCCTGATCATCGGCGGGGCCCGTATGGCCGGCCATCACGTTGGAGTCTACGTAGACGGGGTAGACCGGATCGGTCACGGCAATGCGGTTGTCGTCCCCGAGGATGTCCAGAATGTTGCTCGTATCGCACTTGGAGCCATCGGAGATGAAAATCTCGTCCGCTTCAACGGCACAGCCCCGCTGTTGGTAGTCATGCTGGGCGATGGCCTGCCGTAGCCAGTGGTAGCCCTGCTCGGGACCGTAGCCATGAAATCCCGTTCTCGTCCCCATGGCCTCAACAGCTTTTGCCATGGCGTCTCGGCAGGCGGCGGGCAAAGGCTCGGTGACGTCACCGATGCCCAGGCGGATGAGATCAGCCTCAGGATGCTCGTCCGCAAAGGCCTTGACGCGGCGCTGAATCTCAGGGAACAGATACCCTGCCTGCAACATCTGGTAGTGGCTGTTGACGCGCACCATGGCAGCAACCGGGACAGAACCCCCATCCTATGGACAGGGGTGTGCCTCACCCCGCGCTGTTTGTCGATTCCAAGCCCATGCCCTCTGCCACAGCGACCGCTCCCGTCCCCTTCCATCAACTGGTCAATCGCGGCATCAGCAAACCGGGCCGCTACCTGGGCCAGGAGCGTGGCGCCCTGCATAAGCCCTGGGAACAGGCATCATTGCGCTGGTGTCTCACCTATCCGGAACTCTATGAAGTGGGCGCCAGCAATCTGGGGCACATCATCCTCTATGGCATTCTCAACCGCCTGCCAGGGCAGCTTTGTGATCGGGCCTACCTGCCTGCGACGGATCTTGCCGCCCGGCTGCGGCAGCAGGGGGTTCCTCTGTTTGCGGTGGAAAGTCGTCGGCCCTTGAAGGCCTTCGACATTCTCGGCTTCAGCATCAGCTATGAGTTGGGGGCCACCAACATCCTGGAAATGCTGGATCTGAGCGGCTTGCCCATTTGGGCCCAGAAGCGTCCGGATGTGCCCTTGGATCACCCTCAGGCCCAACCCCTCGTCTTTGCGGGTGGCCAAACCGCCACGTCCAATCCTGAGCCCTATGCCGCCTTTTTTGACTTCATCGCTCTGGGGGATGGGGAGGAGTTGCTGCCGGAGATTGGCTTGGTGATCCGGGAGGGCAAGGCCACAGGCCTGAGCCGCTCGGCCCTGTTGCGGGATCTTGCCCATGTGCCGGGGGTGTATGTCCCCAGCCTGTACCAGCGCAGCAGTGACGGACGGGTTGTGCCCCGATCATCCGACGCTCCAGCCCAGGTGGTGCGGCGAGTGGCGGATCCCATCCCCCATTACGCCACAGGGTTGGTGCCCCAGGTGGAGACCGTCCATGATCGGCTGGTGGTGGAAATCCGCCGAGGCTGTACCCGGGGCTGCCGCTTCTGTCAGCCCGGCATGTTGACCCGCCCCGCTCGAGACGTGGCGCCGGAGGAGGTTGTGGAGGCCGTGCAAACGGGAATGAAGACAACCGGCTACAGCGATTTTTCCCTTCTCTCCCTCAGTTGCTCCGACTATCTGGCGCTCCCGGCCGTTGGCGTGGAGTTACGCAATCGTCTCCAGGGGCAATCGGTCAGCCTCAGCCTGCCCAGTCAGCGGGTGGACCGCTTTGATGAAACCATTGCCCAGATCATCGGTGGCACACGCCGCACAGGGGTCACCTTTGCCCCAGAGGCGGGCACCCAGCGACTGCGGGACATCATCAACAAAGGCCTTACGGACCAGGACCTGCTCCGTGGTGTCCGCACCGCCTACGAGCAGGGCTGGCGAACCGTCAAGCTCTATTTCATGATCGGGTTGCCTGGCGAAACGGATGCCGACGTGCTGGGCATTGCCGAGACGGTGCGTTGGCTGAAGCGGGAGTGCCGGGGCCATGGCCCCCTGGGCTTTCATCTCACCATCAGCAATTTCACCCCCAAGCCCCACACACCGTTCCAGTGGCATCAGGTCTCCAGTGACGACCTGCGCCGCAAACAGGTGTTGCTGCATGAAGCCCTACGGGGCATTCCTCGCCTCAAGGTGAATGAAACGGATGTGCGGATCTCCGCCATGGAGGACGTTGTGGGTCGCGGGGATCGTCGTCTCGCACAAGTCATTGCTGGAGCCTGGCGCAACGGGGCGGGAATGGATGCCTGGTGGGAAAGCGTGGAGCGGGCCTACAATGCCTGGAATCAGGCCATCCGCACAGCAGGATTGAGCTGGAGGGATCAGCAGCAAGCGCAGGAGAGCGAAGATCCAACAACCCTTCCCCTGCCCTGGGATCACATTGATACAGGCGTGGACCGGCAGTGGCTTCGAGACGACCTGCAACGGGCCATGGAGGCCATGGTGGTGCCGGACTGTTCCTTTGCCGCCTGCAGCAGTTGCGGGGTGTGTGGGCCAGGGTTTGGACACAATCGGGTTGTGGCGCCGCCACCGGCGCCTGTGGCCGTACCCAGGGTCCAGCCTGCGAGCCAGCGGGTCCAGCGGCTGCGGCTGCGCTTCACCAAGGAAGGGGATGCAGCGCTGCTCAGCCATCTGGATCTCTTGCGACTGCTGGATCGGGCCCTGCGTTCTGCGGCCTTGCCCGTCAGCTTCAGTGCAGGGTTCCACCCACTGCCACGGCTGCAAGTGGGCCATGCTCTGCCTCTTGGGGTTGATGGTGGTGGTGAGTTGCTGGATCTGGAGTTGACCAGAGTCGTCCCTCCCACGACACTGATCAACACCCTCCAGCCCCGACTGCCCATGGGGATCCAACTCCTGGCGGCCGAAGAAGTTCCCCTCGGGCAAAAGAGCCTGGCGCAACTTCTGGAGGGCGCCCGCTGGACCATGGAATTCTGCCCGGAATCAGGGGTCGCCCTACCAGGCCTGGCCTGGCAGGCCGCTTGTCAGGCCGTACTGGCTGCTCCCGGCTTGCCGTGGCAGGACGTGGATAAAAAAGGACAACGACGGCACCGGGATCTGCGCCCTCTGCTCAAGGACCTGACCCTCCATGATCAAAGAGGTGCCGCTGTGCAGTTGTCGGTTGACGTGGCCATTGATCCCACCGGACGCAGCCTGAAACCCCAGCAACTGGAGACGATCCTGGCGGATCATCTCGGCGAGGGACTGTCCATCACGGCTCTGCGCCGCGATTGGCTATATCTGCGTCCTGAGGCCGCCAAGCCCCGGCAAGAGGACACCTGCTTGTGATAGATTATCCCTGTGACCGGGACAACAAGACTTCACGTCATGCCGGGGTTCCCCCTGGAGCTCGACATGTTTCTTCCGACTCCTGTTAACAGCAGCAATTGACGGTTGACTCCATGCCTTAATCTGCTGAACAGCTTCACTGACATGCAAATAACGCTCTCCAACAGCCCTCACCTTTGGCAAAACTTTTCGGTTCTCTTCCATGACCAAGCAAATTCTTATTGCTGAAAGCCTGCGCATTGCCGCCATTCTCAATAATGAGCGTGTTGACCAACTGATCGTTGCCCAAGGTCAACACCAGATCGGCGACATCTACCTTGGAACGGTGGAAAACGTCCACCCAGGGATTGATGCCGCCTTTGTGAACATCGGTGAAAGTGAAAGAAATGGTTTCATTCACGTCACCGATCTGGGCCCTCTGCGGCTGCGGCAGACTGCTGGATCCATTACAGAACTACTCGAGCCACGCCAGAAAGCTCTGGTGCAGGTCATGAAAGAGCCCACAGGCAGCAAAGGGCCTCGGCTCACCGGCAACATTACTCTGCCCGGCCGCTTTCTGGTGCTCCAGCCCAGTGGACAGGGAGTCAACATTTCTCGCCGCATTCACGAAGAGGCCGAGCGCGATCGCCTTCGGGCTTTGGCAGTTTTGATCAAGCCTGCCGGAACCGGCCTGCTGGTGCGCACAAAAGCCGAGGGGGTGGAAGAGGACCAGATTATTGACGACCTTGAAACGCTCTGCCGCCAGTGGGAGGCGATTCAGGCCACCGCAGAGACGTCCCAACCGCCAGTGCTCCTGAACCGCGATGATGACTTCGTTCATCGCACCTTGCGGGATCACTGTGGACCAGATCTGGACAAGGTGGTGGTGGATGGTCCCCAGGTGGTGGAGCGGGTCAGAACCTTCCTTGGCGCAGCAAAGAACTCCATTGTGGTGGACGCCTTTGCCAGTGCGGAGAAGTTGCTGGAGGCCTTCCGCATTCCTGCGGCCATTCACCAGGCCCTCTTGCCACGGGTGGATCTGCCCTCTGGCGGTTACGTGATTATCGAGCCCACTGAAGCCCTGACAGTGGTTGATGTGAACTCCGGCTCCTTTACGCGTTCCGCCAATTCCCGCGAGACAGTGTTGTGGACCAACTGTGAAGCTGCCACCGAGATTGCCCGCCAACTCCAGCTGCGCAACATTGGCGGCATGATCATCGTTGACTTTATTGACATGGAGTCGCGACGAGATCAGCTGTTGTTGCTGGAGCACTTCATGAAGGCCATGGGGCCCGACAAAGCAAGGCCTCAGATTGCTCAGATTACGGAGTTGGGATTGGTGGAACTGACCCGCAAGCGCCAGGGTCAGAATATTTACGAGCTCTTTAGTCGCCAGTGCCCCACCTGTGCCGGCCTGGGCCATGTGGTCACCCTGCCGGGCAAGACCAACCTGCAGTCCTTGGCAACGGGGATCGTGCAACCCCCTGGAACCCCATTGCCTACCCCTGGGGACACCAGTCCGGATGCGGCCAATGGTGGCGGCAGCAACCGACGTCGCCGCCGGGGCGGCGGTGGACGCAGTGGTGCATCGGCTCCTGTTGAGACCCCGACCGTTCCAGGCGCGGTTCCAGACGAATCGGAAGCCAGTCCATTGTCTGAGGCAGGATCCGGCCCGTCCAGCGCCAGTGCGCCGGAGATGATTGACGTACCCATGAGTGAAGATCAAAAGACGGTCTTCAGCTGGTGCGGCTTCAATCCGGCACTGACGGCTCCTACACCGCCCAAGGACTTGAATACGGTAGCGGTTCGCGTTGTTGGTCCTGGCGAGGGTACGCAGTCTTCCTTGGCTGAAGCCAAAGGCCAGATGGTCGCTGGCAACGGGGCGCCCCGCCGCCAGCGCCGCCAGCGCAGCGGGCTTGAGAAAAGCAAGCCTTCCGTGACGCCGGAGGCCGCCACCGACCAGCAACCAGGCGACAAGAGCGAAGAGCAGGGGCAAGCTACGGGGATCACTCCCACAGCAACCTCATCCAATGCCGCCCCTGAGACTGCCCCGACCACCGTGGTTGCTCAGCCAGAGACGGGCGAGGCAACAAACAACGCAACCAGGACGGTGAGCGACAGTGTTGGTACCGCCCGGGACGAGGCGCCCATGATCACCCGGGGAGAGCCTGGGCTGACGGCTTCTGACCAGGAGGGAGCAGGAGGTCGGCCAGTCCTTCCGCCCCTACAGGTGAATGGCGCCGCCCAGAACACCGATGCCTCCCCCGCAGGCGATGCGCCATCTGCCGGGGCAATCTCCGAGGAGGAGCAGGACAATGGCCGCCGCCGCCGCCGCCGCCGCCGCGCCGCCACCTGAGGACTTGATTCAGACCAGAGAGGACGCCCGTCTTGGAGTTGCCGCCGGGGTAGCCTTGGCGTCTCTCGCTGGTGTGGACGAGGTGGGCCGAGGCTGCTTGTTCGGTCCTGTTTTTGCAGCGGCCTGCTGCCTGGATGCAGCGGCATTGCCCATCCTTGCTGCTGCTGGTGTTCAAGACAGTAAGGCCCTCAAACCGGTTCATCGCCAAAGACTTCTGCCGCTCATTGATCGCCTGGCCATGGATCTGGGCCTGGGGCAGGCCTCGGCCCGGGAGATTGACCAGCGGGGCATACGGGCTGCGACGGAGTTGGCCATGGTCCGTGCCCTGCAGCGTCTCGCCAAGGCGCCGCAGTTGGTGCTGGTGGATGGGAACCTGCGGCTGCGGCCATGGCGCAACCCTCAGCAGACGGTGGTGCGCGGGGACCAGCGTTGCCTGACCATTGCCTGTGCCAGCATCGTGGCCAAGCAGGCCAGGGACAGCCTGCTCCTCCGGCTGGATCGGCGCTTCCCCGGCTATGGCCTGGCTGCCCATAAGGGCTATGGAACGCCTCAGCATCGCTCAGCGCTCAAGAGCCTGGGTCCCACGCCGCTGCACCGTCTCAGCTTTCTGAGAAAGATTCCGGGAGCAGGAGAGACCATGGAGGAGACGCTATTCAATTCTCACGGCGCCAGACCTGGAAGTCCTGCAAAAACTTCCGGCTCATCCTGGCCTTGATGCCACCCAGAACGCCGGCCAACACATGGACGCCGGTGCTTTCCAGGACGGTTTTGGGAAGCAGGCGCAGCAATCTCGGGCGGGTCACCTGTACAGCCAGGGACGCCTCCCCCTCCAATTGCCCACCACGGGCCTCCAACCAGGAGTCCAACTGAAGCTGAAAGTCGTTGACAGCCAGCACCGTACTGCTATCGAGGTGGCATTGGCAGGAGCGGATGACCAGCCGCTGTGGCAAGAGCATGGTGCGCAGGTCAACAATGGGTTGCACCTGCAACTGAAAGACCTTGAGCCGGGGGAGCGTGTAGCGATAGTGGGCCGGTCCCAGGACCTGAAGCGCACCAGAACCCAGCAGGACCCTGACGACCCGTTCCTCCTGCTTCAGATAAGCCGTCAGATTCTCCGAAGATCCCTTCTCCGAAGACCCCGGTAGAGCCAGACCCAGCTTTTGCCGAGCCGAGAAGGCCAATTTCATGGCCATGGCGCCGCTGTTGATGGGATCTTAGCCATGTGAGATGCCGTCACCGAACCTTGTCCTTTCCCCTCATTGCTTTTCTGGGTCCCTCCGGCACCTATACCGAGATTGCCTGCCACCACCTGGCCCAGGCCCAAGGGCTGCAGGACCATCGTTCTCGTCCTGGTCTGTCCATCCAGAGTGTGCTGCACCAACTCAAGGCCGACCATGGGAGAGACGACACTGTGGCCGCCGCTGTGGTGCCTGTGGAGAACTCCGTGCAGGGTGGCGTGACGGCCACCCTGGACACCCTCCGAAGCTTGAGTGCTCCCTGTTGTCCTCCGGACTCCCCCGATCCCTGCGGACCCCAAGGCCTGGAAATTGTGCGTGGCGTGGTACTGCCCATCCGCCATGCCTTATTGGGGAGTGCCCGCATGGAGGACATCAGCGAAGTCATCTCCCATCCCCAGGCACTGGGTCAATGCAGCAACTGGTTGAACAACCACCTTCCCCAGGCCCTCCAGCTGCCCACCACCTCCACTGCAGAAGCTGCGCGGATGGTGAAAGGCAGCCGCTTCCGTGGGGCCATTGCCTCCCTGGATACCGCCAGAGATCAGGACCTGAGCGTTTTGGCGTATCCCATCAACGACGAACCCAACAATTGCACC
Source organism: Candidatus Synechococcus spongiarum SP3 (assembly GCA_001007665.1). Classification (GTDB taxonomy): domain Bacteria; phylum Cyanobacteriota; class Cyanobacteriia; order PCC-6307; family Cyanobiaceae; genus Synechococcus_B; species Synechococcus_B spongiarum_B. Next base: position 31,678 of record JXQG01000007.1, on the reverse strand, counting down.
CGCTTTCTCTTGGTGCAGCCTGTTGCGGCGACGGAGTGTTCCCGTGCCCCCTCTGTGCCTCAGGACCAGGCCGTGATCACCAGCCTCTGTTTTTCTCTGCGGCAGCGGGACCGCCCCGGGGGATTGGTGGAGGCATTGCAGGTCTTTCATGAGCAGTCCCTGAACATGTCTCGCATCGAGTCCCGTCCTGCCAAAACTGATTTGGGGAAATATGTTTTTTTCATTGACGTTGAGGGCCATTATCAGGCTGCGCCTTTCCAGAAAGCTCTGCAAAGCCTGTATCCCATCTGTGAGTACCTGCTGAATCTTGGCAGCTATCCCGTGATGATTGTGCCTCCGGCAACCACCAAACGCCCGTGAGCCAAGGGGCGTGAGGGCTACAAGTTGGCTGCTCCAGTGAGCCCGTCCAGGATACCGCCAATCCGGCTGATGCCGAGAAGAACCACGGCAATCCCCAGCACGGCCCCCACAAATACCTGGCGCCGGGTATGCCCCAAGTTGGTGTTCAGGGGTTCAAGGGACGAGCAGCGATCAGGATCGGCCAGCGCCATGAAGGCATTGAGCCGCTCGGCCTGAACGCCAGCGGCGCGGCGCACGCCACTGGCATCGTACATCACCACCAGGGCCATGGCACAGGCCATGGCAAACAGGGGCTGATCAAAGCCCACCTGCCAGCCCACGCCAGCCGCCACCCCACTCACCAGAGTGGCGTGGCTGGACGGCATGCCACCCGTCTCCAGGAGCACGGCCGGGCGCCATTGCCGCTCCGTCACCAGCACAACCAGCAGCTTGCTGAGTTGGGCCACACCACAGGCCAGGAGAGCCCAAGCGAGGACGGCATTGTCGGAAAGCGCGGTGAGAGCATCCATGGAGATCAGTGGTTACGGGTGGCGATGAAGTCCGCCAAAGCCAACAGCGGGCGAGCGGCCTCCGCCTGTGGGGCCAGAGCAGCCTTGGCAGCCGTGATCAACTCGGTTGCACTGCGGCGAGACGCCTCAAGGCCCAACAGGGCTGGGTAGGTGCTCTTTTCGGTGAGCAGGTCCTTGCCCGCGGTTTTGCCCAAGGTGGCACTATCTACCGTGACGTCCAGGATGTCGTCGATGATCTGAAACGCCAGGCCAATGTTGCGGGCGTAGCGGCGCAGATCAGCCACCAACGCCTCAACGGCTCCAGCAATGAGGGCGCCGCTGATGACCGATACCTCCAGCAGGGCTGCCGTCTTATGGAGGTGAATGAACTCCAGGGTTTCCAGGGGGACCTGCTTCCCCTCACTGGCCAGATCCACCACCTGCCCCCCCACAAGGCCCGGTGCTCCCGCGGCCCTGGCCAGCTCGGCAGCGACCGCCAGCAGCCGCTGGGCGGGAACCCTGGAGGAGCGCCCCGTCACCATCTCGAACGCCTGGCAGAGCAAAGCGTCACCGGCCAGGATCGCCATGGCTTCACCAAACATTTTGTGGTTGGTGGGACGGCCCCGCCGCAGGTCATCATCGTCCATGGACGGCAGGTCGTCATGGATCAAGGACATGGTGTGGACCATCTCCAGGGCGCAGGCCGTGGGCAGGGCCAACCGGGGATCTCCACCCGCCAACTCACAGCTGGCCAGGCAGAGAATGGGGCGCAACCGCTTTCCTCCCGCCAACAGGGAGTATTCCATCGCCTGCCGCAGACTGGCAGGCTGCTCCAGCGTCACGGCTTCTGCAAGGGCGGCCTCCACCTGGACCTTTCTGGCCTGAAGATAAGTCTCCAACTCAAAGGGCTGTTGATGGGCCATGGCACATGGAACTGGAGCCGTCCCACAGAAACGGCATGGGGAGCCATTGTCCCTTAGTGGAGGCAAGGGGGCATACCTCAGCGGGGCAGCGGCGCAAGGTCGGTCCCGACCACACCACCTCGGCGCAGCCGCCAGGCCTGCACGGTGTTCCACAGCAGCATGGCAACAGTCATTGGGCCCACCCCGCCTGGAACAGGCGTGACGTGGCTGGCGAGGGGCTCCACCGCCTCAAAGCACACATCTCCCCGCAGGGTTCCCTGTTCACCTTGCCGTTGGGGTGGTACGCGGTGCATGCCCACATCCACCACCACCACTCCAGGCCGTACCCAGTCCGCCCCCACCAGGCCCGGCTTCCCTGCAGCAACCACCAGCAATTCCGCCTGACGGCAGTGGTGAGCCAGATCCCGGGTGCGGGAATGGGCCACGGTGACCGTGGCATTGGCCTGCTGCAGCAGGATCGCCATGGGTTGCCCCACCAGGATGCTGCGGCCAATCACCAGCGCACGCATCCCGTCCAGAGCAATGCCGCCATGGGCCAGCAAGGCCATGATCCCTGCCGGGGTGCAGGAACGTAAACCCGGTTCACCCCGCACCAGACGCCCCAGGTTGAGAGGATGCAGTCCATCTACGTCCTTGGCTGGATCCACGGCCAGGAGCAGTTGACGGGCATCCAGCGGGGGAGGGATCGGGAGCTGCACCAGGATGCCGTCACAGGACGGGTTCCCATTGAGCTGGTGGATGCTTTCCAGAACCTCCTGTTGGCTAGCCGTGGCCGGATGATGGATGATCCGGCTCTCGATGCCAACCCGGCCACAGGCCTGTGCCTTGTTGCGCACGTAGACCCCGCTGGCCGGATCATCCCCAATCCGCACCACCGCCAGGCCGGGCGGGTCATCAGCGGTGGCCAGGTGCTGCGCAATGGATGCCCTGAGGCTGGCCTCATGGCGAGCAGCCAGTAACCGACCATCAAGACGTTTTGCCATGGGCTTCGAAGTGCATGCAGCAACCTGCTGGCGCGGAGCTAAAATTGGAGCATCGATGCCCGATGCAAAATTTATAGAACCATAGTCCGCTGGATCGGCCGTCTGCCCAACGGTGGCCTGCCCAGAGTCCCTTGGAACTTTGCCCGTCTGTTGAGTCGCTTTTGGCGGACACAACAACCGCGACCATGGTCGCGACCATGGACCTGGTCAGGGTGGATGGCCGTTGTTCTGGCAGCGTTGCTGGTGGGCATCCTCTCCAGTTGGCCCCTCTTACGGGAGCCGGTGTTGGCTGTGGGGGCTATCGCAGAGCAGGATTACCGGGCGCCAGAATCTGCGCAGATCGTTGATCGGGCTGCCCTGAAGGCCAGGCGCAGTGACCTGGGTCTCCACACAGTGGTTCACGTGATTGATGACCAGCAAAGCCTGCGCCTGGAGAAAGCCTTGGAGCGGAGCCTGAAAGAGCTGGGTCGCAGTATTGCCACGGACGACCTGGCAGTGCCTCCCATTGATCTGTCGAGGAAAGAACTGGAGGATCAGCAACAGCTGCAGGGGGAAGACCGGCAGGCCTGGGAGCAGGAGATCCTTACGGCCCAACGGCGCATGTTGGCCCAAGGGTTGGTGGCGTCCATCTCCGAGAAGAGTTTGCGGAGTGCCGCCGAGCAGCAATTGTTTGCCCTGTCCGAATCCGATCTGCGCCAGCAGGTGGGTGTCAAACTTCTGGTTCGCTCACTCCTGGGGGAGGCCAACCTGCGGACAGATCCCGACCTCACCCGCAAGCTTACCGAGAAGCTGCTGAATCAGAATACCGAGATGATCGATGTCAAAGCCGGCGACCTCATCGTCAGGCGAGGTGAGCAGATCAGCTCACGACAGTTTGACGTGCTGGACCACTTCGACTTTGTGCCCCGTCGGCTCCGGCTGGAAAACTGGGTCTGGCGCTTTGGCGAAGCCGTTCTAGGATCATGGCTGGTGGTGCAGGTGGCGCGCCGCTGGAACCCCAGACTGCAGCCACATCACGGGTTGGTGCTCTTGCTCGCCATGGCCTTGGTTCAGGGGGTGAAGCTCTGGCTGAGGGCAGCCGTCAGCCCACTGGCTGTTCTGGTTCCACCCACCTTTCTGCTGGCGGAGGTGATGGGTACGGGGGCAGCCCTGGGTTGGTTGGCCCTGGCTTCGGCCCTCTGGCCCTTCCCCATGGACAATATTGGCCTGCTCCGAGTGATGATTGCCTTCGTCATCGCCGCCGTTGCCGCGCTGGTGGCCGGCTACCAGCGGAGTCGCGCCCAACTGTTGCAGACTGCCACCCTGCTGACCCTGGCAGCACTCCTGCTCCCGCTGCTCACGTTCCGTGTGGCGGAGCAGATGGGTTTGTCTGTAGGGCTGCTGAGCAGCGGGGAGCAGCCCCTGGGGGAAGGATTGCTCATGGGAGCCATCCTGCTTCTGGGCCTCAATCTGGCGCCGGCGTTGGAAAATACCTGTGGCCTGGTGAGCCGCAGCCGCTTGTTGGAGTTGGCTGATTTGCAACGCCCGCTGCTGCTGCGCCTCTCCAAGGAAGCGCCGGGCACCTTTGAGCACACGCTCATGATCTGTGGGTTGGCGGAAGAGGGAGCCAGGGCCATTGGGGCGGATGTGGACCTGGTGCGTACCGGCTCTCTGTATCACGACATCGGCAAGCTTCATCGGCCCCAGTGGTTCATTGAAAACCAGTCCGATGGCCACAATCCCCATGAACAGTTAAATGATCCATGGGCCAGCGCCAAAGTGCTGCAGGCCCATGTGGATGAAGGGCTGCGCATGGCCCGCCGGGCCCGTCTACCCCAGTCCGTTTGCGACTTCATTCCGGAGCACCAGGGCACCATGCGCATGGAGTACTTCTGGCACGCTGCCCGGAAGCACAGTCCCATGGTGAAGGAGAAGGACTTCCGCTATCGGGGACCAACCCCCCGTTCACGAGAAACCGGGATTCAGATGCTGGCCGATGGTTGTGAGGCAGCGCTGCGCTCCCTGCCGCCAGAGGTGGCTGAAGGCGAGGCACACGCCACCGTGCGCCGCATTGTGGACTCCCGCATCCGGGATGGACAACTGCGCCAGTCGGGGCTCAACCATACGGAACTGGAGCTGGTGGTGGATGCCTTTGTCAAAGTGTGGAAGCGGATGCGCCATCACCGCATTCCCTATCCCATTGCCCCCAAGGACATCATTACCCGCTAGGGCATCACCCCTTCACGCCACTGGCAGTGCCGCTCGGCAGGATCAACCGCTGAACCATGGTGAACAGCGCCAACACCGGCAGGATCGAGACCACAGCCCCAGCAGCCACCAGGCGCCAGTCCAACGAGAAGCTGCTGGAGAGCTGCTGCAGACCCAAGGGCAAGGTGTACAACCGTGGTTCATCCAGAATGACGAGGGGCCAGAGGAAATCACTCCAGGTACCGATGAACACAAACACCGCCAGGGTGACCAGGTCAGCCTTGGCGGCAGGGATCAGAACGTTCCACCAGCGCCCCAGCACGGTGCAGCCATCCATCTGGGCGGCCTCTTCCAGCTCCCGAGGGACACCGAGAAAACTCTGGCGCAGAAGAAAAATCCCAAAGGCGGTGGCGGCGTTGGGAAGGATCAAGGCCATGTGGGTGTTGCGCAAACCCAACTGCACCATCACCAGGTAGAGGGGAATCATGACCACCTGAAACGGGATCAGGATGGTAGCCACCACCAGGGCCAGCACCAGACCACGGCCGGGGAAGTGGAGTCGCGCCAGAGGAAAGGCCGCCAGGCTGCAGAAGAGGAGGTTGGCCGTGACGGCAACGCCGCTGACCACCGTGCTGTTAAGCAGATAGTGGAGGATCAGGGTGTCCTGGAGCAACCGCTTGTAGGCTCCAAGGCTGGGGGCTTGGGGCAGCAACTGGGGGGGCGTCTGAAAAATATCCTCGCCGGGTCCCTTCAGGGATGTGCTCACCAGCCACAGAAGGGGCAGGAGCACCAGCAGGGCCATGGCCAGCAGAAGCGCCAACTGGAGGCCTGGCCCCGGGCGCAGCGGGGGGCGGGAGACAAACTCAGGGTTTGAAGGAGGCGTTGGGGTCTTCACTGTCTGTCATGGTGCTGGCCACAAGGCCCAGTTGGAGGCCTGGCGGATAGAGGCCAAGACGCTGGACCTGGCCGAGGAAAGACTCGGGGAGGCGAATGCCCAAACCCTTGCAGACGGCTCTCACCAAGTCCACCCGGTCAATGGTGCCACTGGGCAGACCCGCTCCACTGAGCACCAGCAAGCGCGCCTCGGGAGCATGTTCCAAGGCGAGGGCAGCCTGCCAAAGGGGGGCGGTGTCCCTGATGCTGGGGATCTCCTCCCTGGGCTGGAGCTGTTGGCTCACAGTCTCCCGTGGCCAACACTGCACCGGCAATGCCTTGAGGACCTGGGGCTGAAAGCGCCCCAGCCAACGGTGGCCCTCGTACACCAGCAGCCAGTCCTGGGAACCCATCCTGTCTGTTGCCTCCTGGGCCAGTTGGCGGCTGATGGTCCGGAGATCCAGCCGGGCATCCAGGATTCGATAGCGTCGCCCCTGCGCCTGTTGCACCCGGAGCCGCAGGAGCTGGTCTTGCAGGCGTAACAAGTGCAACTGGGCGCTGGCGGCTTCCAGGCCAAACCATCCCAGCAACGCGAGCCAAAGCCCGGAAGAGGTGCGCCAAACCAGGACAAACCAGAGGCCCGAAGCAATGGCCATGATGGCCAGAGTCAGTCCAGCCGCTGCAGCCACCTGAATGCCCCGGCGACGGCTGCCGCTGAAGTGCCACACCAGGGCCTTGACGATCAGGCCCCCATCCAGGGGAAGCCCCGGCATCAGGTTGAAGATCCCCAAGACCAGGTTGAGGATCATCAGCCGCTGGCAGACCAGTGCGGCAACGGGATGGACCGTCTCACCGAGGTTGGCCAGCAGAAAGAAGCTCAGGGCCAGGGCAAAGCTGACGGCAGGTCCCGCTGCCGCCACCTGCAGGGCTGCAAGGGCCGAGCGGCACTCCTTTTCAACAGTGGCCACACCACCGAAGAGAAAAAGAGTGATGCTGCTCACCTTGACGCCATGGCGGAGCGCCACCAGAGAATGGCCCAACTCATGGAGCAGCACGGAGCCAAACAGCAGCAGGACGGTCAAGAAACCCAGCAGCCAGAGGCCAGGTGTGGTGACCGCCAGCTGACGGTCCTGCAAGAGCTGGCCGTACTGCGCCTGAAACAACACCGTGGCCAGGCCCACGATCAACAGCCAACTGGGGTGAACCCTCAGGGGGATACCGCAAATGGCACCGATTGTCCAGGCTTTTCCCATGAGAGCCATCGGCCTTTCGTCATCCTAGAAAGTGGAGCGAACGTGCAGCGCTTTTGCCAATGGGGGAGATCCCAACCATGGGCAGTGTCCCGGTCCAGGTCAAGATTTGCGGATTGACCACACCACAGCAAGCCCAGGCTGTAGTCGCTTGTGGCGTGCAGGCCATTGGGGTGATTGCCGTGGCCGGCTCGCCCCGTTGGGTGCCACCGTACGTTAGTCAAGCCATTTGGACCGCTGTCCAGGAGCGGGATGCTTGCGTGGAGCGGGTGCTGGTGGTTGCCGATGGGGATGATGTCCACCTGGATGCCTATCTGGGCGCTCAAGACAACCGTCAACGCCCCACAACTCTTCAGCTCCATGGACAGGAACAACCTGAACGCTGCCGCCAGTTGATCCAACGCTGGGGATTGCCCATCTGGAAAGCCCACCGCATTGGCAGTCCCGAGGACTTGCGGACAGCCCAGCAGCGACAGGATGGAGCCGCTGCCCGGCTGTTTGATGCCCATGTTCCTCGGCAACTGGGGGGCACGGGCCAACAGCTTCCCCTCACATGGTTGGGTGGCCAACGCTTTTCAGGGCCATGGTGGCTGGCGGGAGGTCTGGGACCAGAAGATGTGGCTGCCACCCTTCAGCAACTGACAACCATGGGGGTGCGCCCTGACGGGGTAGATGCATCCAGTCGTCTGGAGCATGCCCCGGGCCGGAAAGACCTGCGACGCTGCGCAGCCTTTGTGGAAGCGGTGCGAGGGGCTGGTGTGTAAGCCTCAGAGCAGGCTCTCCTGCTGACGAATGAGATCAAAGAATTCTTTCTTCATGGAAACGTTGCTGCGGAAACTTCCCCGCACCACACTGTTGACCATGGAAGCCTGGGGTTCTTTCACGCCGCGCCATTTCATGCAGTAATGCTGCGCCTTGAGCACAATGCCCAGTCCCCGGGGTTTACAGAGGGCCTCAATTTCATCCGCCAGGATAATCACGGCTTCCTCCTGGATGTGGGGCCTTGAGAACACCCAATCCGCGACACGGCTAAATTTACTCAAGCCAATGACCCGTTCACCAGGCTGGATGCCAATCCAGCAGTGGCCCAGGATGGGGACCAGGTGGTGGGAGCAGGCGGAACGCACCGTAATGGGGCCGACGGTGTAGATCTCGTCCAGCTCTCTCACATTGGGGAAAGAAGCCACCTTGGGCTGGGGGTGGTATCGTCCTTTGAATACCTCATGGAGGTACATCTTCGCCACCCGCTCAGCGGTTTCCGCAGTGTTATGGTCATGATCTATGTCAATGACCAGAGCTTTGAGCAGACCACGCACCTGCTGGACCACCTCGTTTTGCAGAGCCTCAAGCTCCCCTTCTTCCAGGTAGGCGGCGATATTGTCGTTGGCAAAGAAAGAGGCCCGAGCTGCCTGGAGGCGTTGGCGAATGCGGCCGCTGGTGGTGGATGCCGGAACTGGGCTTCCCGTACCGCCAACGTTGTCCGGGGAAACCTGCTGCAGAGCGGGCGCCACATCAAAATCCGCCTCCAGGGACGGCATAGGCTTCAGATCGTCAAGAGTCATCATTCAAAAATGATCAAAGCGCTCCAGCGGCTGGGAGCAAAGTGAGGTTCTCAATGCGCTGCCTTGGGGACTGTTCTGCCAACTGGAGAAGAGCATGAGCAACATGTTGTGGATCCAGCATGGCACGGCGATCCAGGTCAGCGTGGACGGTTGGCGTGTCCCATAGGGGCGTATTAACCGCACCCAAGGTGACGGTCGTTACACGAATATCCTGCGATGCCTCCTCCAGAGCCAGGCAGCGACTGAAAGCCGCCAGGGCTGCCTTGGTCATTCCGTAACCTCCCCAATCCGGGAAGGCATGGTCAGCAGCATGGCTGCCGATGTTGATGATCAAGCCGCCTCCAGCCAGGCGCATGCCCGGCAGCACCGTCTGGGTCACCTGAAGCACACTGGTGAGATTGAGTTGCACCAGCCACTGCCAGTCCTGTAAGGACATGGTGGCCAGGGGAGCCGTGTAGCCAGCTCCGGCATTGTTGATGAGCACCCCGGGAGGCCCCCCTGCAGCCAGCAGCGTCTTCACCCTGGCCGGGATGCCATCCTCCTTGCTCAGATCCACCGTGGCCCAGTGAACCACAGTGCCTTGGCTCCGCAGATCGCTGGCCAGGGCATCCAACGCGGAGCCATCACGGGCCAGGAGTTGCAATGCCCAACCCCGGGCTGCAAAGCAGCGGGCTGTAGCAGCGCCAATTCCTCTGGAGGCGCCTGTGATCAGCACAGAGCGGCGCGACGATGATGGGGATGTGGTGGTTGATGTCAGAGATACACACGCAAGGGAAACGATGACCCCGAAAGGATCATTACAAGAGTTTAAGGGTTGGCGTCGTCGCCTGTCTCCAGCACCCGGCCCATGCGACGGAATTTTTCATAGCGCTGCTCCAAAAGCTCTTCCGGGCTGAGAGCCTGCAACGCCTTGAGATGACGGAAAATCGCCTCCTTGAGGGCAGCAACAGCTTGTTTGGGGAGCGCGTGGTTCCCCCCCAGAGGTTCAGGAATCACCTCATCAACCAGTCCCAGGTCCCGCAATTGCCGGGCGGTGACCTGTAAAGCCTGGGCAGCATCGGCAGACCTTTTTGCATCCTTCCAGAGGATGGCGGCACATGCCTCGGGGCTGGCCACGGTGTAGATGCTGTACTCAAACATCATCAGGTGGTCCACAATGCCGATCCCCAAGGCGCCACCCGAACCACCCTCTCCGATGACACACCCGATGATGGGCACCCGCAGGGCAAACATTTCCCGCAGATTGGCCGCAATGGCCTCCCCTTGTCCCTGTTCTTCCGCCTTGAGGCCTGCATAGGCTCCGGAGGTGTCGATGAACATGAGCAGGGGCAAGTGAAAACGGTCCCCATGGCGCATGAGTCGTAAGGCCTTGCGGTAGCCCCCCGGGGACGCCATGCCAAAATTGCGGACCATTTTTTCCTTGGTGTCCCGTCCCTTCTGATGGCCCATCAGCAGCAGGGGGACTCCATCAATGGTGCCGACACCGCCCACCAACGCGGCATCGTCGTTGCCACAGCGATCCCCGTGGAGTTCATACCAGGTGTCGCACAGGGTTTCGATGTAGTTGAGGGTGTTGGGACGGTGGGGATGCCGGGCCACCTGAATCACCTGGGAGGGGGTGAGATTGGCGTAGATCTCCTGCCGCCGCTTGGCCACCAGCTGTTCCAGTTGCTCCACCTGCTGACTCACGTCCAGATCACTGTTTTCCGAGTCGAGGCGAATTTGCTGGATTTTGGCCTCCAGATCCACCAGAGGCCGCTCGAAATCCAGCACATGTTGACTTGGCTTGGCCATGGCAGCACTCAGGAGATGGACAGCGCGGGAGCCGCCACCAGATCGCCCAGGCCCAAGGCCCGAAAGCCATGGCGCGCCGATGCCTGACCGATTTTCTCCATGGCCGCCAAGCTGATGTTGTTGCGCCCCCAACTGAAGTTGGTGTGCCAGCCTTCAAATTCCAGCAGCATGGCTTCCGCAAAGCAGGCAAACATCTGACGGCTGGGGTGTTCCATCTCGGCAATCTGCATCATGTGCCAGCCAATATCGCGCCAGAACTCCACAATGCCTCCCTTCAACACATGGAGACCAGGAGCCTGGATGCGGGTGTCCAGGTTTTTTGGGTAGCCCCCGTCCACCATCAGGCAGGGGCGCTGCAGGGTGCTGGTGTTGATCTCCACGTTTTTGGGCAGGCTGGCCACCCACACCACCACGTCTGCCTTGGGGAGGGCTTCCTCCAGAGGCAGGATGTTGCCGCCAGCCAACTCCTGCTGGAGAGCCTCCAGCCGTCCCTGGTGACGGGCCACCAGCAACAGCTCCTTCACGCCCGTGCGCTGCCGGAGCCAACGGCAGACGGCACTGCCGATGTCCCCGGTGGCGCCCACCACGGCCACCACGGCCGTTTCCAGGGCAATGCCCAGGCGCGGAGCATTGTCCTCCACCTGTTTGCAAATGATCCAGGCGGTGTGGGTGTTGCCGGTGGTAAAGCGTTGCCACTCCAGCAGGGTGGAGCGCACCTTCTGAAAGCGGGCCAAGTCGAAGTTTTCGAAAATAATGGAGGTAAATCCCCCCAGGGCCGTGACGCTGAACCCGTTTTTCTGGGCATAGGCCATGGCGTTCTGCACCTTACGGGCTGCGGTTTTGAAGCGGGCCGGCAACATCTCCGGCAAGAAGCAGGAGTCAATGTAGCCGCCTGTGATCTCCTTGCCCGTCCGACTTTTCACGGTGAAGGTCTCCAGCAGTTGCGGGGGAGTGCTGCACCAAGTGTCAAGATCCCCCTTGGCATGCTCCATATAGCCCAACTCTTCCGCCCGTTTCCTGGCCACAGCGAAGCTGGTGGAGTGACCGATCAGTCCAAACATGTACGATTTTAATCTGTGAGAAACCTAAAGCCTCAACCGAGGCTCTGAGCGCTCATCCTGATGATCTCCCGGGTGGTGAAGCCCACGTCACCGAGGGCCTCCTGGTAACCGATCAAGAAGTCTTCGACCAGGTTTTCCTTCTCCATCCGGAGTTGGGCGGCATCCGTCTCCACGGCATCCAGCATGGTTTTGATGAGGGGGAGGTTGGCCTTATTGGCTGTCATGAGTTCCTCCTTCACCTCGTCAAAGTGGGCCTTGAGCCACACTTGGCCATAATTGATATGGAGGTATTCATCCTTCACCACACCTTCGGTCACCCGACGGGCAAAAGGGTCGGCCACAGGAATATAGATATGATAGGCAGCAATGGAGAAGGCCTCAATCAGAATGGCCTGGATCAACAGGCAGGTGGCCACCTTGCCTTCGGCCAGAGCAGCCTGGAAGTTGTTCCGCAGGGGCGTAAAAAAGGTCCTGGCGAAGTCCATATCGGGCGTCACCTTCAAGTTCTTGCCACAGGCCTGGAAACCACGCATGTGCCTCATCTCCATGCGGGCCAGCCGGTCCAGTTCCTCGGCTTGCTCCGGCAGCAGGGTGCCAATGGCCTTGTAGTTATCGCAGGCCTCGTGCTCCCCCTCGATCACGATGCCATTGATGCGGCTGTAGGCATCCTTGTAGGCTGCTGACGCAAAGTCGGGCAGGGAGGAGGCAACCAGGTCGGTTGCCGGGGCAGAAGGACCAGGACTAGGCGCAGTGGCGGGAATCGACATGAATTGCGGTGAGTTGTGATGGTTTTATACTCTATCCGAAGATTCAAGGGATCTTCGCGGCGGCCATGAACTGCCCAACAGCGTGGCGAATGTTGTTGTCCACCCCTGCACCAGCTTTTCGTGCAGGGCAGCCCCCAAGGACGCAGTGGCCCCACGGGGACTGCCCACAGTTCCTGAGCGACTCAGTGCATTTGTCCTCCAGGCGCCAGGGCAGCGCCCTTCCAAGGACAGTCCAGCCGGTGGGGGGGGAGGTGGCTCGGCAACGGCGTGCTGAAGCTGTACCAGTTCTGGCGCCATATGGAGCATCAGGCTGGTTTCCGCCAGGCCGGCATGGAGACCTTGGCCACGCTCAGGGTCCGGGACGAGGTCCATCACGCCGTCCACGTCCCAGAGAAACCATGCATGGACACCCAAGTTCGGGTGGCGTCCATGGACCTGCCGTGCTGCCACATCCAGGAGGCTGATCTGGCCCCCATGGCCATTGAAGAGCACCAACCGCTGGAAGCCGGCCCGGGCCAACGGTTCCGCAATGGCCTCCACCTGAGCCAGCATCACCTCTGCCGGCTGGGTAAAGCTGACCCCAAAGCCCTTGTGCTCCGGCGCAAAGCCCAGGCTCTGCAGCGGCAGAAACCAGATGGGCAACTGGGGAGGCAGGGCTTGCAGCACTTGGTGGAGCACCTGCTCCGCAAACAAGCCATCGGTCCCCAACGGCAGATGGGGACCATGTTGTTCCAGGCTACCCCAAGGCACCACGACGGTGCTGCTGTCACAGGCAGCGGCAGACTTCGCCTCCGGCCAGTTGAGGTGGTGGAGACCGCGGTGCTGCTCAGGGGCCATGGGAACACGAACCGACGGGGGGCAATCGGTCCATAATGCCCTCAGCCCATGCATCTCCGATGAAGGCGAAAGACGTCAGACGCCCCACTGACAGAGACGTCGGTCTCTCAATCCTCAAGATCACCAGATCCGAGGCGCGGCAGCCGACCAAGGACGGCTCAACATCAGCAGAAAGCCCACCCACCCCACCTGTCGGCCCTGATGTACCGCCGGACCCGGCATCGGGATCCCGGACACAATACCAACCCGACAGTCGCCGTGGGGCTGATCAGGGAAGCGGGGCGGTCCTGCCGTCCTACACACCCCGCAGCCTGGATGACGTTGACTTTGATGAAGAAGCCTTCCAGTCGGCCCTGGAGGGCAGCACCAACCTTGGCGCCAAAGGAGAGGAGGTCCGTGGAACCGTGATTGGCCACGAGAGTGATGGTGTCTATGTGGACATCGGAGGCAAGGCGCCTGGCTGGATGCCCAAGCAGGAGTGTGGGTTCGGGGTCGTTACCGACGTAGCGGAGCAGTTCCCCAAAGGGAAGCAGCTGAAGGTACTGGTGACGGGTGAGCAGAATGCCGAGGGCATGGTCACCGTCAGTTGTCGGGCCCTCATGGTGCGGGATAGCTGGACCACCGTGACGCGGCTCGCCCAGGAGGCTGCCGTGGTGCAAACCGTGATCAGCGGCGTGAACCGTGGTGGCTGCACCTGCCACGTGGAGGGTCTACGGGGGTTTATTCCCCGCTCTCAACTGGTGGACGGGGACAACCACAGCGCGCTGGTGGGCAAAACCATTGGGGTCACTTTTCTGGAGGTGAATCCCACGACCTCCAAGCTGGTGCTCTCGGAGAAGCAGGCATCCCGTGCTCAGCGCTTTGCTGAGTTGAAAGTGGGGGACCTGGTGACGGGTCGGATCAGTGGTCTGAAGCGGTTTGGCTGCTTTGTGGACCTGGGGCCCATCAGCGGCCTGCTGCATCAGAGTTGCATCAGTGCCAGCCATATCCGCGATTTACGGGAGGTGTTCACCGTGGGGGAGACCATCTCCGCCCTGGTGACCGATGTTGACGCTGCCCGTGGTCGCGTTGCCCTCAACACGGCACTGCTGGAAATCCTCCCCGGTGAAATGCTGGCGGCCAAAGCTGACGTGATGGTCCAGGCGGAGCAGCGCGCCGAGCGGGCGCGGGCTGTTCTATTTCAGGACCAGCAGCAGGACCGGGAGCCACAAGCACCTGATCCGGTCTCCGAGACCCATGCATCCGTTGCCGGTTCTGACCGGAGCCCGGAGCTCTCCCCATCGGCGCCCGGATCCAGTCAGCCTGCCTCCACTGTGCTGGTTCCCCCCTCACGCCCTGGAGCACCCTTACCTGGAGACGACAGCAGCGCATGAGCGACTGGGAGGTGGATTTCTATAGTCGTCCGCTGCTGGATTCGGACGGACGCAAACGCTGGGAGCTGCTGGTGTGTGACACACCGACAATCAACCCCACACCGGAAACGGGGTTTCGTTTCTGTAAACCCTGCCCAGCGGACCAGGTGAACTCCCTCTGGCTGGGAGAGGCGCTGGCGCAGGCCCTGGACGAGGCGGTGGCTGGCGGGCACAGCCGTCCACAGCGGTTGCGATGTTGGCGCCAGGCCATGACGGCCATGGTGCAGCGGGCCTCTGAACCTCTTGGCTTGGCGGTGGTGCCGAGCCGCCGTTGCTATGCCTTGATTGACTGGCTTCAGGAGCGGCAGCGCACGGTCTATCCCCAGCGGGAAGGCTATCTGGCCGGCCCACGGGCTGCTCCTATGGCAGCAACATCCGCACCGGCCAAGCCCCTGCCTGATGCCGCCAGAGGCGACGCCTGGGAATGGGCAGCCTTGCCGTTGACCAGCTTGAGAGAGGCTCGGGATTGGCCGATGGACTTTTCGGGTCTCATCCCTTTGCCCGAGCCAGGAGAAGCGGGAGCCATCATCCCCGGTGTGCGCCTCTTTGCTGGAGACCGCGCCCTGGCCGTGGCGGGATGGGTGGCAGGGTTGGAGCCCCTGAAATTGACCATCAGCGACAACTGCCTCCTGCTGGAGGCCGGCCTGGATCAACGCTGGCTCCTGGGCCGCCTGGACCCCGGCGAGGCCGAAGCTGCTGCCGCCACATTTGCAGAGTCCTGTCAGTCCACGGCCGGCCTACAGTTTCTGTCTGTACAAAACACCTCCCAAACGCAGCACTTTACCGGCTTTTGGCTTCTCCGTGACCAGATCCTGCCCTGATGGCTGATCCTTCCTCTGCGCCTTTTACAGACTGGCCAGACTCCACCTTCAACACCCTCAGCGGTTGGACCTGGGTGGGCTGTTATGGGGGCTATATGCTGCAATGCGATGCTCTGCAAGGCTTTGCCCATGGGTTCTTTACGCGTCATTGGTCAGAACGCGGCCCGGCGGAGCTGGCGGGCTACCTGAGCCCTGGTCTCACGGTTCATCGCCTGCGCCAGGTACATGGCGGCGCGGTGGTGACGGCCCGTGATGCGGTGGCGCCCCCCTGGCCCAAGGCGGATGGTCTCGTCAGCACGGCAGGAGGGCAAAGCCTCTGGGTGTGCGGGGCGGATTGCACACCGGTGCTGATGGCGGATCCCGAGACAGGGCACGTGGCGGCCTGCCATGGGGGCTGGCGCAGCCTGGCCGCCGGGGTGCTGTCCGCGGCTGTGGAACAGCTCATGGTCCAGGGGGTGAAGCCTGCCGCCTTGCAGGTGGCCCTGGGTCCGGCCATTTCCGGTCCCTGCTATCAGGTGGAGCGCTCCGTGAGCAGCAAGGTGGCCGCCCCACTCCACGAGGACGGATTGCAGCGGCTCCTGGCGGCTGGCGATTTGCAGCCCAATGCACCCATCAATGGCCAACCCCTACGGGACCACCTGGATATTCGCGGAGCAGCCGCCTTGCAACTCCAGGATCTGGGCATTCCGGCCACCGCCATTCACACCTGCCCCTACTGCACCTTCAGCAAGGCAAGGCTGTTCCACAGTTGGCGACGGGACCAACGCAAGGTGGTGCAATGGAGCGGCATTGTGGGTCAAGCCATGGCCGGAGGGGCCGGCTGAACCCAACCAGAACAAACAGCCGCCATCAAGGGCTTGGGAAGGGGATGGCATCGGTCCAGGGATAGATGTCCACCTGGGTCCAAATGCCTTGTGCCCAGTAGATATCCCCCTTCACCAGGGCCTCCACTTCCTCCTGGGACGGGGCCTCATAGACGCCAAACACATGGGTGCTCCCCGCTGTGGGACCCAGGGTCAGCAGCACCCCCTTGGCATGCTGCTCCCGCAGCCCTGCCAGGTGCTGCTCCCGGTAGGGGGCGCGCCTGGTGAGAGGGTCTGCACAGTAGCGGCCCCAAAGCACAAATTTCATGGTCCATGACAGACGGCTCTTCCATCATGGGTGTCATGGTGGCGGTTCCGCTCCGCAATCCTTGGCAACAGGCGCGTCGCCCATGGCCGAACGGCAATATGGCTCCATCAGATCCTCTCCCCCTTCAGTCGGCCCCTTCAGTCGGCAGGCACAGGGGAATCCAGTCCCTGGCGCAACTCGGCGCAGAACGCCCCCGCCACCGTAGCTGGAGGATTGGACGGACCGGCCGCTGCAATCCGCTTCACAAAAGCACTGCCCACAATGGCCCCGTCGCTGCCCCAGAGGCGCACCTGCCGTGCATGGGCAGCGGTGGAGATCCCAAAGCCCACGGCAACGGGTTGTTGGGCCAGGGATTTGAGTTGACCAATCAAGGATGCCACCCGCTGATCCATCTGCTCACGGGTCCCTGTCACCCCCGTCACGCTGACCAGATAGATAAAGCCGCGGCTGGTCCGGGCAATCTGGGCCATGCGCCTGGGGGACGTGGTGAGCGCCACCAACAGCACCATGTCCAGCCCGGCAGCCGCCACGGTGGGGGACAGACGCTGTGCCTCCTCGAAGGGAAGATCCGGCACCACCACCCCCGCCGCGCCTGCGGCGGCTGCACGGTCACAGAAGGCGGCCACCCCCATGTTGAGCAGGGGATTGGCATAGGTGAACAGCACGACGGGCACGTGCAACTGCCCCCGCAGGCGCGCCAGCATGTCCAGCACGCCCGCACAGGTGGCGCCCGCTGCCAGGGCACGCCCAGCCGCGGCCTGAATCACCGGACCATCTGCCAGGGGATCGCTGTAGGGAATACCCAATTCCACCAGATCAGCCCCTTGATCCTGCACTGCCAGCAGACAGGCCGCTGTGGTATCCAGGTCCGGATCACCAGCCATCAAAAAGGGCATCAAGGCGCAACGCCCCTGTTGGGCCAGGGTGGCAAAGCGGGCGCTGATGGGATCGGGTTCAGGAGAAGAGGGATTCATGCCACGTAAGGTGAAGCCTTGAGGCTATGGCCAGCCATCACCCAGCCGTTTGCCGGCCCGACGCGTCACCAGGCTCGGAACCGGTGGACGACAACAACTCCTGTTGATCTGCTTCACTCAGGGCTTCAAAACGGCGCAGCAATTCCTCGTCCGTGGCCTGGTCATAGCGCTGGCGGTAGTGCCTGCGCATTTGCATGAAGGTCATGTCGCCCCGCACAACCCGCCAGCCGTAGCTGGCCACCCAGAGGATCACCACCAACACCAGCAGGGCGGTGGACACCAGCCCGGCATTGACTTCACCAAGGCCCGCCCATTGCAACATCCGGGGGAACAGTCCGCCAACCACCAGCAAGGCCAGGCCCAGCAGAAGCACATGCCCTTTGGTCATGGCGCACCGTGGCGTCCCGCAGGACGCAAATTCACGAAGGGGGACAGCAGGATCAACCCCGGAAACAAAAGAAACACCAGCCCGTAGCTTAACAGCCGCTCCACTTTGCCCATCACATGCCAACGCCAGTGGAGCCAGGCCATCAAGGCCGCAGGGGCCAGGACGAGATAGGTCACCCCCAGAGCGCCAACCAGCCCCAGAAGCAGCAGGGTGTCGAAAGACGGCATAGGCATGGTCTACAGCAGAAAGGTCACAGAGATTCAGGGTACTGTGTGTGGCGGGAACCATGCCCGTGGCGGGATTCGAACCCGCACTGGAGCGATTTTAAGTCGCCTGTCTCTGCCAATTGGACTACACGGGCCGGCGCTGGTCTGGGATCTTCAGCCTGGGACAGACTTTGTATGACCGTCGGTTCAATCATGCCATGGTGAGTCCTGAGCAGTCCATCCCTCCTGTGGGGACCCCTGAGCGTCAGCAGTTGGTGGACACCTTGGCCAGCCAGGTGATCAGCACCGTGAGAAAGACGGGGGATCTGAAGCGCCAGAGTTGGGTGCAGCTTCACACCCATATCCATGGGGGCGCGCCGATGGAATACGACATTCGCCATGTTCCCGAAGAACTCTATCTTGAGGTTCTGGCCAAGGCACGCCAGCAACAAGTTGGGTGAGAAGCTGGTTCGAGCGCACGTCGTCAGTCGTAGCATCCATGGTTGTGGCCACCAGACGGCTCTCAGTGGTGTGGGGCGGGTGGTGGTTCTGCAGGGGCGCCAGGGCGCCTCTGAAATGAGCCCACAAAAACGCAAACCCCGGTGACATCCATCGGACAACGAACAACTGGGACCAGGACAGTTTGCTCAACGAAGGCCGGGGTCAAAACCCCGGCGACACAGCTAATCCGAATGGGGAGGGGATACTCCCTCGTCTGAAACAGAAGGCTACCACAAAAAATCCCTGTTTCTCTACCCGAAAGAGCCGGGTGCATGGCCAGTCGGAGATCTGCTCATGCGGGAAAGGTGATTCTCGAGGTGCTTTGGGGAGGGTGCAGGGGATTTTAGCGATGCATGAGGAATACCACACCAAAACACACCGATCCAACAACAAGGATCCCTGGCCCAGGGGCATGTTGGGTGGTTGCCGGGAGAATCACCGGAGGTTCGCACAGGTCACACCACCCAGGGCTGACCCAGTCCTCCTTGTTGAGGACCACCAAGATGGTTGGCAAACTTTTCAATGTTGTCGGGGAAACGGTACAGAATGACCGAATCCCGTTGGTGGTCAATCACGTCTTCCACTTCGCCGATCAGGCGCGCCAGCCGCGTTGGGGAGAACCGGAACTGGAAGACGGAAAGCTGTATCCGTTGACCGTACCGCTCACAGATGGCGGAAAGCCGTCTCAGCCGGGCACCGCCGCTCTTGCTGGTGTCGGCAATGTCGTAGGTGAGCAGAACATCCATCGCTCAAGGAAGCACAAACGGAGGATAGGCGGGAAGGTCGCCCCGTAAATGACGTGCCAGCAATGTGGCCTGAACCGATGGCATCGCCCACCGTCCCACGGGACGGTTCAGGATCCGATGCTGGATCTCCGCCTCCTTGTGCTCTTCCCATGCGGTCAGTAGTTGTGTCCTGCCATCGTTGTTCAGGTACACGCCACCGACCGTGGGGGAAGTTACAGCCGGCGCAGAATACGGGTTGTGTCCTGCCATCGCCGTTCAGGTACACGCCACCCCCTGGTGTCTCCTCGAAGCTGTCCGGGTTCAGTTGTCGCCGCCGCACCAGGAACACCACGAACCGGTCGGTTAACGCACGAAACTCTTCCGCCAGATCAAGGGCCAGGGAAGGGCGGCCGGAGCGCGGGCGATGGAAGAAGCCCATCTGGTGGTTCAGGCCCATGCTCTCCACGGCGCCGATGCACTCCGTCACCAGCAATCCGCAACAGAATCCCAACATGGCGTTCACCAGATCCCGAGGCGGTCGTCGGGTTCTGGCGGTGAACGGCAACGGGCTGGATGCGAGCACTTCACCCAGCGCCCGGAAGTAGATCCTGGCGGCGTCCCCCTCGATACCGCGCACGTGATCACCGGTCTCGGCTTCAGCAAGGCGGGCGATGCGAGCCCGTATCATTTCACTCCGTCCCGCCAGGCCGTCGCTCTTCTCGGGGTTCTTTTCATCCCGCGACCAACGGCTGACCACGATTCCGCTGTTTTGCAGTTTGGCGGCCACAACGGCCCTGGACAGGTCCAAAGACCGTGACGGGTCCATGGCTGCCTGGAACAACGCACTCCGCAGATGGACGTTGCCACTTGTCGCAGGGCTGACGGTGAAGCGGACAGCGCCGCCCCTTTTCAAGGCGGCCACCCGCACGCCGCGTTGAACACAGGCATCAATGGCCTGCATGGTGATCTGAGCGCCACCCAACACCACCAGGGCATCAACGGCTTCAATGGGAATGCGCTGGCTCCCTTCTGGCGACGACACCAGCAGGGACCCGCGTCGACATTGCACACGGGCGCGATGCTGTCGGACATAGACCGTGTTCAGGTAGCGCATCCGAAAACCACATCCTTGAGGTAGCTGCGCACTTTCCGTGGTGCGTTCGCCAACTGTGGAAGACAGTGATGCAGGAGCTGGCAGGCGTTGCAGCGTTCATCATCCACGGCAGCAGGAAGCTGTCTGGTCAGCAGTTGTTCGCGGATCTCCCCAATAATGCCGCACACCTCGTTGCGCAGTGCTGTGGTGAAATCCACCTGCAGGCGTCGCCTTGGCCCTCCATACCACACATAGCCGTAGGGGATCTCAGCTTCAAGCATCTCTTCGAGACAGAGCGCCTGGGCACACAACTGGAGGTCGGCTGTCTGGCCGTGCCGCACACCCGCCTTGTACTCCACCGGCCATACGGCATCGTCAGCCATTTCAACCGCATCGGCACGCCCGGACAGTCCCAAAGCTTCCGACCAGAGGGGAATGCCGCCGCAGTACCAACCGTCCCCGTTCGCGGCGATGCTTGCCGCTATCGACGCGGCGATGGGCACGAGTCCCCCGGACGGTGTGTTCGTTATCGCTCCAGACCCCGTCACAGTGGATCAAGGCACATTGCCTCGGGCAGTAGGCAAAGTGTTCGATGGCGGAAATCGGCACAATGGGTTCAACAGTCATAGCCGTTCGGATCCATAGGCCCTCGTGGGATCACTCGTGCTCAGGGCTTTGTATTTCACGCTCTGCCAAGCGGCATGCACGCCAAGTGCCGACCATCGATTTTTCTTGTCTTTCGGATTCCACAGGTCCAGCAGGGCATCGATACCGTGAACGTCCAGGGGTTGGTCCCATGCCGGCCAGCAAAAGCGGGGGGCGCCCTGAGACCATCCCCGCTGGCGTCCTCCCCCGCCAAAGGCTTCAGCCGCAAACGAACTGTCTACTCCGCGGCCACGCATGGGCAGCAGTTTCAGTCCGAAAAAGGCCATCACTTCCACAACAGGCTCTGTGTAGACCTTGCTTTTATCCGCCTGCGAGCCAAGTCTCGCCGGATCAAAGCCGAGTCCATTGTCTTGCACCCTCGGTTCCTCGCCAGCTAGCGAAGCCCGGATGCGTTCTGACGAGGGTTTCTCAACATATTTGTGGACTTTTAGCAATCGATGGTGCAGCGACTTAATCGAGCCTGGACCGACAGGATCAAAGCGTGCATGTGCAACCTCTCTGTTCTTGTCAACACTCAGGTCCGTCATCGTCGACGACAGCGTCCATGAGCGAGGATGCCCCCTCGCTGCCCGCGCCCGCTGTCTGAACGAATCCACCTTGACTTTCCGCTCGAGCACTCCTGCCCCCTGCCATTGTTCGGCTATCGGCAGGTCCTCCAGCAGTTCTTGTTTGGGCCAGGATTCAACAAGAGCCTCCACGGGATCATAATCGGCCGCTGAGAGAATCGCCAGATGATCGCCTGTTGTCCAGTGCAGCCGAATCCGATCATCAAGGACGGTCGCTCCGACGGCGGCAAGCCAGCCATTGATCCAGAAAACCGGCAGCCCCTGACAGGTCACTTCCATGATCCTTTCCTCCTGTTCATGCTGGCCGATACGGCGTGATCCGAGCGGATGACGATTGCCTCAAGCAGCGCCAGTCCCCAGGGGCCAAAGTGATCGTTGAGTCGCCGGAAACGGGCTGGCTGATCCCAGTCGATCCTGGCAAGATCGGCTGAAGCCTCAACGGCAGCCCCGGCAACCACACCGCGTACACGTTCCTCTGTACCGTCTACCGCCGGAGGCACAATGGGCCTGCCTTTGCCGTGGTGACTGATCACCAGATGCACCAGCAGGTCCCGCTCAAGGGACGTACCCCAGTCGGGTTGTTGCTGCAACCACGCAAGCACCAGGCGGGCGGAAAGATCCTCGTGACGCCCACCGCGGGGCCAACCGGATTGAACACGCATGGCTTCCCACTTACGACGCGGCTCGTCCGACTTGGCCATGTTGACGCCGTTTTTATCTTCGGGATCCAACCAGCGCTGAAAACGCCGGTCGGCTTTGCCAATGTCGTGCAGAGAGGCCGCAAACTCCACCACCTCACATAGGCGCACTGGAAGGCCCAACCTGTTCAGCCACCATCCGTGACTGGCCCCCAACCGCCTGCCCATGTCCCGCAAGCGTTGCAAGCTCTCGATTTGAAGCGCTCACGGAATCCACGAGCGAGTTCTCGTCAAAGTCGTCAACGGGGGCGCCTCCTTCCCTCTGCGGACTCCTCACTCTCAATCTCGCTACTTCTCTGCGGGATTCCACGATTGACGGCTCCAGGGAATCGGTGAAGTCACTCCACTCCTCTGGGTCCCAACCCTTGGGAGTCTCCACGGCCCGGATCGCCTCCAGAATAGCGGTGATTGCCTGGTCCCGTTCCGCTTCATCAAGCTCGTTTGTCTCATCGTCCTCGGTACCGAGCGCCTGCTTAATCTCACTGGCGAGATCGATACCACATAAGCGCTTGACCGCCGTCGGGTTCAGGGGGAGCCCCTGTCCAGTCAGGGAAACATCCACCACCGGGTCAGTTGCGGAAGGGTTCCAGCCGAAGTCGTCCAGAAGGCCACGGTTTGTGGGCAGCACGATCCGGTCGCCGGGGCGCAGGCTGTCCTTGGACGCCACTTCTTCCGCCGTAACACCGTCGCTGCCAAGCCAACAGGTGTCCGCTGTGTCTTTCAGGGTGTCCTTAAGCTCATGGATGAGAATATCCACCGCTTCCCGGTCCTTCGCCCGTGGCCACAAACGCCGACCCGATTCCGGCACATGGACCCGCCAGATGACGGAGACGGTGTACTCTGGGCTCGCCATCCCGCTGAAGTAGGGCTCCACCGGTGCTTCCCCCTCAGGGGGTGTGGTGGTCTTGACCCATTCCCACAAAATCCCCGGTAACACCTCAGGCGCACGCCCAGGATCCTCACCGGGCAGCCCCAGCACTTCAGCCACCCGCCTTGGGGAAAGGTTGACTGTCTCATCAGGTTGTGGCTGGGCATCCTTGAGCCGTTGGAGCACGTGTTCAGGCTCCTTGCCGTACACCGGCCACAGGTTTCCTCTTTTGTCCTTGCCGCCGCGACGTTTCCCCGGTGGCACATGAATGTAGAGCGCACGGCCATGCAGCGGCTGCGCACCGGGAATGCACTCGTTCAGGGCGACCGTCAGGGATCGCAGATGGGGCGCCAGATGGGCCTCGTCCAGGAGCACCAGGCTGTCGGTTCCGGCCATGGCAGCGTCCACGGCGCGGCGGCTCGATCCGTAGCCACGGAACAGCAACCGTGAACCGTACATGGGCAGCGTACCCAGGATCACGGTGGGACAGGATGGATCGGTGGGCCTGCGGGAGGCAAGACCGCCCTGCAGGGAGATCACCTTGAGGGGTGGTTCACCACGGCCAGCCGAGAGGGAGCGCAGCCGCTCAGCCACCATGGCAAGAGCGTCTGAATCCGGTTTTGCATTGCCCTCCGAGTCACCGCTATTCCGCGAATCCTCCAGTTTCTTTGCAAGTTTGCAGGCCTGTTCCGCCGTCGAATCCACCAGCAGGCGGCGGTTCACCACCCACCAGATCCGTGTTGGCGCGGTTCGCTCCGCCGGCGCCCGGTCGGCTTGCGAAGCCAGCCACCAGACAGCGATCTCAAGGCAGGCCGTTTTGCCCATACCAGTTGGCACGCCAATCTCGTCAGGCCACGTCCCATCCGTGGCGAGACGGTTGGCGAGGCGGGCCTGCCATGGGAAGGGGTCGCGGTCGTTGATCGCCCGATAGAACTCCGGGAAGGAGGGCAGGGACGCTGTCATTGGCCGGCATCCCTCCGATCAAGCGGCACACAGAGCCCGAAGCCGCGCTGGCGCCCGGAACCAATGACCACCGGACCTGCTACAGGCTCGGCAAACCGTAATTCCAGGTGGGAGTAAGGGAGCCCGGGCCTTCCTGGCCGGTTCACCTCGATGGGCGCCAAGTCCAACGCACCAGGAACGAGAGGCGTGCGTGACCAGCGGAAGGCAATTGGCTCTGGAAGCCTCGCATGTTGGCACCACAACGCTACTTCTGGCAGATCAAGGGTACGGCGCCGCTCGTGAATGGCCGGGAAAGCCGTTGCCCAACGACGGGATGAGCGAGTCCACCGTCGCGGATGGGCTGCGAACGGACGCCGCTCGTCGTCATCCCGGGGAGCAACAGCAACATCAATGCCCCTTCCGATGAGACGACGGATAGAATGGGCGGCATCCCGCGCTTGGCGGCGAGTTGCCCCATCGGACTCCGGCGGCATCCAGAGCGCCAGTCCGTAAATTCGACCACGGGAGTGCTCGTAACCAACATCTGGAAGTGCGCAGTAACGGGTAATCTCGTAGCCCTGTCGGGTGAACGATAGGACACGTCGTGCCGCAGGGAAGGAAACTGCAACCGGACAACCGCAGCACCGCGCTCACACCACTGGTCGTACATCCTGTCCAGGGTCTTGATGTCCCCTGACTGGGCAACACTGATTGGGGCATCACCCCGCTCGTCCGGCACGAAAACCTGTTCCGGGCAACCTGAAGGCGCCTGCGTTGCCACACGTACACGCACTGGCGAGTCGGACGTGCCGAGATAGCCAACCCGTGCAGCACGTAACTGCAACGCCTCAAGCGTTGCCGTGGGGGGCGGCGACACATCCCACTGATAGACCACCCGGGGCTGGCGCAACGCAATGCGAACGCCGGGGCGGCTGAGCATGCCTGATCGGGCAACGTACTCTTGGTGCGTTTTGTCTGGCTCCTTGTCGTTCTTCACGACATACCGGCCACGGAGCGCTTGGTGGTGGACTTGTTGAGCAGCATGAATGTTCGGGGGCGGCAAACACTCGAACCACTCCAGTTCAGAGCCGTCCGACCCAGCAGCGCTTCCTGGTGCCGTCCGCGGCAACCAGGGCCGCAAACAGGCGAGAGACGGACGGCGGCCATTCCCCAAGTCGCAGTTGGCCGGTGTTGGCTGTCCCGTCAGGGTCGGCACGGAACGTTCCGTGCAGGAACTCCACTGAAACGGTGAACATCAGTCAGCCAGCTCCGGCCATGTGGAAGCGACGGCTTTCTTCAGGTTGTCCTTGGGCAACAGGACTGTGGGCACCTGGCCCCAACCGTCCAGCGGCAAGCCGGCCGATTCGGCATGGGAACGGGCGGATTCCAGCAGGGCTTGGGTGTCGTTGGCGTTGCCAGGCGCCCACTCTTCATCCACGTCTGCCCCCAGCCAAGTGAGGACCGTTCTCCTGGGTCTTAACGCCGCACCGGAGCGCAGGGCAAACCCATACCCGAAGGCCAGTTGGTGGGCATGTAACCCGATGGCCACCAGCAGTGCCCGCATCGCTGTATTGGCATCGTCAGACGCCCCCTGTCCGAGGTGGAGCCGTCGCAACTGGGCAAAAGACAGGGTTGCCCGTTGCGTAATGCGGGAGAACAAGACAGGTCCCAGCGCAGCATCGTTGTCCGTGAACGGCACTTGCCCATGGCCAATCTTGGACAGCTTTTTCTTCTTCTCTTTCGTATTCCTGCTTCCAGGAGCTTTTTCACTGGTAACCATGTCCCATTTCGTTTGATCATCTTCCGTGTCCAGCTTCACCTCCTCTTCAATACTCAGGTTCAGGGGATCTCCCTTCACGCCGAAGGTCCGGGTCTCCGTTGATGCCGGTTTCCAGCGATGATCTCGGACACCCAGGCGCGAGCGTGCTTCGTCTGCGCCCGATTATTACCCAGATGAGATTGCCAGAACCCGTAGAGCAGTGCCTGCGGGAACCAGGCGGAACCAGGCCACCAGGGCACCGCAGTTCTCGGCTGTCGCTGTGAAAATCGCCTTGCCGAGGTCTGTTTTCATAAAATCCTTCCCGTCCAACGTGGCATCACGTAGATAGGCGTCCCCGTTGCGGTGTGGAACCTGCAGGCTTGACAACCGCCTCGGCAGGTGGGCTGGCAGGTGGTCCGGGTCAGACAGATCCAGCACAAGCTCTGGTATGCCAACCGCAGTGCGATGACAACGCAAGGCCTCTTCCAGGCGATTGGCCTGTGAGGGCACGTTGTCAACGACGATGACGTCCGTCGGCTCTGCATCGGTCGGGGTGGCCCATCGACGGTCCAGTTGATAGCTTCCACCGGCATAGATCGCTGGCTTGACAGGGTCACCATCGCCGGCAAGCGGTTCAAGTTCTACGTCGATGCGGATGCCAGCATCGAAGGACGTGTCTGCACAACCATGGAGCAATGCGTCGATGTCAAGGTTTCGGGCCACGCGCCAGGATCTCCTGCGTTTTTAGGCAGCATACATCCGGCCTTACCGCCTCGATGCTACACTGCCTCTTGGGCAACGGCGGACGGCTACCTGAGTTCTGTAAGCGTAGTGCAGAGCCAGTAAATCCGTAACAGTTTGGCAGCAAAGACTGCCAATGGACAAGGCTCAGACGAGCACAAGCTGGCCGGAGCACAACTTGGTGAAGAAGCAGACCAAGCGGGAGCGGTTCCTCTCGGAGATGGAAGCGGTATGGCCATGGTCAGCGCTGCTGAGGCGGCTGAATCGTTCCAACGCCTGCAGGGCGGGAATCAGGGTTTCCAGGATCAAGGGAGTACCGGGGCATTGCCACCGGTTACGACAAAACCGCCAGCAGCGATGTCGCTCACGGGAATCTCGTGATAAACCTTCTCGCGTCACGGTAGATCCCGCTGGTCCACAGGACCGAGTCGTTGAGCGAGCATCTCCTGATGGCAGCGGTTCTGCTGGCGGTGTCGGACCAGCCGGGTTGGAGAGAGGCGCCACCGCCTGGCCCGCTCCCACGTTGCTGGCAGGGCGGCGAGCCCATCGAGATCCGCCAGGTTGATGGATGGAATGGCCATGGCCATGGCAGCGGCTTCTACCTTGGGGTCATAGCTGAGGGCCAACAGAGGGCGATCCGCCATGGCTGCCAGGATGACGGCATGGAGCCGCATGGCCACCACCAGACCCGCAGGCGCCAGACCGTCCATAAAGTGCCATGGCGTCCGGGGACGCCAAAATTGGCACACCAGACCAGCAGCCTGGAGTCGTGCGGCGCACGCTTTGAGCAGCACAGCGTCCTGACGAGCGTGGAACGGCACCAGACACACGGGAGCCTTGTGACGTCTGGCATCTGCAATGACCTGGCTCTCCAGTTGGCGCCAACCGGCGGCATGCAGCAGGGGAGTGGGTCTCCAGCACAGGCAGATGGCGCCTGCAGCGGGGCCATCAATGCTGTCAGCAGTGTTGCGCCGGGGAAGGGACCACACCGGATCCCGACCCACGGGGGCGTGGATGCCCCAGGCGGCGGCCATGGCGGCTGACTGGTCATCGCGCCATGTGACGCCCTGCGCCAAGTGGAGGCTCAGTCGGGCCAGGAGATGGCTGGTGCGGGTCTTGAGCGGTCCCAGGCCCTGCCCCCACAGCAACACGGGACGCCCCAGGAGACGGGCGGTCAGAATCAGGGCTAAATAATAGAGGAGGCTGCGCCGGCTGGTGCTGTCCTGCAACAAGCTGCCCCCGCCCAGAACCAACACCTGGGTCCGCATCAGGGCCAGCAGGAGCCTGATGGGTCCGCCACGGGGGCAGGTGGCAATACCAAACTGCGCCTGCACCTGGCGTTGGTCCCGCGCCGTGGCCACCACGTGGCAGGAGGGGGGCAGGAGGGCCAGAAGGGTGGCCAACAGTGCGTCGTCCCCAAGGTTGTGCTCGCCGTAGTAGCCGCAGAGGAGCACCCTGAAGCCCGATCTGGGCCTGGTCCTGGCCCCGTCTTCCATGGCCCCATGCGTCGCAAGGTCCCCACAGGCTAAGTCGTGTGCATCGGTGGGCGCACCGGGCGGGATTAGCGTCGTTCCCGAGCCCTGCCCATCCCTCTGCCCCTGCCCTTATCCAGGCCATTGCCGCGCCACCGGGTCCATGGCCTCTCTTGGCGCCTGCTGTTTGCGGGTCTCCTCCTGGCGTTGGTCCAGCAGTATGGCCTCCAGCGCCGCCCAGGCCGTCTCCTGGCGGTACGACCCGCTGTGGATGCGGCGGCAGTGCTGGAATTGCGCTATAGCCGCCCTGTGGATCCGGCTTCTCTGGCCGCATCCATCCAGCTTGCGCCTGATGTGCCCCTCAGCACCACAGCGGATGGCGTCACGGTTCAATTGCGCCTGAGCCAGCCCTATCGCGCCAGCGGACCCCTTGAGATAAGCCTGGGTGGTCAGGACCAGCAGGGGCGGCCTCTCCACCGGGTCCGTCTCCGATGGGATCCCCGTCCCTTGCTGCTGGGGCTGGTGTCCAGCCCTCAGGGGCAACGGTTGGAGTTGGCCTGGCCCGATACCCGTGGTGCATGGCAGCCCATCACCCCATGGGAGAGCAGCATCAGTAACGTGCTGCCCCTGCGGGATGGACGGGGTGTTGTCTATGCCGCTGCGGTGGATCCCCTCAGCCAGAAGAACTGGTTTGTGGCAGTGGAGCCATCCAGTGTGGCGCTGAGAGATCTGGCTGCTGCGTCGCAACCTGCGGCGCCACCCAGGCCCTTGCCGGGTCCCGCCACCCTCTACAGCCACTTCAGCAGCAGCAATCGGGGCCAACTGCTCCTCCAGGGCGTGAGCAGTGGCGCCTTGGAGAAACCCGCCGACCATCCACCGTTTTTGCAGATCTTCCAACCCAACCAGGCCAAAGGTCTGAGGCACCTGTGGCGCCCAGATCAACCCTGGAGACAGACGGCGCCCCTGGACCACCAGCCGGCTGGACCTGCGACGTTGCTGCCCAGCGGCGATGGGCTCGTGTTGCCCGACGAGAACGGGCTGGTGGTGGTCAGCTTGCCTCCCCTGCCTCCCCAGCGCCACCTCCTGCCCGGCAATCGAGACCTGAAAACCTTCTGCGGCGCCGGGCAGCGGGCCGTGGTGCTGGAGCATCAGCCGGACTACGTCAAAACCATCGAACTTCTGCGTCCCGGCTTGGCGCCAGAGGTGATGTGGGAAGGGGAGGCCGCGGTTCTCGCCGTTGCCTGCAACGAAATCGCGGAGCGCATCTGGCTGCTCACGGTTGATGGCGTCTTGCGTGACGACGGTCAACCCCAGCAGGACATCTTCCTGTTGGAAGTGCAGCCAGGCCATGGTGTGGTGGCTGCGCTCCACTTGACCGACCACAGCCTGAGTGCAGCGTCCAGCCTCCATTACGACCCCGTCACCCACCGTCTCTTAACCGTGCTGGGGCACACTGCAGAGAACCGAAGTGAAGCCCTGCTCATCAACCTCACCGCGCCTGGTCAGCAGGGTCCGCCACAGTTGACGGCCATCGACAAGCCCATGGACATGGCGTATTGGCTGGTCCGCTCCTGACGGTGGAGACGGGTCTACGGACTTCCAGATCAGCTTAAGGCTTCCTTCTCTTGACAGAGGTCATCCATGAGCTGCTCCTCAAAGCCCGGATCGGGGGACTCCCATGTGGACCATTGGCCACTGTTGTTGGTTTGGTTGATGCGCTGGGCTGGGCAGTTGATGGCCAGATAGAACTGTTGATCAGAGCCATTGAGACTTTGTGCGACCCAGTGGCCCTCGATCATCCGCCAATCTTGCCAGTTGACTTGGAGGGAACCGTAGGAACGCCAACTGGAGCCAGCCGTCCCACCTCTGTTGGCGGCGGATGCGGCTGCCGAGACCTCAGCGGCCGCTGAATTGGCGGCCAGCAGGCTCTCGCATGTGGATCCTCCGGGCAGTTCCAACTGATCTCCCACGTGGAGGACATTGCCAGGCCGGGGATTCAGCGCCATCAGTGCTTTGGCATTGACCTGGCACTTGCGGGCAATGGTATAGAAGCCCTCCCGCGGCAGCACCTCGTAATAGGCTTTTGAACCGGCCACAGTTTGTGCCGGTGTTGCGGTTCTGTTGGCGCCGGCACCAGCATTGGCCACCGTGGTGGACGGGTCCGGGCAGCGGGCATAGCCGGGCAAGGTCAACTGCTGGCCAGGACTCAGAACGCTGGGGCTCTCGGAATTGAGGCTGATCAACTCTCTGGTGTCCACCTTGCATTTGCGGGCAATGCTGTAGAAACCTTCCCCTTGCTTCACCTGGTAAGAAAAGGTTTCTCCGGCCGGCGCCTGGGCTGGTGTGGTGGTTGCGCCGGTATTGGCCGCCGTGCGGGTGTTGGTGGCAGCCGTATTTGTCGTCCGGGGTGTGGTGGTGCTGGCCACCGTGGCGGATTGGCCTGGGCAGCGGGCATGGCTGGGCAACATCAACTGCTGGCCAGGGCGCAGACTGATTCCGCTGGCGGAATTGAGGCGTATCAGTTCTTTGGCATCCACCTGGCACTTGCGAGCAATGCCATAAAATCCCTCCCGCGGCTGCACCTGGTAAACCGAATTGCTGGCAACTGCGCCAGCGGGATCGCTGCGGTTTCCACACTGGGTATTGCCGGGGAGACGTAGCTGCTCTCCCAATTTGAGAGCATGATCCGGACGGGGGTTCAGACGCAGCAATTCATCGACGTTGATCCCACACTTGCGGGCAACGCTGTAGAAGTTATCCCGAGACTGCACCTGGTAAGCCAGGTCAACTGCACCGGCGGAACCTGTGCCACCCCCGCAGTTTACATCACCAGGGAGGCGCAACTGCTCTCCCAGTTTGAGAGCGTTGTCCGGGCGGGGGTTCAGACGCATGAGCTCGTGGACATCCACCTGGCACTTGCGAGCAATGCTGTAGAAGCTGTCCCGCGGCTTCACCTGATAGCGCCCACTGGCCAAGGCAGGCATCACCATCAAGCTCAGCAGAGGAATCGCGGCCAGCAAACGAAGAGAGCGAGCCATCACCAAGACTGGCAAGGGAGCGAATGGCTCTACCATGCCAAAGGTCTTCCCAAAGCGCCAGCCCCTGCCATCGGCTGCCGTGCCAGGCCCTGTGGACCAATGGGACTGCCATGGAGGTTGGGGTGTGCTTCAGCCTTCAGGAATGGGTGATATCTGCCTGCCTGGTTCAGCCATTGGAACAGCCAGTTTCCGCCGCTTCCGACGCTGGGGGGACTCGGCGCCCGTGCATGGGGGCCGTTCCCGTGGCGGGCTGACAAGGAAGATCGTGGCGCTGGTGGACGCCCTGGGCAATCGGGTGCGCTTCCTCCTGCTGCCAGAGCAGAGCCACGAGAGCAAAGGGCAGCACCACGGATTCAGCAACCTGCCCCTGGGTGTGCTGTTGGCTGGCAAGGCGTTCGACAACCATATGCACAACCGCCAGCAGTTATGCGGCTCACTGGAATTTCGTGGCAACCCTTCTTGCAGAACGGTAACGCACTTTTTGTCCACAGGACCTGGGTCCTGTGGACAAAAAGGGTTTGAGATGTGGGTGTAGGGGTGTTTCAACCTTTAGAGAAGGAGGCTGTGATGAGCGAGCACCGCTTTGTGATCA
>JXQG01000070.1 GCA_001007665.1 Candidatus Synechococcus spongiarum SP3 | reverse complement strand
CAGGCCACTGCAGTTGTATCGGCAAGAGCCATCCCAAATGGCTGGCGACCAGCTATCGTTACACCGGGTATTGCCAAATACAAGACAACACATTTTGAGCCCTTCCGCTCTATTATCGCTGGAGCCGACGATGCCTTAGAAAATGCAACTGCCTATCTCTGCGTCGGCTTTGGCTTCAATGACACGCACATTCAACCAAAGCTGCTAGAGCGCTGGAAACAAGGTGATGCCTTCCTAGTCATACTTACAAAGACACTTAGTGAAAACGCAAAAGCTATGCTTGACAGGGCAAACGGTAAGAAATTTCTAGCACTGGAGGAAGCGAGAAGCGGGGGGACATACATGTGGTCACACCGCCAGCAGGGCGAGATAGGTGGCGTCGATCTCTGGAAATTGTCGGACTTTCTAGAACACACGATATAGGAGAGAGTGAATCATGGGCATATTTAACTATCAGGATGCTGATGCTTTAGGGACAGTGGACACTGTTGATACGGCAACGGTGATGGTTCGGGTTTCTGATGTCGAGAAACTGCGGCAGATGCAAGTCAACCGCCTCGTCGTACTTCAGAGCAGTCGCCCAGGTGAACATTTGATTGGCATGGTTCAGAAGATTATCCGCTCGATGAAAGAAACAAAAGCTATAGCGGGAGATGAAATTATAGATGACGAATCATCACGTGAAGAGAATGTTGTGCGTGTCACATTGATTGGTACACACATTGATAAGGAGGGAACCAAGGAAAATATCTTTCAAAGGACACTGGAAACCGTCCCCGAAATTGAGGCGAACTGCTTCGCAATTGAAGGCGAAAAGCTGACAGCCTTCATGCGCGTCATTGCAAATGTTGCCAGCGACAAACAAAGACTGAAGCTTGGCACTTATACTCTGGATGAGAACGCGGATGCATATCTCAACGGCAACAAGTTCTTCCAACGTCACGCTATCGTCGTCGGGAGTACTGGCTCAGGCAAGTCGTGGACAACAGCTCGCATTCTGGAACAGGTCGCTGACTTGCCAAACGCCAACGCCCTTGTCTTCGATCTTCACGGCGAATATAAGCCTCTTTCGTCTGACGGTATTCAACACTTTCATATCGCCAGTCCCGGTGATCTGGATAAAGGAACAGGACTTAACGACGGCGTTGTCTACTTGCCATTTTGGTTGCTTGGCTATGAGGCCATGACTTCCATATTCGTTGATCGTAGTGAACAGAATGCGCCCAATCAGACGATGTTGATGTCACGCACAGTAACGAAAGCCAAGCGCGAATTCCTTGAGAGTGGCAATCATCAGGACGTCCTTGATAATTTTACTATTGATAGCCCCGTCCCATTTGATCTCGATCAGGTTATTAAAAAACTAGAAAGACTGAATAAGCAAATGGTAGACGGCAGCAGCAGCAACAGACAGAAGCAAGGGCCATATTACGAAAAATTGAGCCGATTAATCGCTCGACTTGAAAACAAAATAACAGATCGCCGATTGGGTTTCCTGTTTCAAGGAAGAAGCGAAACTCAACAGTTTGACTGGCTGGAAAAGCTCTGCTCAAAGCTCGTCGGTGGTAGCCAAGATCAGACTGACAAAAAGGGTGGCGTCAAAATTATCGACTTCTCTGAGGTTCCTTCAGACATCTTGCCGCTGATGGTCAGCCTCGTCGCTCGCTTAACGTTTTCTCTCCAGCAATGGACTGCACCAGAAAAGCGGCACCCGGTTGCGCTGTTCTGTGATGAGGCACACTTGTACATGCCGGAACGAGCCCAAGGCGATGCCGCTAATGAAATTTCAATTTCAATTTTTGAGCGCATTGCAAAAGAAGGCCGGAAGTACGGTGTTGGCCTTGTGGTAATTAGTCAGCGCCCTTCAGAGGTCAACCGAACGGTGCTTAGCCAGTGCAATAACTTGATCGCGATGCGGTTGACCAACGCGGAAGATCAAGGCGTCGTCCGGCGGCTGCTACCGGATAGCTTGGGCGGCTTCAGTGACCTACTGCCGATCCTTGACACTGGCGAGGCACTTGTTGTTGGCGACGCAAGCCTTCTTCCAAGCCGTATTCGGATCGCCGAACCAAATGCTCGCCCGAACAGTGGCACCATCGATTTCTGGGATGAGTGGTCCAAAAAGGAACCGATTGGTGCGATTTCGGCTGCCGTCAACGGATGGCGAAAGCAGACACAGCAATCATAATCCCCTTGTAGATGTCCTTGAAGTTTCCAAAGCCTGAAAAGGTCCGTGGCATCGTCTCCACCCAGGTTGAGATGGATGGTACGCTCCGGTGATTCCACCGCCCGCTTGAGGAGCAACAGGCTCTGAATCAGGGCCGATTTTCCCGAGGAGTTGGTGCCCAACACCAGGGTGACCGGCGCCAAGGTGATGGGGCCGGTGTCTGTCCAGGACTGGAACTGCTTCAGGTGCAGGGAGGTGAACATTGCTATCGGGATGTTACAATGGCTTGGAGTGCAGGGAGTCGGAACCATGAAAGAAGCCACAACACCAGACCCGTCAGGCCCATTAAGCGGCAGGAGCGGGGATGGCGGCTGGCCACCCAATTGCTGGTGGCGGTACTAGATTCAGCACAGTTGAGCCGAAGACGTGCCATCCTTGATCGAGAGTCGTCTCCAGGAGCTATGGAGTCAACTGCAGGGCAAAAAGCCCCACCTGCCACACTTTCTCGCTGAGGTCCGGCTGCAAGGAATACGAGGTATCCACAACTTGAAGGCAACGTTTGACTATCCGGTCAGCGTCATTGCCGGTGGCAACGCCAGTGGAAAATCAACCGTGCTGTTCGCAGCGGCCTGCGCCTACCGGGTGCCCGGAGCCGGGGTTAAAGACTTTGTTCCGTCCACCCTGTTTCCTAATTACCGCCCCAAGAGCGGGAGACGCGAGGATCACAGCGGTGAAGTCGTGCTTGATTTTGAGTATGCAACGCCGGAAGGCCATTACTCCATGAGATGGCGGCGCACCAAGGGTTGGAATCGAAGCTTCGGCGGCCGCAAGGACGCTAGCCAGCCGGAGCGGCCGGTCTACCTGAGAACCCTCAGTAATCTCAGTAACCCGTCGGAAGTGCGCGGTGTCCTCAGTATGTCCCGCTCAGCGCAAGTACCCGAGGAAACGGCCCTGACAGCTTCCCAGGTGGAGCTTGCCCATCGGATGTTGCCGTTTCGGTATTCTGAAGTGGTGAAGCTGTCCAGTGGGAGCAAGGCTCTGCTCTTTGCTGCCCAGGACGGTGGCGGCACCTATTCGGAGTTACACATGTCCGCCGGTGAACGGGCCATCCTGCGCCTGTCTCAGGACATCGCCCAATGCAAAGGGGCACTCATCCTCATCGACGAGTTGGAAGCGGGGCTCCATCCCTGGGTGCAGCAACTCCTCATGGCGCAATTGCAGCAACTGGCGCTGCGCAACGACCTGCAAGTGATCGTCACGACCCATAGCCCGGTGGTGCTGGACTCGGTGCCGAGGAATGGCCGAATTTTCCTCGAACGGGACAAGACGGGTGCGGTGGCGGTTCGGCCTGCGTATCGGGACATCATCCAGAACGCCCTGTATGGGCGATCAGGAGACGCCCTCAACCTGCTCTGCGAAGACAAGGCCGCAGAAGGCATGGTGCAGGGCGTGTTGGATGTTCTCCTGCCCGATCTGGAGATGAGGACGGAGTCGGTTCACATCGGCCGTGATACAGGGGCGGATGAGTTCCCGTCCCATGCCGTTGCATTTCGGAAGTTCGGCCAGATCAGGAGTTTTGTCTTCATTCTCGACGGCGACAAGCGCGGCAGCCGTGCCGAGGAGAAGCTGAGCGAACGTGCAGCCAGCGATTCTGTCTTTTTCCTTCCCGGCAGGCTGCCAGAAGCCTGGGTGTGGAAGGCGTTGCAGCAGTTCTCCGCTGAGGAAGCCAAAGTACTGGGTCTCAGCAAAGAGGAACTCGCGGCAAAGTTGAGTCAATTGGACGTCCTCTACGATTCGGCATCGGACCCGGCGGCCCAGATTGCCAAAATCAAGCTGCGCCAACTGGCGAACGACCTGGGCCGGACCGAGCCGGAACTGGCCCGTGTGGTGGGGCGTTTGGAGGCAGGGAAGCCGAGCGATATTCAGCCGCTGGTAGAGAATCTGAAGAGCGCCCTGCTGCGGTGGCGCGATCTTCCGCCCAACCCATAAGTCCTCACCCTTACCCCCTCGGCGCCACCAGCGCCCCCACGCAAAGGACGCCAATCAAGGGGCCTGGGGGAAGGTTCAGCAGGAGGGCCAGCAGGAAGCCGCCAACGCTGAGCACCATGCCGGCGGCAGAAGCCCTGAGCACCGCCTGTCTCAGGCTGACGGCCCCGGCCAGGCCAAGCAAGGCGGGCGCACACATGAGGCCAATCACCAGCACCACCCCCACGGCGGCCATGCTGCTGACGATCACAAAGGCCGTGATCCCGGCCAGGGCCAGCTTCAGGGCCCGCAGGGGCAGGCCACTGGCCGCCGCCCCCATCGGATCCACGCTTAAAAACACCAGAGGGCGGTAGCAGGCTGTAAAAAAGAGTCCTTGCAACAGGAGTCCACCTCCGGCCTGGAGCAGGTCCGCCGGCTGGGTGAGCAGCAGATCCCCAAACAGGGTGGCCTCCAGATCCACCCTGATGCCCAGCAGGGGAATCAGGAGCACCCCAAGACCCAGAAATCCGGCCAGGACCGTGTTCATCACGGCGCCATGGTTGGTGGTGTTTTGCCTGGAGCCGCCCAGAAGCCGCTCCGCCACAAGGGCGCCCAGGAGACCGCTGAGGGAGCCGCCCAGGCTGGGGGGAAGGCCGAACGCCACAGCCAGGGCCAGGCCCGGCAATACCGCATGGGAGATGAGGTTGGCCTGCATGACCCGCCCCTGCACGATCAGCAGGGCGCCGCTGATGGGACAGAGCGCACCGGTCAACAGGGCCAGCAGCAGGGGCGAAATCCACCAGCTCATGGACAACCGCCTTCCCGATCACGCCCCATCTGGATCCCGCGTCCCCCAACCTCAACCACAATACCCAACCTCAACCACAATAATGGTTCCCCATGGTGACATCATCGAGGACCTGCCGCACCTGGTCGGGAGTGCCGTCGGCGCGGAGCACCTGGTCCAGCACCAGCACCCGGTCATAGGCATTCAGGGCGGGACCCCAATCGTGGCTGCTGACCAGCAGTGTGAGCCCTGCATCACTGAGCTGACGCATCAGGTCCAGCAGCAGTTGCCGGGACGGGGGATCAATGGCGGCGCAGGGTTCGTCCAGCAGCAACACCTCGGCCGGCTGCACCAGGATGCGGCCCAGCAGGGCACGCTGTTGTTGTCCACCGGAGAGTTGATCAAGGCGCCTGCCCGCCATGGCCCCCAGACCCACCCTTTGCAGGGCCCCATCCACGTCGCAACAACCAGGACGAGCAGACGCCAACCGCCCCAAACTGGCGAACTCCGCCACCGTGATGGGGAAGTGCCAGTCGATTTCCCCTTTCTGGGGCATGAGGGCAATCCGCCGCCGCCGCCGCCGCACCGGCGCCCCATCCAACTCCACCGTCCCGGCGCTGGGCTGGAGTTGTCCCTGCAACAGATGCAACAGGGTGGATTTGCCGGCCCCGTTGGGACCCACCAGAGCGGTCAGGCTGCCGGGGCGCAGATGGAATTCAATCTGATGGAGCACCCGCTGCCGGCCGTAGTGGTAGCTGAGACCACGGGAGCGTAACCCCGGCGTTGCTGGAGGCACCCTCCCTGCAGGTGCAACAGTCTCTTGGGCGCGTCGCAAGGAGTCCGTTGTCAATTGAATCTTGCAATTGATTCCAGGTTGATCGTAGCTTCAGCAATGCCCAATACGCTTCAGCGCCCACAAGGCCCATGATTCAACGTCATGCTTCAGCGCCCACAAGGTCCATGATTCAACGTCATGCTTCAGCGCCCACAAGGTCCATGATTCAACGGCTGACCGGTCTTTCTGTGGCCATGGCGCTGCTCGGCGGCCTGACCACAGGGTGCGGTCACCCGCGATCGTTGCAGTCGTCCAGCCCGGCCGGGGCAGACAATCCCCAGGTGTTGGCGGCTGATGGGGTGTTGTGTGATCTGACACGCACCCTTGCCACGCCATCCATCACCGTCCATTGCCTCCTGTCCGGCGGAGAGGATCCCCATACGTTTTCCCTGTCCCCGGAGCAGCGGGGCCGCCTGGAGCAAGCTGACCTTGTGCTCATCAACGGCCACGGCCTCACCCCTGCCCTGGCCACGCTTGCCGAACAGGGCAAAGCCCTGGCTGTGGCGGAAGCTGTTGCACTCCAGCCCCTGGAGGCTGATCCCCTCCCCATGGCCGACGACCACGACGATCACGACGATCACGGCCACGGCAAGGAGGATGCCCACGGCCACGATGACCACCGTGACCTGAGCCACAGCGGCAGCGCCGATCCACACCACGACGACCACCATGGTCATGACCACGGCGATGTGGACCCCCATGTGTGGCATGACCCAGAAAACACCCAGGCCATGGCCATGGTGGTCACCCAGGAGTTGAGCCGGCTGGCGCCAGAAGACGCAACAAGCCTCCAGGCCTTGAATCGGGAGGCAACCGCTGTGTTGAAGGATATGGATGCCTGGGCTGAGCAGCAGGTGGAGACCGTTCCAGCCCAACAGAGGGTCCTGGCCACCCGCCACAAAGCCTTCGGGTATTATGCCCAGCGCTATGGGTTCAGGGAGTTGGCGCTTCTGGGCTTCAACACCAGTGAAGCGATACGGCCGACTGTATTGTCCAACCTGCGCCGTGCGTTGGCGGAGGCCAACGTGGTTGCTCTCTTCCCGGAGCAGGACCCGCCTGGTCAGTCTCTGCAGGTGATTTCCCAGCAGAGCGGCATTGACCTCAGCCCCCGACACCTGATTGCCGACGGCCTCGCCCCCGGCCAGAGCACGGTGGAAACCTTCGTGAACAACACCTGTGCCATCACCAGTGGATTGCAAGGCCAATGTGACGAAGCGGCAGGACAAGACCTAGTGGATCGTTGGCACACCCTGGCGGATCGGCCTTCCTCCACCGCTGATGCTGCCGCTAACCAATAAACCCAAGACACCCGTCTGCGGAGACGGCGGGACGATTCAGCTCCTGAAACCACCGGGGGAACCCATCCTGCCGGTACCCCGCTACTGGGTTCGGGACCGCCTGCCCCTCAGAACTGTGTGTTCAGCTCAAGCTGGATCCCGTGCTCCGGCGCCGCGCCGTTGCTGTTGGTGTTCTCCTGCCGCGTCGCATCGAAGGAGAACTCGAATGATCCTGATCCTGTCTGGGTCAGGCGGATCAGGCGCCAGCCGATCTGGTAGTCGCGCCCGCTGTCGTAGAGGCCCAGCCCCAGCTCCGGGATGAGCGTAAAACCATCACGGAACGTGGGGAGACCGTAGCTGAGCTTGAGTTCCAGCCGCTGGTTGTCCAGGTCGTCGTTGCCGTTGGCGTCGGCGACCAGTCCGTCCAGCGTGGCGGCACTGAGCAGTGCGTCCACGCCACCGGAGGATGAGGCGCCTGCGCTCTGGGACAAGGACAGTGCAACTCCCTGGTGGGAGTCGGGCTTCTGCTGCCAGGCCAGAGAAGCGGAGAAGCCACGGTCGCGGAAGCCCTCGGCTGCGTGGAAGAGCAGACCCCGCCCGCGCAACTCCGCCTCCAGACCGCCCTCCGGGGACGACAGGGTGATGCCGCCGCCCAGGTCGAGGCCGAAGCCGGTCTCGGCCTCGCCCCTGTCATGGCGCAGCCCTGCCTCCAGGCTGGGGGTCAGTGTAGCGCCGCTCTCCAGTTGCAGCGGCTGGCTGGCCTCCAGGCCAAGGCGCAGCCGCGTCACCGTCGCCTGGGCCGAGGCCAGAGCACCGTCGTCACCCGTGACGCGACCGTGAGAGGCGTCCGCCACCATGACATCGGTCTTACCCGTGACAGTGAGGCCGTCGTTGCCGCCGTCCATGAAGGTGCCGTGAAGGCCGCCCGCCGCCACCCACAGGTTGAGGTCGGCAGTGAGCGATGCGGCGTCGCTCCTGGTGGCCGACCGCCTGGGCGTCATGGTGAGGTCACCCTGCCCGTAGCCGGCCAGGCCCCATGCGGCGAGTTGGCGGTTGAGGTTACGGCGCGCCCAGGGGAAGAGGCCGGTGAGGCGCGCCTCCATCTTGCCTGCCGTGCCCAAGGAGGAACCGTCGTTTGTCCTGGTGTAGTCACCGTCTCCCCTGCTGTGGGAGAGCAGCAGCCCAGCGCGCCAGCGGTCGTCCACTGATGCGTCCCCCCATGCGTTCCCGGCGGGCGCGTCGCTGCTCTCTCGTACCCAGTCAGCGCCCAGCAGCGCTGTGGCGACCGTGCCGTCCAGACTCAAGTCGCCCTCCACGCCATCGAAGCTGGTCACGGCCCCCTGTCCCCAGATGGACCAGGCGAACTCTCCGGGTGCCGTTGTCGGGGTGAGGGCGAAGGAGGAGGAGGTCAGCAGGTTGCCAGTGCGGAACGTAGAAGCGCTGAGCCCGGCGATTTCCTTCTCCAACCCGTCGAACCGTACACCAGCGACGACCACACGGCGGTCCGGTGTGGACGCAGCCTGCATCCGCCTACCCGCCGCGTCCAGCACCTGATCGGCCACGGTGCGGGCGAAGCGCCCCATCCACGACACGTTCGGAGCCTTCGTTGCCGCGCTCGCCGCCACCGCTTCGCTCGTCAGGGTTTCTGTCGTTCCGGCGCCGTCGGTGAAGATCACTTTCACCTTGATCATCCTGCCCGCGTCCGCGTCCACCGTCGTGTAGGTGCGCGATGTCGCACCCGAGATATTCACATCGCCGTTGTCCACCACCCGCACCCACTGGAACGTGTAGCCGGTCGGGAAGGGTGTGGACGGCAGACCGTCTGCGTCCGCCATCGTTCCCGCATTCGCCGTCAGCGTCTGGCCCACTGTCGTCACGCCGGTGATTGTCGGGGCGCCGAGCGCCGGGTCGTTCACCGAGGTCACGGCGATGGTCATGGTGTAGCTCAAGGCGCTCTCGTCTGTGCCGTCGTTCACCTTGAAGGTGAAGATCGCGTAGGCGGCGCCGTTTGCGTCTGCCGCCGGGGTGAAAACCAGGTTGCCGTTGTCGAGCTGCGTCTTCGTCACCTCCTGGTTCGGCGTCACGTTCGCGCCGTTCAGCTCCAGGTTGCCGTCCGTCGCCACCGTCACGATCGTCACTTTCGAGAGCGTGTCACCCGGGTTCGCATCCGAAAAGTTGAAGTCGCTTGCCGTGAAGGTGTAGGCGGTGTCCTCGGTGGTCCTCACCGTGTTGTCCGAGGCTTCGGGCGCGTTGTTGGTCAGCCCCGCCGTGGTGGCGTTGGCCGTCGTGCTGCTTCCCGTCCCCTCCGAGTTGATGGCCGACACCCGGTAGTGCTTCGTAGTCTCCGTCGTCAGGCCCGTATGCGAATAGCTCGTGGACGTGTGGCTCACCTCCAGTTCGCTCCAGGAGCCCGTGGCGCCCGTGTCCGACTCCTCGATCCGGTAGCCCGTGACGGGCGAACTGCCGCTGCTCGCCGGCGGGCTCCACGACAGATCGATCTGCGTCTGCCCGTTGGCGCGAGCGCTCAGGTTCTGCACCGGTCCCGGCACCGTCGCCCCCGCCGTGGTGGCATTGGCTATTGTGCCGCTTCCTGCCCCGGCAGAGTTGATGGCCGACACCCGGTAGTATTTCGTGGACCCCGTCGTCAGGCCTGTATGCGAGTAGGTTGTGGCCGTCTGACTCGCCACCAGCTCCCCCCAGGGGCCCAGGTCCGTGTCCGACTCCTCGATCCGGTAGCCGGTGACGGCCGCACCGCCGTCGCTCGCCGGCGCATCCCACGACAGGTCGATCTGCCTATGCCCGTTGGCGATCGCGAGCAGGTTCTGCACCGGCCCCGGCGTCGCCGCCGCGATGGCGGTGGTCGTCTGCTCCAGCGTCTCCGTCGTCCCGCCGCCGTCGGTGAAAGTCACCTCCACCTTGATCGTCGTGCCCACGTCCGCGTCCACCAGCGTGTAGGTCTGCGATGTGGCACCCGGGATATTCACGTCGCCGCCGTCCACCCGCACCCACTGGAACGTGTAGTCGTCGGGGAAGGA
>JXQG01000069.1 GCA_001007665.1 Candidatus Synechococcus spongiarum SP3 | reverse complement strand
CTGCAGATATCCTGGTAAAGAGAGAAGCGGGAGCCACTTGCCTGTTGTCAGTTGATTCGCTTGCTCAGGGCTATAGATCACTGTAGTAATTCCTGAAGCTAGAATCAGATCATGTAATTTAGCTGATGTACAAAGAGCTGCAGGTCGTTCCGTGTTGTTCAAATAGAGAACATAACGGATGAACTGCAAAGTATCTCCTAAACCCTGTTCGCCCACAAGGATCAGACTTTCTCCTGGAGCAAGGTTGCTGCCGTTCCACCGTTCTATTTGGGGATGAGCCTGTGGTTGCGGATTGCCTTTCACTTGAAACCGCCATTCGTATTCCTTCCAGCCATTCTCGTAGTCACTCAATAAGAGCTGAACCAGAGAGAGATTACAGTGAGCTTCTGGATAGTCAGGATTAATGGCCAACGCTTGGCGATAGGCGTCAATGGCCATTTGCAGATCGCCATGCTCCTTCAAGGCATTGCCCAGGTTATTATAGGCTTGTGGATAGTTGGGTTTGATGGCCAGTGCTTGGCGGCAAGCGTCAATGGCTGCTTGCAAATTACCCTGGTCCTTCAAGGTAATGCCGAGGTTGTTATAGGCTGCTGGATAGTTAGGCTTGATAGCCAATGCTTTACGGTAGGCATCGATCGCGGCCTGTAAATTACCCTGACTCCTTAAGGCAAGACCCAGGTTATTATAGGCTTGTGGATAGTTGGGTTGGATAGCTAGTGCTTGATGATAGGAATCAATAGCAGCCTGCAAATTGTCCTGTTCTTTCAAGACAATGCCCAGATTAAAATAGGCTTGTGAATAGTTGGGCTTGATAGCCAGCGCTTGGCGATAAACGTTAATTGCTGCTTGCAGATTGCCTTGGTCTTTCAAGGCACTGCCTAGATTTAAACAGGCATCTGGATAATTGGGTTTGATGGCCAGTGCTTGGCAATAGGCATCGATTGCTGCTTGTAGATTGCCCTGCTTCTTCAAGGCAATACCCAGATTATTATAGGCTTCTGGATAGTTGGGGTTGATGGCAATAGCCTTTCTGAGCAGGAGGATCATCTCTTGTGTTTTCCCCCGTACTCCGCAGATGGCGGCCAGGTTGCCAAAAGTCGTGGAACTGATGACTCCTTCCTTAATGAGTGTTCTGTAGATGGCTTCAGCCTCCTCAAGGCGCCCTTGCTGCAGTTGCTCCAGGGCCTGTTGTTCCTTTTCCCGCTGCATTCCGTTCGTGTGCTTGGCTGGCCAGGCCACCAGTCTACACTCCCTCGTCAATTCTGTCAACTATCGGGAGTGCCTTGAAGGATCGGGCAACCTTCCCCATGGGATGTCCTTTGACCATGAAGCGGTTGTGCCTCGAAGGCGTTGGAAATTGAAGGGGGCGTACTCTCCAGGTAAGTAGAAACACCCAACTGGCCTCTGGAACCGCCAAGGAGCCCAGGGCCTGTGGGCAAAAGGGATTGCCGTCCGGGTGGAGTTGCGCTTCAGCCTTGAGGAAGGAGGCTGTCATGGGTGAGCACCGCTTTGTGATCACGGATCGGCTCTGGCAGCGTTGCCCGGCAGGAGCGGGGCAACGCTGTGGATCATGGCGTTACCGCAGCAGATAGCCGTCTGTTGCTCGAAGCGGGTGACGACGAGGATGGTCGCACTGGTGGACGCACTGGGCAATCTGATGCGCTTCCTCCTGCCATCAGGGCAGAGGCGCGAGAGCAAGGGGGCAGCATCACGGATCCGCAACCTGCCCTCTGGTGCGCTGCTGGCTGACAAAGCGTTCGACAGCGACGGCTTGCTCAGAGAGTTGCAGGTGTGTGGCGCCACAGTGGTCGTCCCACCCAAAGCGAACCGCAAAGCACGGCGCCCCTATGCTCGGGAAGCCTGCAAGTGGCGCCGTCGGATCGAGAGTTTTCTGGCCAGAATCAAGGAGTACCGGTGCATTGCCACCCGTTACGACACAACCGCCAGTAGTTGTGCCGCCAACTGAAGCCTTGTGGCAACCCTTCTCGCATCAAGTCAAGGTAAATCCCTTTTGTCCATAGGACCCAGGCTCAGGACTCGCCGCCAGAAGGGGACCCTCCTGCAAACCCGTTCCACGACTGGCTTTTCACGGGGAAGAGAGCATTCCATGGGGAAGGTTGAATCAGGCGCTGCCTGGCGTTGGAAGCCCCCCTCCCCCTGGCAAAGGCTGGAAAGCCTCAACAACAGGCCACAGCAGGGAGAAGATCAACCGGAAACCTCCTCTCCGACCAGCGTGGAAACCAAGGGTTGGATTCTCTCAAGCTGGCGCTGACTGATCTGGAACAAACGGGCCGTCCCCCCTCTTCCTGAAGGCCTTTGGGCTCCCCTCACCAGAGGGGGACCTCTTCCCTGCTTTATTGGGCCTTGACCCCTAGCATGGAATACGACTGTTGTGACTCTTCCGTCCGTGACCCTTCCCGCCCGCCTTACGGCCTGCCTTGCCGCCCGCCAGGGCCTCAAAATCATTGCCGGCCTGCAAACCTTTGCGCCCGAGCGGGTGCGCCACGTGTGCAACGCTGCCGTGGCGGGTGGGGCCGATCTGGTGGACGTTGCCGTTGATCCGCAACTGGTGCGCCTGGCGCGATCCTGTGGCGTGACCACCGTCTGTGTCTCTGCCGTGGAGCCCGAACGCTTTCCCGCTGTGGTAGCTGCCGGAGCCGATCTGGTGGAAATCGGCAACTTCGACTGCTTCTACGACCAGGGGCGGGACTTCACCGGGGCCGAGGTGCTGGAGCTGACCCAGCGCAGCCGGGCGCTCCTGGCTGATGTGCCCCTCTCTGTCACCGTTCCCCACCGTCTGCCCCTGTCGGAGCAGCAGCGATTGGCGGAGCAGTTGGTGGCCGCCGGTGCAGACCTGATCCAGACGGAGGGGGGAACCAGCAGTCAACCCCGGAGTGCCGGCATCCAGGGACTCATTGAAAAGGCCGTTCCCACCCTGGCCGCCGCCCATGCCATCAGCCGCACGGTGCGGGTGCCGGTGCTGTGTGCCTCCGGCCTCAGTGCGGTGACCGCGCCCATGGCCATTGCCGCTGGCGCCGCCGCCGTCGGGGTGGGTCGCGCCGTGAACCGGCTGGAGGATCCTCTGGCCATGGTGGC
This sequence comes from Candidatus Synechococcus spongiarum SP3, assembly GCA_001007665.1. Taxonomy (GTDB): domain Bacteria; phylum Cyanobacteriota; class Cyanobacteriia; order PCC-6307; family Cyanobiaceae; genus Synechococcus_B; species Synechococcus_B spongiarum_B. Next base: position 7,842 of record JXQG01000069.1, on the reverse strand, counting down.
TGTGGTGCGCAGTCTGCGGCAGGCCTTGACCGCTGGCGCGGCGCCAACCGTAGACTCACCCATCCGCTGCTAGTTGCCCATGGGCCAGTTTGCCCTCACAGCACCCTATCAGCCCATGGGAGATCAGCCCCAGGCCATTGCGGAGCTGGTCCATGGCGTCCGGCGGCAGTGCCCCTGTCAGACTCTTCTGGGCGCCACCGGCACGGGCAAAACCTTCACCATTGCCAACGTGATTGCCCAAACCGGCAAGCCCACCCTGGTGCTGGCCCATAACAAGACCCTCGCCGCCCAGCTCTGCAATGAGCTACGGGAATTCTTTCCCAACAACGCCGTGGAATACTTTATCTCCTACTATGATTACTACCAGCCGGAGGCCTATGTGCCATCGACAGACACCTATATTGCCAAAACAGCATCTATTAACGAAGAAATCGACATGTTGCGCCACTCGGCAACCCGGTCGTTATTTGAGCGCAGAGACGTGATTGTGGTGGCCTCAATTAGCTGTATTTATGGTTTGGGGATGCCGGCTGAATATCTGAAGGCGGCGGTGCCCTTTCGTGTTGGCGAGGCAGCTGACTTGCGTAAGACGCTGCGGGCTTTGGTCAATAACCAATACAACCGTAACGATCTGGAGATCAACCGCGGACGTTTCCGGTTGCGGGGAGACGTGTTGGAGATTGGGCCTGCCTATGAGGATCGCCTCGTCAGAATTGAATTTTTTGGCGACGAGATTGAGGCGATTCGCTATGTGAACCCCCTCACCGGCGAGATTTTGAAAAGCCTGGACAGCATCAGCATCTATCCCGCAAAACACTTCGTGACCCCCAAGGAGCGCCTTGAGGTTGCACTGGTGGCCATTCGCGAGGAACTGGCGGAGCGTCTGGACGCGCTCCATCAGCAGAATCAACTGGTTGAGGCACAGCGTCTGGAGCAGCGCACCAGGTACGACCTGGCCATGCTTCAGGAAATGGGCTATTGCAACGGGGTGGAAAACTACGCCCGCCACCTCACGGGTCGGCCGGCAGGCACCCCGCCGGAGTGTCTGGTGGACTATTTCACGGATGACTGGTTGCTGGTGGTGGACGAGAGCCATGTCACCTGCTCCCAGTTGCAGGGCATGTACAACGGTGATCGCTCCCGCAAGCAGGTGCTCATTCACCACGGCTTCCGCCTGCCCAGCGCAGCGGATAACCGTCCACTGAAGGCGGAGGAGTTCTGGGCCAAGGTGAAGCAGGCCATCTTTGTATCCGCCACCCCTGGAGATTGGGAACTGAAACGCTCCGGAGATGCCATCAGGCGCCAGGTGATCCGCCCCACCGGTGTGGTGGATCCGGAGATCAGTGTGCGACCCAGTGCGGGGCAGGTGGACGATCTGCTGGCGGAGATTCGCGTCCGCAGTGGGCGTGGTGAACGCACGTTGGTGACCACCCTCACCAAGCGCATGGCCGAGGACCTGTGCGACTACCTGGCCAGCCATCACGTCAAGGTGCAATACCTTCATTCGGAGATCCACTCCATTGAGCGGATTGAGCTGATTCAGGATCTACGCATCGGCGCCTACGACGTGCTGGTGGGTGTGAATCTCCTACGGGAGGGACTGGATCTACCCGAAGTGTCTTTGGTGGCCATTCTGGATGCGGACAAGGAGGGTTTTCTGCGCTCGGATCGCTCCCTGATTCAAACCATTGGCCGTGCCGCTCGCCATGTGCAGGGCACGGCCATTCTGTATGGCGATCGGCTGACGGACTCCATGGCCAAGGCCATCGAGGAAACGGAGCGGCGCCGTCAGGTGCAACAGGAGTACAACAGCCACCATGGCATCACCCCCAAGGCTGTGGCCACCAAAACCAGGGGCAATCCCATCCTGGCGGACCTGGAGTTGTCCAGGCGACTGAGCCAGAGCCAGTTGGAAACCGCAACCGTCCAGGCGGAGAACGACGACATGCCCCTTGCCGCCCTTCCCGAACTCATCAGCCAACTGGAAGACCAGATGAAAACCTGTGCCCAGGACTTGCAATTCGAAGAAGCCGCCAAGCTGCGGGATCGTATCCGGGTTCTACGGCAAAAGCTGGTGGGGTGGCCTTAAATGGCCTCCAATGCTCCGCTGCCCACCTGGCCCATGCACCCCCTTGACCAGATCCTGCAAACCTGGCGTCAGGAGGCCGCCCAGGCTTCGTTCAGCCGCAGTCGGGACATGGGGACTGCATTTGAGGATCTTTGTGCGGCTTTTCTCACCCACGACCCTGTGCAAAAAGCCCAGTTCAGCATGGTGCAATCCTACGGGGAGTGGGCGCGCCAACGGGGCTTGACGGCAGGGGACCACGGCATTGACCTGGTGGCGGAGTTGAGGGACGAGCCGGGGGCTTACGCGGCGATCCAATGCAAATTCCGGGCGACCCAAGGCAGCATCGCCAAGGTGGAAATTGATTCTTTCCTGGCGGCATCCGGGCGACCCGAGTTTCGTCGTCGCATCTGGATGGACACCACGGGGCGGGATTGGTCTGTCAAGGCGGAAGAGACCTTGCGGCAGCAGGAGAAGCCGGTGCAGCGCATGGGTCTCCATGATTTGAAGGCCAGCCCTGTCTGCTGGGCCGAGTTTGTCCAATCCGGTGCCATCAGTGGGCGGGAACCGGCCAAAACGCTCCGGCCCCACCAGCGGGCGGCCATCAACAGCGCCCTGGCCCACCTCAAGGCGCGCGGCGCCCGGGGCAAGCTGCTGATGGCCTGTGGCACCGGCAAAACCCTGGTGGGCTTGAGGGTTGCCGAGGGCATCGCCGGCCCAGGGGGGCGGGTGCTGGTGTTGGTGCCCAGCCTGGCGCTGCTCTCCCAGACCCTGCGGGCCTGGCTGGATGATGCCCGCCTGCCCGTCCGTGCTTTTGCGGTGTGCTCCGACAATCAGACGGGCCGTCCCCGCCGCAACAACGCCGACACTGCCGATATGGACGTGTTGGATCTGGCCTGGCCCGCCACCACGGATGCCACCGCGCTGGCCAGCCAGGCCACCCCGGCGGCCCCCAACGCCATGACCGTGGTGTTTGCCACCTATCAATCCTCACCCATGATTGGCGCAGCCCAACAGGAGCATGGACTGCCGGACTTTGACCTGGCGGTAGCGGACGAAGCCCACCGCACGGCCGGCGCCTTCATCCCCGGCGAGGACCCCTCCCCCTTTGTGCTCATCCACGACAACACCCGCCTCCGTGCGGAGCGACGGCTCTACATGACCGCCACCCCCAAGGTGTATGCCCAGAGCGCCCGCAACCGGGCCGGGGAGTTTGCCGCCGCCTTGTGCTCCATGGACGACGAGGAGCGCTACGGCCTGATGCTCCACGAGACCCGCTTTGGGGATGCGGTGGAGCGGGGCCTGCTCTCCGACTATCGGGTGATTGTGCTCACGGTGCCCGAATCCCTGGCTGCCGGCATCCGCCTGCGCAACGTGGCGGAAGGCAAAACGCTCACCGTTGACGAGCAGGGGAAGATGATCGGCTGCCTGCGGGCCCTAGCCAAGATGGACGGGGAGCAGTTTCCCGAGGGAGACCGGGCGCCCATGGGCCGCGCCATTGCCTTCTGCAACCTGGTGAAGTCTTCCAAGGCGCTGGAAGCAAGCATTGGCGACGTGGCGGAGGCCTATGGCCGGCAGGTGTGCGGTGGCGGTGAGGCGGTGCCCAGCGTCAGCGCCCGCCATGTGGACGGCACCTTCAACGCCACGGCCCGAGCCGAGGCCCTGGCCTTTCTGGAGGAGACGCCGCCAGGGGAGATCCGCATCCTCACCAACGCCCGTTGCCTCACCGAAGGAGTGGACGTGCCCGCTCTGGACGGCATCCTATTCATGCACCCCCGCAAGAGCCAGATCGAGGTGGTGCAGGCGGTGGGGCGGGTCATGCGCAAAGCGCCGGGCAAGAAGCTGGGCTACGTGATCCTGCCGGTGGTGGTGCCGTCGCTGGTTTCACCTCAACAATTTCTTGCCGACGACAAGCGCTGGCAAACGGTCTGGCAGATGCTGAACGCCATCCGCAGCCACGACGAGCGCTTTGAGGGGATGCTCAACCGCCTGGAGATGGGGGAGGCCGGGCAGCACATCTCCATCATCACCCTGGCGGATTGGCGACCGTCCATGGCGGCAGACGGTGGCGAACAAGCCGCCGCCGATCCGGATACCGCCAAAGCTGCGGTGGCCTACCACAATCTGACAGTCTTCGAGGGCCTACCGGATGCCATCCGCACCCGCATGGTGGAAAAGTGCGGCAACAAGCGCTATTGGGAAGACTGGGCCGCGGACGTGGCCCGCATTGCCCAGGCCCATATTGTCCGCATCCGGGCTCTGGTGGAGGCTGGCCAGGCGGAGCGGCAGGTGTTCAAAGCGTTCTTGAAAGAGTTGCGGGACGATCTCAATCCCGACGTGTCCGAAGACGACGCCATCGAGATGCTGGCCCAACACATGGTGACCCAGCCGGTGTTTGACGCCCTGTTTGGCGAGGCGGCAGCGGCGCGGCGCAATCCGGTGAGCCAGGGAATGCAAACCGTTCTGGACGTGCTGCGTCCCTCCGGCATTGCCGTGGAAGCCGAGAGCCTGGACCCGTTCTATGACTCCGTGCGCCGCCGGGTGCAAGGGGCCACCAGCGCCCAGGCGCGGCAAGCCATTGTGGTGGAGCTTTACGACAAATTTTTCCGCAAGGCCTTCCCCAGGGTGAGCGAACGGCTGGGCATTGTCTATACGCCGGTAGAAATTGTGGACTTTATTCTGCACTCCGTTCAAGACGTGCTGGCGCAAGAGTTTAGCAGCGCCCTGGGTGAACCTGACGTGCAGATCCTGGATCCCTTCACCGGCACCGGCACCTTCATCACCCGGATGCTGCAATCCGGCTTGTTGTCGCCGGAGCAGATTCTCCGCAAATACGGCGGCAACGGCCAGCCTCCCGAACTGCACGCCAACGAAATCGTGCTGCTGGCCTACTACATCGCCTCGGTGAACATTGAAGTGGCCTTCCAAGATGCCACTGGCAGCGACTACCGTCCCTTTGCCGGCATCTGCCTGACGGACACCTTCGCCCTGAACGCCAACGACGACACCCTGCAAGACCTCTTTCCCGATAACTCCCAGCGCCGCAAACGGCAAAAAGAACTGGACATCCGCGTCATCGTGGGCAATCCGCCTTGGTCCGCAGGCCAGCGCAGCTCTGCCGACAACAACCCCAACGCCAGCTATCCCCAGCTTGGGGCACGGGTTGCCCAAACCTTCGCGGCCCGCTCCAGCGCCACCAACAAGAACAGTCTGTACGACAGCTACAAAATGGCCATCCGCTGGGCATCAGATCGCATCAAAGACCAGGGCGTGGTGGCCTTTGTCACCAACGGCTCCTGGATTGACGGCAACGTGGATGCCGGTGTGCGCGCTTGTCTGGCGGAGGAGTTTTCTTCTGTTTACGTGCTCAATTTGCGGGGTAATCAACGCACACAAGGTGAGCGGTCACGCCAGGAAGGGGGCAAGATTTTCGGCCAGGGCTCACGGGCTCCCGTCGCCATCACGCTCCTGGTGTGCAATCCTGAGGCAAGCCATCAGGGCTGCCGCATCTTCTACCGCGACATTGGCGATTATCTCTCCCGGGAACAGAAATTGGGCAAGCTGCGGGAATGGGGGGCAATCAGCGGCATTGAGGATTGGCAGCAGATCCAGCCGGACAGGCACCACGATTGGATCGGACAGCGGGATGAGGCCTTTGAAACCTTTTATCCTGTGGGGTCAAAAGAGGCCAAGGCTGGCAGAATCGACGATGCCATCTTTGGGTTATTTAGCAATGGTTACGAGACAAGCCGTGACGCCTATATCTACAACTTTTCCCATGACGCCTGTTCCAATAATGCCCGCAGAATGGTTCAAGATTACTGTGATGCGTTATATGAATGGAGTTCAGGCGGAAATGATTCAGAAGGTCTTAACAGAATCATTGAGCAACACTCGTCACATGTTCGATGGAATCGGGAACTGAAAAACAACCTGCGACGTCAGAAGAAAATCACCTACTCGACCAATAACATCTGGGCAACCCAGTACCGGCCCTTTGTCAAGCAGCATTGCTATGTTGACTACATACTTGTGAACGAAAAATCCCAGCAAGACAGCATCTTCCCAACCCATACCAGCAACAACCGCGCCATCTGCGTCCCCGGCATCGGCTCCACCAAACCCTTCTCAGCCCTGATGGTGGATTGTATGCCAGACCGCCATTTTATGGCTTTCGGCCAATGCTTCCCCCGCTACCGCTTCATCCACACCAAAGCCCGTTCCCTCCTGAATGAAACCCCCGGCCTGGAGCGCGTTGACAACATCCCCGACACAACCCTGGCCGCTTTTCGCTCCCACTACCAAGATCCCGGCATCACCAAGGACGCCATCTTCGATTATGTCTACGGCGTCTTGCACGCCCCGGATTTTCGCGCCCGCTTCGCCAATGACCTGGCCAAATCCCTGCCGCGTATTCCCTTTGCCCTGGATTTCCAGGCCTTTGCCCAAGCCGGCCAAGCCCTCGCCACCCTCCACCTCAATTATGAAACCGGCCCCCAATATGCCCTCACTCCCGAAGCCACCGGCACTGGCCCCCTCTTCACGCGCCGCGCCATGCGCCTGGTTGGGGAGAATCAGGATGTGTTGGTGGTGAACGATCACCTGCACCTCAAAGGCATTCCGCCAGAAGCCCACCGCTACCAGGTCAATGGCCGCACGCCCCTGGGCTGGTTCATGGATCGCTATCGCGTCACCACCGATAAACACAGCGGCATCCGCAACGACCCCAACGGCTGGTTTCCTGATGAGGCCGCCTTTATTGCCGCTGTGGGGCGCATCGTCTACCTCTCCGTTGAGACTGTGGGGATTGTGGAGGGGTTGCCGGGGGCGTTGGTGGGGATGGGAGGGGGCTGAGTGGTTCGGTTTTCTGGGCAATCCAGTCTCAGCAGTCCTGCTAGGATCAGCTTCAATGCTAACCGACGGAAATCTCTTTTTTCTGTTCGAGACCCCCCAAAGCGCTTCAATCCTCCAAGCTCAGCCATGCCCCAACCGTCAGCCAGCTTTCCAGGTGAATCCAACTCAGATGGTTTAGCCCAGGCATCAATGAGTGATGAGCGCAACCTTAAATGCATTGATAGAGATCAGACAAATAAAGAAAAGCTTGAAATTGCAGTGAAAGACGGCCAGAAATGCCTTCGGAAATCTCCTGTGATCGTGCTTGGTAGCGGTGCTTCAATTCCAGAGGGCCTGCCGAGTATGAAAGAATTAGCGGACCACTTGAAAGGCTCCATATCGAACGGAAAACTGTCCAATACAGATGAAAATTTGTGGCGTGAGTTCATTGCCAAACTCGATGATACCAAAGATCTCGAAAGCGCACTTCAAGCAATTGAACTGAGTGAAAAGCTGTCGAATCATATTGTAGTGCAGACATGGGATCTAATCAGCAAAGCAGATACACGCGTATTTGAGAAGGTTCTTGGTAATATGAATCACCTTCCTCTCATCAAGCTATACGAGCACCTGTTCAGTAGCACAAATCGAACGGTCTCGGTAGTGACAACCAACTATGATCGATTGGCAGAGTATGCTGCAGACTGTGCCAGCAGATCTAGATGTTGTCACTACACGGGCTTCAGCTACGGATACTTACGCCAGCAACAACAGCCTAACTTGCGGCTACACTTTAAACAGGGCGACCAGAGAGCCCGCACAGTTGAAATCTGGAAAGTTCACGGCTGTTTGGACTGGTTCATCGGTCAAGACAATCAGGCCACTGCAGTTGTATCGGCAAGAGCCATCCCAAATGGCTGGCGACCAGCTATCGTTACACCGGG
>JXQG01000117.1 GCA_001007665.1 Candidatus Synechococcus spongiarum SP3 | reverse complement strand
CACTTGGCCGCAGGGATGGGCCACCCCACTTGGCTGCTGCTGGTCAAAACGCCCGAATGGCGCTGGGGCGTGGAAGGGGAACGCAGCTTCTGGTACCCCTCTATGCGGCTCTTTCGACAGCAGGAGCGGGGCAATTGGTCAGAGGTGATGGAGCGTGTGACCATCGCATTGGAGGCGCTCCTCAGCCATCCAGAGGAGATCAGACATCAGGACTTGAGAGAGTGTCCAAACCGGCTGCCCGGTCCACTGCCGAGGTGACCGTCATGCTCAGCAGCACCGATGAGGCGGAAGGCGCCGTCTCCGGTCCCCTCACCTTGACCTCGGAGCAACGGGAACACTGCCCAGAGCATCACCATGACCGGTGTGGACCATGCAGGGGCCGACGGTGACCAGGCCCGATCAGGCCGCCTTCAGCGTCAGCAGCAGCGACAAACGCTGCAATGCCCGAGTTCTGGATCAGGGGAATCCAAGGGAAGCGCCCCTTGCCGTAGTTCAATGCTTGGGGGAAGCCTGATGGGAAGAGGGAAAATGGGGGAAGGGAGCACTGCTGCGGCCTGGGGATGGAGATTTTTCGTGGCGCCCTGGAGGCGTTTGCTGGCAACCCAAGGAGACCAGGCCAGGCGTAGGTCAACCTGGAAAACCTCCCTTTCCCCGCTTGAGAAAGCCTGCTGGTCGCCGCAAACTACCTCCGCAACTGACTTTCCCGTGGCCAGAAGGCATCCCATGGGAAAGGTTGCCCGACCCTTCAAGGCGCCCTCGTAGTTGCCAGAATTGGCGAGAGAGGGTAGGCTCATGATCTGGTCAGCCAAGCACGATGAACAGGATGCAGCGGGAAAAGGAACAACACGCCCTGGAGCAACTGCAACAAGGTCATCTTGAGGAAGCTGAAGTCATCTACAGAACACTCATTGAAGAAGGGGCCGTCAGCTACACAGTCTTTTGCAATCTGGCCACTGTCTGTGGGATGCAAGGGAGAACACAGGAGATAATCTACTGGCTCAGAAAGGCTATTTCTATTAACCCCAATTTGCCAGATGCTTATAACAATTTGGGCAATGCCTTGAAAGAGCAGAGTGATTTACAGGCCGCTATTAATGCCTATCGTCAAGCACTGGCTATCAATCCCAACTTGCCAAAAGTCTATTCCAATCTGGGCATTGCCCTGAAGGACCAGGGCGATTTGCCGGCCGCGATCGATGCCTATCGTCAAGCACTGTCTATCAATCCTAACTTGCCAAATACCTATTTCAATCTGGGAAATGCTTTGAAAAAACAGTATAATTTTAGGGCCGCTATTGATGCCTACCGCCAAGCACTGTCTATCAATTCTAATTATCCACAAGCCTATAATAATCTGGGCATTGTCTTGAAGAGCCAGGGTAATTTACAAGCCGCCATTGATGCTTATCGTCAAGCACTTACTATCAATCCAAATTTGCCAAATACCTATAATAATCTCGGTATTGCCTTGCTAGAACAGAATGATTTTCAGGCCGCGATTAATGCTTTTCGTCAAGCAGTGGCTATCAAAGCAAATTATCCAGAAGCCTATAATAATCTGGGCATTGCTCTGAATGAACAAGGTGATTTACAGGCCGCTATCGACGCCTTTCGTCAAGCAGTAGCTATCAAAACCAATTATCCAGAAGCCTATAACAACCTGGGTATTGCCTTAAATGTACAGGGTGATTTGCAGGCCTCGGTCAATATCTTCCGCCAAGCACTTGCCATCAATCCCAACCATGCAGAATCCTATAACAATCTCGGCATTTCTTTAAAAGACCAGGGTGATGTACAAGCAGCGATCGATGCCTTTTGGCAAGCACTGGCCATCAATCCCGACTATCCAGATGCCCACTGTAACCTCTCGCAAGTCCAGCTCTTATCAGGTGACTACGAGAGTGGCTGGAAGGGATACGAATGGCGATTTCAGGTAAAAGACAACCCGCAACCACACGCTCATCCCCAAGTAGAACGGTGGACCGGCAGCAATCTTGCGCCAGGAGAAAGTCTGATCCTCGTGAGCGAACAGGGATTAGGAGATACTTTGCAGTTCATGCGTTATGTTCTCTATCTGA
>JXQG01000068.1 GCA_001007665.1 Candidatus Synechococcus spongiarum SP3 | reverse complement strand
GCTCACCAGGGCGGATTCGATTTCCATGGTGCCCAGGCGATGGCCGGAGACGTTGATCACGTCATCCACTCGACCCATGATCCAGAAATACCCGTCCTCGTCCCGATGGGCGCCATCCCCGGCAAAGTAGATGGGCTTGCCGTCGGCAGGGGGCAAGGCGCCCCAATAGCTCTTGCGGAAACATTCTTCGTCTCCATGGACGGTGCGCATCATGCCCGGCCATGGTTGCCGCAGCGCCAGGTAGCCCCCTTGTCCAGCAGGGAGGCTCCGGCCCGCTTCATCCACCACGTCGGCGGCAATGCCCGGCAGGGGCAGGCTGGCGGAGCCGGGCTTGAGGGTGGTGGCGCCGGGGAGGGGGGCAATCATCATGCCGCCGGTTTCCGTCTGCCACCAGGTGTCCAGCACGGGGCAGCGGCCACCGCCGATCACCTCCCGGTACCACATCCAGGCTTCCGGGTTGATGGGTTCCCCCACCGTGCCCAGCAGCCGCAGGGACGACAGGTCATAACCATCGGGAATCCGGCGACCGGCCCGCATGAAAGCCCGGATCACCGTGGGCGCGGTGTAGAAGATGGTGATGCGGTGTTTTTCGATGAGCTCCCAGAACGCTCCGGGTTTGGCGGGGCGGGGGGCCCCCTCGTACATCACGGTGGTGGCGCCGTTGGAGAGGGGGCCGTAGACAATGTAGCTGTGCCCCGTGATCCAGCCCACGTCGGCGGTACACCAATACACGTCGTCCTCCCGCAGATCAAAGACCCATTGGCAGGTGAGATGGGCCCACAGGTTGTAGCCCGCCGTGGTGTGGACCACCCCCTTGGGTTTGCCCGTGGAGCCGGAGGTGTAGAGGATGAACAGACGGTCCTCGCTGTCCATGGGTTCGGCGGGGCAGTCTTCACTGGCCTCCTCCATGAGCCCATGCCACCAGTGGTCCCGGCCAGGGGTCATGGTGACGGGTGTTTCCGTGCGGCGCACCACCACCACGTCCCGCACACTGGGGCAGGCGTCACCCGCCAACGCCGCATCCACGGCCGGCTTGAGGGGAACCGCCTTGTCCTTGCGGAACCCCCCATCGGCGGTGATCACCACCCGGGCCTGGCCATCAATGAGGCGGTCCCGTAGGGCTTCTGCAGAGAAGCCGCCAAACACAATGGAGTGGGGCGCACCGAGGCGGGCGCAGGCCAGCATGGCGATGGCCGCCTCCGGCACCATGGGCATGTACAATGCCACCAGATCCCCCTTGCCCACACCCAGGCCTTTGAGCACGTTGGCAAAGCGGCACACCTGGCGGTGAAGGTCCCGGTAGCTGAGCCGCCGCACGTCACCGGGCTCCCCCTCCCAGAGGATGGCGGTTTTTTCCGCCCGCCCATGGGCCAGGTGGCGATCCAGGCAGTTGAACGCCACGTTGGTGCGGCCGCCGCTGAACCAGCGGGCCATGGGGGCTGCACGCCAATCCAGCACCTCCTGGAAAGGTTCAAACCAGTGGAGTTCCTGGCGGGCCAGACGACCCCAAAATGCTTCTGGATCCCGTTGCGCTTCCTCCGCCAGGGCGGTGTAGGCGGCTATGCCGCCAATACGGGCTTGCTGCTGCACATCTGTGGGGGGCGCAAAGCAGCGCGCTTCGTGGAGGACAGATTCAATGCCGGCAGAAGCCATGGATTCCAGCCAGTAACGTGGCTCCATTCAAGACCCCCGGAGGACCTCTTCTCACCGTCCGCCATGAAGTCTTGCACTTTCCCCCTGGTCAGGGCTCCTTCGGGACACCGGCCCCATCAGCGGGATCACAGGGCCACCGCTTGATCACAAGCATTGGGATTTCGGGTCTCGTAGCGGCTGGCGCTGTGGGCTTGCCACTGGTCATGGGCCGTCTGCATCCCCAGCCAGGTCTCCGCCGTGGAGCCGAACACCTCAGCCAGCCGTCTCGCCATCTCCGGCGAGAGTCCCTTACGTTCATTGAGCACTTCCGACAGGACCTGCCGTGTGATGCCAAGCTTTTGGGCAGCCTGTGGGATGGCGAGTCCCATGGGCTCCAGGCACTGGCGCCTGATCACGCCGCCTGGATGGGGCGGGTTGTGCAGACTCACTTGCTCAAACCCTGCTTAGTGGTAGTCCACATAGTCTACAGCAACTGCCCTGCCATCCTCAAACCGGAACGTCACCCGCCAGTTGCCTGAGACCGAGACTGCATGGTGTCCCTTGAGCTTGCCTTTCAACGGGTGCAGGTGGAATCCCGGCAGGTTCATGTCTCCTGGTCTGCTGCTATGGTCCAGGGTCGCCAGAATGTGTCGGAGCTTCTCTTGATGCGCCGGGCTCACATGCCGTGATTTCCCCTCTTCGTAGAGCTCCTTCAGGCCGGGATGGCGAAACGATGTGATGGCCTTGCTTGCTGTGCGGTCTTTCACACCAGCAACAGCCCCCTTACCAACTGGCCCACGCCCTTTTGGCTCTTTGCGTTTTTCGTAAGACATATTCTTGCGCTTACCGCCAATATGAGGACAAGTCTCGTCAGCTTCTATGAGGGTAGTTCCTTTACGGTGTGCTTTGCCTAGACTGCTACGGCGCATAATCTCAGTATATAGAGTGATAGGTGAACTATAGGCTATGGGTGGCAGGCTGTCAAGTGTTTTATGCTACAAGGTCAAGGCCTCCAAGGGAAATGACTAAAACGCTGATGTCAGTTCCATTTGGAAAATAATGGAAATTGTCATTAGGAATCTTGGGTTGATTTCATAATGAAAAGTTAATTTAAATAATATTGACTTAAATAATGTTGGCCATGAGACTCAGGGGCGCCACGAAAAATCAAACAACCTTGCTCTATGGGATACCCTCACACCATGAGAAAGTCAGTCAGGTTTTTTTCAGGCAGGGGACGGCGATTTTTCGTGGCGCCCTTGGGAAGGCGTTGAGACACGGGAACCGGCCCGCCATCAATTGAGCCGCCGCAACACCATCTCCGGTAGCCCTAGGAGGGCCTCCCTCTCCTGGCTGGGGGGCACCAGGCCAGGACCGCTTCCACGTCCCAGGCGAAACCGTGGGCCAGGGCGTGGGGGTTAGCGGAGCGCTTTGCTCAGCATCGCCATGATCTTCAAGGGCAGGGCATCCACTTTCTCCCGAAGCTCCTTCACGTCTTCCCGCTGGTGGGTCTCGCTGGCCCCCATGTCTTCCCGTATGGCCTTCAGGTCTGCTCGCAGCACCATGAACAGGAACGTGCCAAAGGCCAGAACGGGGGTAATGATGGAGAACCAGGCAATGACAAACGACCAAGCAGGCATGGGGCTGGCTGGTGCATGGAAATAGACTGACTGCCCGTTGATAATTTTTACCGCATGCAAGGTGCTTGACAACACCAGTTCTGGATAAGCAGGCCCGAGGGGAAGCGCCTTTATCGTTCCCTGTCCTTAGAGGCGCAACAAGGGGCGCAGCAGGGGCGGCAACGGCTGGACGGGGGCAACAGCTTCAATGGGGAAGCCACGACTTTTCCTGGTTCGCTGATCCGGGATTCGGGTTTTGCAGCAAAGCAGTTGAAACACGGGAACCGGCCCGCCATTAATTGAGCCGACGCAACACCACTTCCGGCAGCCCCAGGAGGGCCTCCCTCTCCTGGCTGGGGGGCAACCAGGCCAGGGCCGCTTCCGCGTCCCGGGCGAAGCCGTGGGCCAGGGCATGGGTGCGCTCCAGACCGGAGCCCCGCCGCACCGTGCTGAGGGCCGCCTCCAGGTCGCCAGGCTCGACAAAGCGGCGCTCCACCCGCTCCGCCAGGCGGGAGTCTTGCTCCAGGGCAAAGATGGCAGGCGCCGTCAGGTAACCGGCCCGCAAGTCGGAGGCGGCAGGTTTGCCCAGTTGCTGGTCGCTGGCGGTGAAATCAAGGTAATCATCCACCACCTGGAAGACCATGCCCAACTGGCGACCAAACTGGTAGAGGCTCTCCAGCCGCGGCTCCGCCAACCCCGCCAGCACCCCCACCGCCCGGGCGCTGTTGGCCATGAGGGAGGCTGTTTTGCGGTAACTCTTCTCCAGGTAGTCCTCCAGTGTCTGACCGCTGTCATACCGATTCATTCCTTGTCGAACCTCCCCCTCCGCCAGATCCATGATCACCCGGGAGAGGAGCCGCACCACCTCCAGACTGCCCAGATTGGCCAGGTGCCAACTGGCCTGGGCGAAGAGGAAATCACCCGCCAGCACCGCCATGCGGGGATCAAACAGGTGATGCACCGTGGCCACGCCCCGCCGGGTGGAGGCTTCATCCACCAGGTCGTCATGGACCAGGCTGGCGGTGTGGATCATCTCGGTGATCTCCGCCAGCCGCCGTTGCCGCTGATCCATGGGTTCACCAGGGCTAACGGCCCGGGCCAGCATGAGCACAAGGGCGGGGCGCAGCCTTTTGCCGCCAGCCTGGAACAGATGCTCCGCTGCTGCCTGGAGGATGGGATGCCCCGCCCCGATCAGGTCTCGTAAATTGCCGAGGAGCACCTCCAGGTCGGCCTCCACCGGCTGCAACACTTGAGCGACCGAGGCCATGCAATGCCTTGACTGGCCTGGATTCTAGTGACCCAGGAGCACGGGTTGCAGCCTCACCTGCTCAACTTGGACCGGTTGCTTCAGCCAATTGGACACCTCCGCCGCAAAGTGGGTGGTCTGCCCCGTGCAGCAGAACTGCATGGAGCCCCGGCGCCGGTGGGTGGCCAGGCCCGTGGCCTGCACCAACTGTTGCAGCGCCCTCGCCGCTGGCAAGGCGGGATCCAGGAGGGGTACCGGCCAGGGCAGGAGGCGCTGCAGCAGGGGGCTGACAATGGGGTAGTGGGTACATCCGAGGATCAGGGCCTGAATCGGACGGGGGTTGTGGAGGATGGGAGCCAGATAGTTGGTGACGGCCTGCTCCAGGCGTTCCGAGTCCCGCTCTCCCGCTTCAATGGCGGGGACAAGCTCCGGGCAGGCAATTTCCTGCACCCGCACCGTGGGGAAGTGGCGGTGGATGGCGCAGCCATAGGCGCCGCTGTCCACCGTGGCTGCCGTGGCCAGCACCACCACGTGATCCCCGGGATTCAGGCTCAAGCTGGCCGCCATGGAGTCAATCAAGGTCACCACTGGCACCCTCACTTGGGCACGGATCACGTCAGCGGCCAAGGCGTTCATGGTGTTGCAGGCCATGACCACGGCCTTCACCCGGCGGGCTCGTAACCAGTGGGCTGCTTCTTCCGCGATGGCGCGAATCTGGCTTGGGGAGTGTTCTCCGTAGGGCAGGCGAGCAGAATCCGCCAGATAGAGCAGGGGTTCGTCAGGAAGGAGGCGCTGCAGTTGATGGAGCACCGTCAGCCCCCCCAGTCCGCTATCAAACAGGCCGATGGGCAGATCTTCCAGATGATGGACCCAGGACATGGACGTGGATCCGGCTCACGGATGGAGAGGGAAAAGGGACGGCTTGCGGTGACACAGGCTGGGCATCTGGCGCTGCACCTGCTCCAGACGGTCCGTGCGCATCTCCGCCATGGCCACGCCGGGGCTGGCGCCCGCATCCGCCAAAACCGTTCCCCAGGGGTCGATCACCATGGCATGTCCATGACTCTGACGACGGCGGTAATGCACTCCGGTCTGGGCAGGGGCAAAGACGTAGGAGGTGTTTTCAATAGCCCGGGCCCGCAGCAGCACTTCCCAGTGATCCTTCCCCGTGAAGGCGGTGAACGCCGCGGGAATCAACAGTACCTGGGCGCCGCGGCTGGCCAAGAAGCGATAGAGCTCGGGAAAACGCACGTCGTAGCAAATGGAAAGCCCCAGGCAGCCCAGCCCAGGCACGTGTGCCACTGGCGGGCTGTCGTCACCGGAGCGCACGGTGGCGGATTCCTGATACGTGTTCCCATCGGGCAGGTTCACGTCAAAGAGGTGAATTTTGTCGTAGCGGGCCAGTAGCTGCCCGTCCCGGCCCACCAGCTCGGCCCGGTTGTAAACCGCGCCATCACCCGCGGGCACGGGGAAGCCACCCCCCAACAGAGTCACTTGATAGCGGTGGGCCATGGTGACCAGAAACTGGCTGCACCGCTCCGCCAGCATGGGCGCCAACGCCAGCTTTTGCTGGTCATCCCCCAGGAAGGCGAAGTTTTCCGGCAGGCCCACCAGGGCAGCACCCTGGCGTGCAGCCAGGTCAATCTGCTCTTCCGCCGCCTGCAGGTTGGCATCGGGGTCAGGCGAACTGGTGAGCTGGAGCGCTGCGGCAAGGTAACTGGACAGAGTGAAGTCAACGGCCAATCACAGTTTACTGTCCGGCTGAGCCGCTTGCATCTTGCCGGGCAACGGCAATCCCATGGCCGTGCTGCTTGCCGAGACCGGTCTGTGGTCTAGGATTGTTCCGCGCCAATCCACGCAGGCCCCCACGGTTTGGCTGGACATAATCATGGCAGCCTGAACTGTGAGCCGGACGAAATCCATAGCCCTGCTCTGCGCCTTCGTCACGCTCCTCAATGACCGTATTGGGGAAAGCATGGTCTTTCCCCTGCTGACATTTTTGGTGGCGCCGCTGGTGGACGCCCAGCATGTGGGACTGGTGGTGGGACTCCTGGGGGGCAGCTACGCTGCGTCCCAATTTTTGGCCACTCCGGTGATTGGCTCCCTGAGTGACCATTTCGGGCGGCGGCCGGTGCTGATTATCTGCATCATTGGCACGGCTCTCAGTGTGAGCTTGTTTGGCCTTGGCGCCATATTGGGCACCAGGTTGCTGGTGGGTCCCGGTGCGTCCGTGGGTCTGACCCTGATGTTTGTTGGCCGCAGCCTGCATGGGGTGGCCGGTGGCACCGCCGCCACCGCCCAGGCTGTGATCGTTGACGTGACTCCGCCGGCGAAGCGCGCTCGGGCCTTGGGTCTGGTGGGGGTCGCCATTGGCCTGGGCTTCATCATTGGACCTGGAGCAGGAAGCTGGCTGATGGGCGTGCATCTGTCGCTTCCCATTGCCATGGGAGTTGTCGTCGCCTTGCTGAACCTGCTGCTAACCCTTTTGTTTTTTTCTGAAACCCTTCCCCGCACGGCACGGCACCCTTCCCTCAGCCTGAGCGCCTTCAACCCCTTCTGGAACATGATTCAAACCCTGGGCAACCCCCGCGTGGGTCGCTTGAGCCTGGGGTTTGGTTTGTTTTTTATTGTTCTCTACAGTTGCGTGACGATTCTCGTACCGTTTGTCAGCCTGGAGTTGCAATGGCAGGCGACGGACGTGGGTCATGCCTTCGCACTGCTGGGGGGCGTGGCCATTGTTGTTCAGGGTGTCCTGCTGGGACCGTTGAGCAAATGGCTGGGGGAACAACGTCTGGTTCCCATGGGGATCGGCCTGATGCTGCTGGGCTGCCTGCTGGTCAGCCTGGCTCGACCCGCTACAACTGCCCTGGATGTCATGGCCAAGCCGCTGGTGGATAGCGCCGTGGTCATGTGGGCCATGGGGATCGGCCTGCTGGTGCCTTCCCTGAGGGCCATCATCTCCCGGCGGCTGGCTGCCGGCAGCCAGGGGCAAGCCCTGGGCAGTTTGCAGGCCCTGCAAAGCCTGGGAGCGTCCGTCGGCCCCATCACTGCAGGGATTCTGTTCACCTATCTGACACCCCGTACCCCGTTCCTGATTGCCGTGTTCACCCTTCTGCTGGTGGGCGGGCTCACCATCGGCCCCCTGATGCGGCAGCGGCAGCAAGTGGTCTCCTAAGGCCGGAGCGCCAGCGGCTGATCCTCCTGAAGGAGGGACGGGGTTACCAGGATGATGAGTTCCGTCTTTTCACGCGTCCGGCTGGATCCGCGAAACAGCGTCCCCAGCAGGGGCAGGTCACCCAACAAGGGCAACTTGGTCACCTGCTCCCGGTCCGAGTCCTGAATCACGCCGCTGAGAACCAACGTTTGTCCGTCCCTCAGGCGCACGCTGCCGGAGGACAAGGCCCGCTCGGTGATATTGAAGATGGGCACGCCGTTCTGGATACCGGCGGGTGCGGGGACAGACACCCTGGGACTCACCTTGAGGGAGATAAATCCATTGTCGTCAATTTTGCTCACATCAACCTTCAGACTTAACCCTGCCTGCTCCCGCTCCTGGCTGGTTTGGGTGATCCCTGATGGACTGGTTGTGGTGGTGTTCCCGGTAATTACGCTGGTGGTTGTGTTAATGCTGGCTGATTCTCCTTCCTGGACCAACAGCGTTGGTTCAGCCAAAAGATTCACTTCGGAAGAGACAATCGCGGCTTCAAGTTGGGAATAAAAAGAATAATTTGGATCCCGAAGTCCTGACGAAGGGGAACCGCCACTGGCCTTGTTCTCGGAGGTTCCCGTCCCCAGCAGTTCTGCGGACTTGGAAACAGCAACATTGAAGAGCGCTTCCCCTGGCTGGCCAACAATGAACGTATCACCAATCCGTGCGGAGAAACTATGATCCAGGGTCTCGCTCCGATTGAGGTCCACGTTCATGATGCGCACCTTCACGGCAACCTGACGTTTGCGCCGGTCCATCTGCTGCAGATAAGCCTGGGCAATATCCACCAGGTCTGCCGGCCCCACGATGGTGATGGTGTTGAGCCGTTCATCGGTGGTTCCCCGCAGCCCCCGCAACGGACCCTGCTGTCCTCCAAACTCGGACACCGCCGCGGTGACCGTGGTTCTGGCCACCTGGCTCCGGTGGTCGGCCTCGGCAACCGTGGCGGCGTCTTGACCTGGGGCGAGGGCCTCGGTGGCGGTGGTGGTCACCGAGTGGGTCACGCTCATGGTGGCGCCAAGGTTGGCCAGAAACCCTGCCGCGCCAGCCGCGTCCACCTGATTCAGGCGGATCACCCTGGACACCTTGGACCTGAGGTTGCGACCCAGCAGACCGGGGCCGACCATCAAGGTGCGACCCTCCAGATAACCTTCCAGACCAGCGCTCAGCAACACGAGATGAACGGCCTGCTCCAGGGACTCATCCCGGAAGTCCACGGTGACCCGTGGTTCGACGGCGGATTCCTGGCGGTCATCCAGGAAGGTGAAGTTATAGCCGGTGTCGTGCAAAAGGCCCATGAGCACGTCCTGGGCCCGGGCATCCCTGGCGGTCAAGGTGACGGGCCGGGTGCTCCCCAGGGGGATCAACGTCGGGACCGGCAAGGGGACAGTGTCCACGGCCATGGCCCCCACGGGTGGGAGGGACGGTTCGCCACCATCGCCTGCCGCCTCAACGGCGGCTGTGGCAACGGTCCATGCCAAGGCAACAGCCCAGACGGATCGGATCGTCGTGAGGGTGTTCGCCGGAGGAATGTTCACGGGGCATCGTCATCTGAACCAAGGCTATGGCTGGGGATTGCTGACGACGGAACTGTGGTCAACCTTGTGGTCCGACCGTGAACCCTGCTCCAATCGCAGGATGTGGGGAAGACTCACCCCTGCCAAAGGACTCCACAACAGAAGTAGGGGATAGGTCCGGTGTGGGCTGTGATTCGAAATACCAGGAACTGGGGCGCACACGGTACACTAAGGCGAAGGTGAGGGCCAAACATAACGCCAGTGCCAGGAGCACCAAGTGATCAGGGAGTGGCTCAGACGGATCGGTCATGGAATTGAGGGAATGAAGTCAACTTGTCCAGAGGCGTTTACATTGCAGCGATGCCCAACCGTAATCAAGTTTTAGCTTGTCGTCGCGCAGCTCCAGGGTGAGCTGGGTCCCCGCATACCGTTCCGCAGCAGTCACCGTGCGATCCCGAAATAACGTATTGTTGGGTTCAGAAAAGTTCTCAATTGACGCTTGATGCTCGTTACGTCGCAATTGCAACACCAATCGATTATTGCAAAGATAATTCTCCTGGTCGCCGTAATCTTCCCACCAGGGCGCAGCGGCTTGCAGGGGCTGCCAGGATGCCCCGGCCAGGAGCACAACCAGGGCAAGTTGCAGGGACTTGGGCATGGGGGTTGGGTGAAGTCTGATGGCCTCAGTCTACTGTTCCACGTCTCTCCCCGGACATGGCAACTCTATTGTGCCGAGGCGGGTGCTGGTCTAGCTTGCCTCCACACCCCGCCAACCGCTAGACCTGACCCAAACATGGCACGGCGATCACCATGGGCGATGCTGAATCCTTGGTCTCCCAGGCGGAGTTGGCGCGCCGTTGGAGCGTGACCCCCAGGACCGTGAACCGCCGCCTGGTGTTCCTGGGGATTACGCCGCTGCGCCGGGGGCGGTGCCATTGCCTGACCATGGAGCAGGTTGCGCTGGCGGAACGCTTCCATCAGCATCTGAGCCAGGGCAAAGACGGCAGCAGCTTCAGCCTCCGAAGCCATGACGCGCTGGAGGCACAGGTGGTGCTGGCACAAGAACCAACTGCACCGAGCCCCAACCTTGACCCTGCCTCCCGACAGTTGGCTGCCATGGCTGCCGCCTTCCTGGCCCGGCTACCCCCCTCGCCGCCGGATCCGCTGCAACGGGCCCGTGGACTGGCGGAGGCCGCGGATGCTCCTCTGGTGCTCACCACCAAGGATCTGACCGCGGTGCTGGGCCATGGCATCACCGGTTGGCGCGACAGCCGGGATGACTATGGATTCCATTTCACACGACACAAGCAGCAGGGCAAGGTGCTGTAGACCGTGGAGCGTTCCCCCTGGTCCCGGCCTTCCGAGGACGAGACTTCTCCCAACAACGACCCTCACCCGGCTTCCAGGCCTTTTCTGGGGCGGATGGGACGCTACTGATGGAACGAAACTCCTGCCCCGCCAGCAAGACAACCAGTTTCAGCATTCATGTGCTTTGTCATCCAGACTGAAAAAAGGGATGCCGCAAGAAAGGTCGTCCTGTGCGGCTTCACCTCAGCGAAGGGCAACGGAACCGTAACAAATCTGAAACAGGGCGCCCCGAAAAATCGGACGACCTTCCCTCTGGGGTACATTCTCACCATGAGAACGTCAGTCATAGAGGCGGTTCGCATGGGTGAGCAGGCTTGTTGAGGCAGGGGGACGGCGATTTTCGAGGTGCCCAACAGGCCACAGCAGGGATTCCCTTTCCCCCTCTCCCCTCTTCCCTCTTCCCTCTTCCCATCAGGCTTTCCAAAGTCCCAAGCCAGCGCAAGGCCAGTTTCCCTCTGGTCCCCTGATCCAGAATTCGGGTGCGGTCACCAGAGGAACATGCTTCTGAGCATGACCCCGTGCTCGGCAGACCCATCGCCGCCAGTGGTCTC